>JAAYFS010000042.1 GCA_012728115.1 Bacillota bacterium | reverse complement strand
CAGTACGATGGAGTTTCTTACAACGATATATCCTACTGTGGCAGCCAACCCACCAACCGCTGCGCTAGAAGGCTCTATCGTCTGCACATTTATCCACGAGCTAGGCTCAACCAAATATCCTACTGCGAAAAAAATCCAGAGCAAAGACTGAAGAAATAGCCAGATAATGATGGTTCTCTTTACCGCGCCAACCTGATACAAACCACGAAATAGTCTACCTAAAGATCTTGACATGCTAACACTCCTTTTATCTTGATTTATCTCGTACCAACTCGATTAATGTTGTCCATTCACTAGAGATAACTCCCCATGTTTAATAAACTCATTTTCACCACTGCTCATAATGTGCGCCTCCGCAAGCTTATGAAAAACGATGGACTAACCATTTTAAAAGGGATTGACAAACCCAATACTAAAGCTGTGGGTATCTGCTAAGCTCAAATTCTTACTATACTGTGCCCTAACCCGTAAACCTATAGGAGTTTGGTAGGTTAAGCCCACTCCGACACTATGAAGCGAGGTACTTCGATCTCGATCAGCTGCATCTTCCCAAATCTTTGCTACCTCATAATTAACATGAGCCGCTAAGTCATAGGTGAAGTAACGCTGTATTTCCAGCATAGAATACAGATTCATCTCTCCAACAAACATGGGGGAATTTGCCCCTAGTTGCCCATTACCACCCAAACGAAGCCTCCGATCAAAGGGGGTCCCACTTTGGGTCCACGCGCCATTGATTTCTATATTGGCAACAAAACCTTTTCCAAGATAGGTCTGATTCTTCGCTTTAATATGCAAGCTGGTAAAATTCTCTTGAAGGTCCTGTCTATTTGCTAGGATAGCAACACCAGCCTGCACAGAAGTCCCACCTTGGGTCCATGTGGTGGTGCCTGGTAAACCTGTTTGGATTGTTGTGGCTAGGGTCACATATTCATCGCTAGGTACATCTAAGCCTGTGTTTGTACTGATATTAGTAACATAACTCTGTGAATATCCCAGTGTGAGGCCTACTGCACTATTTTGCCCAACAGGCATATTGCTGCTAACAGAAGCGTCCTTCCTCTCAAGGCTATATTGACTTCCCTCATGTTTACCCCAATCGAGCTTGGTGTTCGTTGTATATGACTGATAACGCATGGTAATAGGCCAGGGCCCCAACGGGAATGTCAGGTAGACCGCTCTACGATGGCTCGGCCCAAAACTGTATTCTCCACCGATAGACGCTAATGTTCCTGCTACATTGAAGTATCGAATTGCTATAGTCTTTTGTGAAAGGTTCAATATGTTCTCTATCACAAATTGAACAGGGTCTAAGTAAAAGCCAAACCCCTCACTGAGCCTGACAACGATATCCACGGCATCTTCGCTTATGGGAATTACATGCATTTGGACTTGATCGAGTGCTCCGAGGGCATCGAGGCGTCTCTTTCCAGATGCAAACTGAGAAGCACTAAACTGCGAACCTGGTCTAAGGCGGACAATCTGGGAAACGATCCTTTCATTTGTCTCGTGGACTCCCAGAATTCGAACATTGACTATTTGCATACCATCATACTGGCTGAACGAATCGACATCATTGCTCGGGATAACCTGGGGAGCTTTAAGAAATCGAGTAATGGCACTATCTCTAGTCGTAAAATAGTAGGATGAACCAGAGGACTCTAGATAGACGGGTCTTCGCAGGCCCACCTCAGCCAGCTGCTGGTAAAACGCAGAGTCGCCAGCCAAATCGGAGACCTCTATCTCCAAGGCCGCTTGATAGCACTTTATTGCAGCAGCTCGATCCCCTGAATTGTCATGGATAGATCCGAGAATGATCAAAGCTTGGAGCAGGTAGAAAGGTTCAGTAACATAGGGTCTTTCTGCCAACATCTGGAAATTATGTTTGGTCTGTGCTTGATTTCCCAGCCGCAGATAGGTATGAGCTCTCAGGTTCACTACCGCCTCAGCATCGGTAAATTCGGGATCAAGCTGTTCGAGATATTCTAGGGTAGCAGCCAATTCATTTTGAGAATAAGCAAGTGTTGCTTCTCGGACAAGTAGCCAGTTAGCAAGATTGTAATCCTCTTTGGTTGGTTTAATGTTTCGAGAGAAGATAGCAGGGTCCTCGCCAGCTAAGGCTTTAGTAAGGCTAAAGGCATAGAATTCGCTATCTGGGGATCCACGCCCTTCGTCTGGAATGGAAATCCACATCATCTGCTCCTCGGGGGAAAACACACAACTTAACATAGAACCAGCATTGTTGATTCCCTCCAAGAGGCCTCCATATTCAGCACTGCCAGGCTCACCCCGATCCCGCAGCAACTCTACCATAGATTCAATACAAATATCTCCGTAATTGTCGGAAAAGAACTGACCAAGCCTTTCTTCACGACGTGCAGACGATAGCCATCCCGAGGCTTGGAACTGCCGCATATACTCGGTGTTATACTGGTTTGTCGCAGATAGCAATCCATCCTTGGCCCTCCTGATGGCATAACGGCTTGTATCCACCTCTAGCACTACTGCATCAGGAATCTTGCTATCCGAAATCACGATAGATATTCATACCGAAAGTTCGTGGTGTACTAAGTACAATCTCAAGGGCTTCGTCTAAAGTTGATGCATGTTGCACAATTTGACGCATCAGAAACACCATGGCCATACCATCAAGTGAATTATCTTCCTGATCCACCAAAGAGTAATTCATGGAGACGGTAATTCCTTGGTTATTCATAGCCTGCATAGTACCAGCATAGATTGGGTATATGTGGGTTATAAATGGATACCCGTAATCTGGTTCATAGACCACTACATAGCCATATTGCGCCCAATCAACCATGGACAGATTATCGAGGTTACGGGCATGGTATAAGGATCCGTTGGCTGTTGCCTCACCAAAAGCCACTATAGAAGTACAGCCAAATGTCATGCCTAGATCCTGGGATACATTGGCGATAATTACTTCCATGGGATCAGTATTTTTGCCACCACTCACTCCAGCGACAATACCCTCTAGTTCTTGAAACAAATCCTCTGGGATATTTCTAAGAATCCAAGGAGCCATCTTGTACTGAAAGTAGAATTTTTTAAAAGTCTGAACAAGCTGTTCAAAGCCAGAAGCCTGGGCTTTAAATAGATCGAGCTCGTCCTTCATTTTCAGCAAATAATCTTCCGAATATAAATATGCGAGCAACGTTCCATGTTGAAGCCCCATCTCATAAGGAGTGCCTTTGAGATGCATAAAAACCAAGGGCCCATACATCTCCATATACCCTTCGCCAGC
The DNA here is from genome assembly GCA_012728115.1 of Bacillota bacterium. Lineage (GTDB taxonomy): Bacteria > Bacillota > Limnochordia > Darwinibacteriales > JAAYFS01 > JAAYFS01. The sequence continues at coordinate 39,986 of JAAYFS010000042.1, read as the reverse complement.
ATTGAACCTATCGCCAATTTGCTCCACACGCAATTCCGAGGAACTCAGCGATGAACTCGAAAGCAGTACGATGAATATCACTGTAAGGGCAAATAACCGTACTATTCGATGAACGTAGTTCATATGTCCTAACCTTCCCTCTTTATGGTTTTCTGGAAATAAATGCTGATAACGTAATAATTCTTCGACTGGAAATTTCTTTTCTCCTTTTCAATATCCACTTCCTGGTAATTTTTTTATTTTTTGCAAACGCTCTCTAATGGTAAATCCATAATAGCCTAATCCCCACAGGAAAATTGGCAAGAAACTCGAAGTCTAACCCGTGCACCAGAAACGAAAATCGATTGTTTTGGATGGTGATGAAACATGAAAAGAAAATGGATAAAACACATCTTAATCCTCCTGTGTGTTTTGGCGCTAGGCGGAATCTCCCTTTTTGGAGTGCGGCAGTTTTGGTTTAACCCTTATCGTGGTACGGTGTCTGCATTTCGCCCCTCGGAAAGGCTTGACACTATTTTATCTGGTCCCCAAGCAGTCGCGGATCTTGATTATATCGTGGCTCGCTTGAAAGAGCGCCACCCAGCTTGTATTCATGGCCTCCCCGATAAGATGCAGACCGAGTACAAAAAGGAACGCCAGAGATTAACTGCGTCCCCAGGGGTATCAGTTCTGTCGCTATGGCAGAGCGCCGCACGCCTGCTCGCAATTCTAGGCGATGCCCACACCTCCGTGGGGGTCGAATATTTGGATGGGAAACATCTGCCCCTGTCCTTTAGATGGGAGCAAGATACACTTTATTGCCTCGGAAGCCAATATTCCAGCTATGCCGTGGTTCAAATCGGAGGAATTGCTGTTGCCGACCTCTACCAAAAATTCCTTGAGCAGTTTTCCTTCGAACTGGAGGCATGGGCAAGGCATTCCTTTGCTTCACGCTTAACCCGCGGTGAATACCTGTCTTTTCTGGGGGTGGATACAGAGGGGGAAATTTCGATCGTATTAGCTGACACAAAGAACAGCGATCATATAACAATAGGGTTTTCTTTGCATGAGAGAATCGAAGACGGAGCGGATAAAACCGAAGGGGATTTCGAATATGTGCTAGATTTGGCCGCTGGTGTGGGGATTTTCTCCTTGTACCACTGTGTATATAATGAAGAATATAAGGAAGGGCTTTTGGATTTCTTTATGCAAGTTCAGGACAATGACATCCTTAGCGTGATTGTGGACTTAAGAGGAAATCCAGGAGGCGATTCTCGGGTTGCAAATGAATTTGTCCGCTACCTACCAGTAGATAGCTATTTAACCATGACTACGGAAGTACGCGAAGGTCCAATCATATGGAAAAACAAGTCGCGACAACAAGAAAATCCACGGCTTGAGCCGGCTTTTACAGGGGATGTTTATGTGTTGACCAGCTCGGATACCTTCAGCGCAGCGATGGATTTTGCGGTGTTAATCTCGGACAACGGATTGGGTAAAGTAATCGGTGAGAGCCCTGGCAACATGCCCTCAAGCTATGGCGATGTTCTATATTTTCAAACGCCCAATGCAGGATTGGCATTTACCGTATCCTACAAGTATTTTCTACGACCAGACGTTTCCAAACGAGATCTACCGTTGATTCCAGATATAGAAGTTCCCGCAGAAGATGCGCTCACTGAAGCATTGCGGTTAATTGGTATGACGAGCGATATCCAAGCTGGTGAGATTTAAGCGGTGTGTTTTTTGACAAATCGAAACTTTCTAGTGCGTTCTTTCCCACAGTACATAATAAATTGCAATACGTGGCATATCAGCATTGTACACAATCATTGTTTACCGTTTGATAGCCAACCTAATCAAACTAACCAGGAACACCTGAAATAGATAGTAACCGCGATTCATCGCAACCTGCTCTAATTCTCAGTTTAACTAAAAGGTAGTCCCTTAGTGCTAACTTTGGGACTACCTTGAAAATCCGGCTTATTGTTGGTCACTTTCTTTCCGTATAAGACCTAGCGACATATTGCTAAACTCTTACACTCTTCCACTTACCAGAGTTGTATCGAAGTAGGACTAAACCCGACCGCAGCATTTGATCCGCAACCAAGGCGATCCAAGCACCCATTAATCCCCAACCCAGGTAATTAATGCTCACAATAGCAAATGTCGGTCTAACCAGTAAAACTGTCAAGAATGAAATAATTGCTGTCGCCCTTGTATCTCCTGCACCTCTTAGAGCACCTGCAAGAATAAATTGGGATGATTGAAACGGTTGAATCAAAGCAACAAGCTGCAAAATCCTAGCGCCCATTGCAATCACTTCACTTTCATTGCTGTAGAGCGAGACAATGAACTCACCAAAGAAAAAGAAGGTTAAACCTAGTAAGATCGATATTGCCATCCCTAACTGTCTGGTACGTCGGGCATAAGCCTGCGCCATATCAGGCCGTTTCTTACCCAAACTTTGCCCAACTAATGCTGTTGCTGATACAGCAAATGCCTGACCATTCATAAACGACATTGCCTGAATATTCATTCCGATTTGATGGGTGGCATAGGCAACGGTTCCTAAACTCGCTACCGTTCTAGCATAGATGATCACACCAGCGCGCATCACTAATTGTTCGATTAAAGCTGGGACTCCAATATTTACAATACCCTTGAGCGTGTTAAGGTGAGGTCTGAATCCTTTTCGAATCTCAAGTTTGACATAGTTTTTTCCACGTAGCAAGACAAACAATGCTATCAAAAAGGCAACAGTTTGTCCGATAATGGTTGCTAATGACGCTCCAGCAATTTCCCATCGTGGAAAACCAAATTTTCCATAGATCAAACAATAGTTTAATACCACGTTGACCAAGTTAGAAAACATGTTGTACATCATTGCGATTCGTGAGTTTCCCACTCCCCGCAAAGCAGCAGTAAAGGTACTAGTTAAGGCAACGAATACTAATCCGATCATTTGAATCCGAAAATATACTGTACCGCCCATGAGAGTTTGTTGATCAGAAGCCCCCATAAACTTAATTAGCGGTTCAGCATAAATATAACCTATGATTGCTGAAATCAACGAAAAAACCGTTGTTAATACAATCGCTTGCCGAAGAACTAAGTTGGCTTGTTTTTGATTACCAGCACCTCTTGCACGAGCGATTAAAGCTGTAGCACCCACGTTCATCGCCATAAACATTGAGCTTAACAAAAATTTGGGTTGCGTTGTCAAACCTACTGCGGCTATCGCCCATGATCCCAACTGCCCAACCATCATCATATCAGCCATAGAAGTTAAATGCGTAAGCATAAATTCAACAAACGAAGGCCAAGCGATCCTAACTACATCTTTGTATAACATTTTGGAACTAACCCCTGTCGGCAGGTCTTTAGTTACACGTTCATCGCCACCGTAGTTTAAACCATCGCCTGTTTCAACTAAATCTAAGGCTGATGTAGCAGCTCCTTTTAAGTCGGCTTGTGTTTCATCCCCCTGGTGTGCAATTTCTTGATGCTTTACACTCATTTTATCTAAGTCCTTTATTTTTAAATATAACTCCATATTAAATGATATCAGATTATCCATGCTAAAAGCAAATTTCCCTATATCCCGAGTGGAATATAGGGAAAATAAACTTCTGGTATTTTTTTATGCGCATTGTCTTGTTTTACTAAACACATAAAAACGGCTGCTTCTTAGATATTTATTCGAATAACCGCTTTTCCTAACATATTGGGTTTAATATAAGCCCATTGCATCTCATAATCTTTCTGTTTTTTCACTCATCATGTTTCTTTACAATAGAAGTGATTTCTCTTAAAACAGGAATAACATCACGTTCAAACCAAGGATTACGTTTTAGCCAGCCAATATTAAGTGGCGAAGGATGCACTAGCGGTAAATAATTTGGTAGATACTCTCGATAGTTTCTCACTGTTTCAGTTAAATTCTCCTTGCACCTTTCGCCCAAGTAATATTTTTGGGCGTAGCTTCCCACTAAAATGATGGTTTTAATTTGAGGCATTTCGGCCAACAAACGAGGATGCCATTTTTCAGCAAAATCTTTACGAGGTGGTTTATCTCCAGTTTTAGCTTTTCCTGGATAATAAAAATCCATAGGCAATTGAGCTATCCGCTCAGAACCATAGAACTCTTCTCTAGTTACATTCATCCACTCACGCAAACGATCTCCACTCGGATCGTTCCAAAACAGCCTTGTTGCTTCTGCCTGACGCCCTGGAGCTTGACCAACGATAACAATATTTGCTTCTTTCGAAGCCTTAAATAACGGCGGGATCCCCTTCTCTGTATAGTCTTTATTCATCGGATCAGCCATAATCTCATCACGGATCTTGTCAAATATGGACACTGATGTCACCTCAATAGATTTAACTGTGCTACTTTCCCCTAGTATTCACTAATTATCAGTTTTAACCACCGTTATTCCAAAACAAAGGAATTCACAATTTCACTAAAGATCGGTTCATATTCATCCCATTGATATGTAGTGGTGGTAAAGGTTAAACAATAATACTTTGAACCAACGGGTATGTAAACCTGCCTACCTCTTAGGAATTGATCACCATTTGGAATTGTTATTTCATAGGTTAATTGGGATGCGTCAAATTCACCTATTGTTAACTCTCTTATACCTAAATTTTTATAATCTTTTATTCCGTACGATGACCCATATAATAGATATAAAAGATTGACCGATACCGCTACTTCCAACGCACTTACTTCAACACCATCCAAATCCTCAATTACAATATTCATATTCGGCACATACTTTTCACCTTCGTCAACGTCGGCAACAATCACCACTGTTAACTCTGTAAGTGATTCATCAAAAACAAAAGGAACTTGCTCAATAATGTCCCAATTGCTAGGGACAACAATGCTTACACCGATTTTTTTGCTAGTATACCTTACCCACATCAATTCAGTTTGGTTCGCACTGGCAACGGTCGCGATTAACAATAAAAAAAGCAACACGTACACTAATCTCTTTCTCATTACTCGCTCCTCCAAATGTAAAAAATTTTAAACGCCCAGAAGATCCTTTGTGCTCCAGCACTCTTATCTTCATAATCAAACCGTTCGTTACATCTTTCAAATGCGGTTTGCACAAATCCTCTAAAGACAGTCACTTCACAAATGGATGCTGAAAAAAGATGTTTCCGAATAATGATAGCATCACGGAAATCCTATTATCATACAAACTATTAGGATTGAAAATTCTTTTTTCTTTATCATTCCTCTTTTCAAAGATTAATATATAAATTAAACAACTATTCAGTGTTGTCCTTTGGTTTTTAAATTTGATGAAGAAAGTGACGTCTAATGTCAGACGTCACTTTTCAAAAATTATTTTTGCGCCAATCTTATACCTCAATAACCGCTGAACGTAAATGTGGGCTAGTAGCAGTAACTCGCACTTTGGCTTCTCCAGTTCGTCTAGCGTAAATCATTAGGCGTCCGTCAAAGGTTGTACGATAATTTGCTGCATAATCCGTCACGTCAGCTAAATCACCATTGTCTAAACCTAGCAACTCCCCACCTTCAACAAAAACTGTAATCCTTGAACGGTCGGAAACCACTAACCTATCCCGCTCATCTAGCACGGATAATTCGATTTGCAATATATCATCGGTACGTTCACATTCCGAAACCAGTTCAATCTTTACTGGAGCAGTAACAGTTTCAAGTTTATTAGTACCCTGTTTTGAAACCGCTTCCAAGATTCCAGGTTCAAATTTAACCAACCACGCTATGTATCCGTAATCAGTGGTATCTAATCGGTCTTCACATAGTTTTCCGTTTAGGTATAATTCTACATCAAATTGATTCGTGTAACAGCGCACTTCGATTTCTTCGCCAGCAACATAATTCCAGCTAGCATGGACTTCTTTCCATGGTCTTTGCTTACCATCATACCTAGCTGTTACAAGATGAACAACTGGTTCGTCAGACCACCAACTTTGTCTAAGATAGTACGCAGATTTTTCAAAGCCAGCAGTAGTCAATAACCCCGCAGGTGAACCATGATATGGCCAGCCAACACACTCTCCCAAATAATCTATTCCTGTCCAAAGAAATTGAGCTGAGATAAATTCCCTATCCCTTACAGCTTTCCAAGCTTCATAGTCATGTTTATTCTCACTGCCTAAAAACACTTTATCAGGGAATCTTTGATGATCCTCATCATATAGATGTTCTTTATAGTTATAGCCAACCACATCGAGGTGATCCAAAAACCCGATCTGAGTGGAGAGTTCAGGGAAAGCCAAAGCGGCTGTTACTGGTCTAGTTGGATCGCTTTTTTTCACGATTTTGGCTAAACGAGCTGCAATTACTGGTAAACGTTCCGCATTTGGTCTATTTGGGTTGTATCTTAAATACCATACTGGCTTATTCTGATCGTTATTCCCAGTTGCAGTTTCAAATAATGGATGATTATACGGATCATTAGGATAATCGATTTCGTTACCGATACTCCAGATTATCACTGATGGATGATTTCTATCCCTTCTTACCATCGCTGTTAAATCCCGTTCGTGCCACTCAGGAAAATCTTCAGCATAACCATCATGTTTCGGTGGATAAACGTTATGCCCGATATGCCACTTGTTTTTTGGTGCTTCCCATTCATCAAACGCTTCGTCCATCACCAAGAATCCCATCTCATCACATAGCTCATATAACTCAGGCATATGCGGATTATGACTCATCCTTATCGCATTACACCCCATTTTCTTTAGCTTCTTAAGCCTTCTTCTCCATACTTCTTTCGTCATGGCAGCACCAAGACAACCGCCATCATGGTGCACGCAAACACCTTTCATAATCGTCTGCTCTTCGTTCAAGAAAAAGCCCCGTTCTGGATCAAAAAAGAAACTACGAATTCCAACCCTTTGTCGATCAATAACTGAGCTTTCTCCACTGTTTGGGTCGATAACAAAGGTTTCAAGCGTGTATAGATAAGGGTTCTTTGGAGACCAAAGATTAGGAGTATTTATCATTCCCTGATTCTCAATAAGTTTAAATTCTTTACTCGTTAAATCAGTACTTTGCTCCATACTTAGAACAATTTTACCTGCCGCATCTATAATTCGATTCCCTATCACAACATTGGTTAAGTCAACTTTTGAACTTAATTCATTTACGACAACTATTTCTGCCTGCTTGTCTGATACATTTTCAGATCTGAAAAAAATACCGTATTCAGCAGGGAATACCTTATCATAAACCAACAAACTTACTTTTCTAGTTATCCCTGAACCTGTATACCAGCGTGAATCGGCAACATCTTCATGACTAACTTTCACAGAAATAACGTTTGCGTTTTCTTCTCCAAATGACAGAAAATCACTTATGTCGTATTGAAAGGTGGAATAACCGTAAGGTCGTTTTCCAAGGTAATAGCCATTTACCCAGACTTGACTGTTTTTGTACACTCCGTCAAATACCACGAAAATCTTCTTTCCGCGATAAGACTCTGGAAGATTAAAATGTTTTCGATACCATGCTGTTCCCCCACGTACATATCCTGTTCCACTGGAATACTCTCTCGAGAGAGGTAACCGAATCGACCAATCATGAGGCAGGGTAACTATTTGCCAATTGTCATCCTTGTAGTCTCTGGTAAATGCCTGTTTCTCATCATTAAGCGTGAACTTCCATCCATCGTTAATTACAACTTTTTGATAGTCCATTCTAAACCCCTTTACTATTTGTTCTTTCTCCAAATTTAGCCACTAAAACGGTTTTCCCTGCTTTAAAGATTAGCTTCACCATCATATTCCTGTATTGATAATTTTAATGTCTAAATATAAATTTCTCTAGATCCTCTTTCTCGTTTTGATAGTATCTCTTTAAACAGAGTAAATTCATAAATAATGGCACAGAAATGTTCTCTGCGGTTATTAGCTCTTCTACAATCTCCTCAATATCATCAATTCTCGTTATCAGAAATTCTTTTCTCCCGAAAACCTCTTTTTTGTTTGCATAAAGTGATAATAGATCGCAATGCAACTTAGTTAAGCCGACAAATTCTGGTTTTCCACCTTTTATTACCCATCTGAAAAAACCAAGGATTTTTGTATCGCCAACTTCTTTATGAGTTTTACAAAGATTGGTTTTACCGCTTTCTTCCCAGAGTTCTCTGTTCATTGCATAAATAATAGTTCTATTAAAGTCATTCTCAATTCGGTCTTTCCAATCACATGAGCCACTACCTGTAGGAACTAAAAGTCCGTTACTGGATTGCGCAGCTCTATTTTGTATCCAAATCACTAGATAATTATCGGATGTAATTCCTAATGTCGATATACCGATTTCATTGTTCATTAGTGAGCTTGAAATGTCTTTTAATTCTAAATCTCCATTGGCACCTCTTTTTATTGGGAAGAACTCTTCTGCATTCGCAATGATCGAATCGTCTTGATTTGATTTAAGCTGTTTACCAGAAATAATGTTTGTCAGAAATGTATCATAATAAGTTCCTTTATGGCAGTAAACATGTTTGTTAGTAGCTGGCACGATATCTTTCGATAAACATAATTTCTTTTCATTAAAAAAAGCTTTTCCGTAGAATTTAGAGTAACGATATTGCCATTTTAAAAACGGAGTGTATTTTCTTTCTCTGTTCTTATGAAATTTATTATTGCCTTCTCTTTATTCTTGGCTTCTTCGATAATCAATTGGTTTTTGGCGATATACTCATCGATTTTTGGTGAATTCAAAGCATAGTCACTCTCACTATCATTTATCTTACACTCAATTATCTCGTAACCTAAGTCACGTTCGATTCTGCTAGTTTTCATTTCTTTAAAATTGATTTTCCCCTGAAAAATCTCGCCATATCTTAAGTCTAGGTATCCTCGTATTTTTTCAATCATGTTGTAAACATCATACGAAAACTTTATTAAAGAACCAATTAAGACAATAATTAAGAACCAATTCTGAGGAATATTTCTAAATGTTTCGCCCCAATTAGAAAATAGAACTCCTAATGATGAAACAAAGATTACTAAGTCGACGATTGTGGTAATCGTTTCTTTCCTATTGATTTGAAATAAATAATTCTGATAATCAATAAAATTCCTTATCATTACTCCCACCCCATTAGAATAAAGACTGAGAATTACCTCTAGTATTTTAATCGAAGCGAAAAGCACAAGATCGAAAAGACTCTTTTCCATACATATATTCCATAAAACTAATGGTAATCCTTGCCAAATTGTTTGAAAAGGATTCCGTCTTGTTACACTTTTTTAACATAATAGCAATCCACTTCTTTCTCTTTTTTACCAAAAGACATTGTTCCCCTTATTCTCATTACGATAGTGACTACACACAAAAAGGCTATTCCCCAAAACGGAGAATAGCCTTAATTTAAGTCTTTTCCTTTATGCTTCTATTTGACTTCTCTTCCCACCAACCACTTACTTACCCATCCTAACGTGAATCCCCAAATAATACCACCGATATGATTACTTATCACCGTGGTGGTAGGCAAGATTTTGAGATTGGGAATTGAGTATAGAACCGAAATCGCGTATTGAAAGAATGCAACTAACAGGGAATATATTACTGCCTTTCCGACATACCAACGAGCATTTGTTTCGGGAAAGATATAGGCAAATATCGTGCCCAGAAAACCTGCCCAGAGAAAGTGAAATACTAACCCCATTGCTACTTGGATTCCGCTTTTCGGAAGCGTTCCAAATAAAAAGATCGCGGCCCAATCAAGAAAGCGGATTTCGGTAAATTTTAATAAATTATAAGAAATAAAACTCCAAATATTCATCGGTATCGCAGCGATAACCCCTGCTATAAAACCTCGCTCCATTTTTCCCATAGCCTTACCCCCATGCCTTACTTTCCCCAAAATGTAGGAAAACATGCACAATAAAACAGCTTTCAAAGTCACCCTTGAAAGCTGTTTTAAACTGTAAAACTATTCGTATTTAAACCATTAGTTTACGAACGTATACGCAGGTACGTAACCCTAATGCAGCGGTATTACTTCATACGATTGTACTAATGTATCGATAACCAGTAGTTTTTTTCGCAACAATTCTCCACGACCGATCATTACTTTCAGTGCCTCAGACACTTGAATCGATGCGATCAAAGCGGGCGTAAAGGATGGATTACCAAGTGATTTTTCCTCTCCTTCAGAACAATAGCGATAGATTAAATCGAGCGTGCGATCACCTGGAAAGATCGTACTTACTTGCCCGAACCAACCTGCTATCGCCCCATGTATCATGGGGATGCCCACTTCTTCAGCCACTATCTGCAAATCCACTCGTGAATCTCTATTATCCAAGGCATCGATCACAAGATCATGCCCCTTAAGAATATCTACCCCGTTAAAACGATCCAGTTTAGTTTGAACTGGAACTGCCGTAACATCTGGATTGACAACAGCAATTCGTTCTTTGGCGACTTCCACTTTTGATTTTCCAAGTACACTCGGTTCAGATAGCAATTGTCGATTTAAATTTGATTCCTCAAATACATCCTTATCTATCACAGTTAGATGACCGACACCAAGTCTAGCAAGAAATTCAATAATGTATCCACCGATTCCACCGCAGCCAACTACCACGATCTTTTTGGTGCGAATCAGTTTATTTTCTTCTGCAGATAACATACTCATATTCTTTATATACCTTTGCATCGAGTTTCCCCCCGATTACTCAAAAGGCACCTATACTATAGGTGCCTTCTTGAACAAATTGTTACTATCCTCCGCAAATAAAGGAAAACACCACAACCTCGTCCCCATCATTTACCTCGTGATCCAAATTCTGTTGATCATCTTTATTAACCAACAAAACCTTCGGCATATCCAAGGGAATATCGAAATACTTAAGGACATCTCTTAACGTGCTTCCTTTCGGTAAAGGAATAGTTCCGTTTTCACTGATTTTTCCCTCACCGTACTTTTTGAATGTGGTTAAGAGTTTAACCTTAATATTCATCGGTTCACCTCCATAGAACGTGCTATACTTCAATACCAAGTTCCTGGAGTTTTTCAGGGGTTGGTCGTCCAGTCTCAACATCCCAACCACGTGCAGCATAATACTCTCTCAACATTGATTGGAAATCTTTGATAGCACAATCTTCTTTATCAGCATAATCTCCGAATAACGGAACACTCTTCATCCGTTTTGGTAGATCGTCGTCTGCAGCAGTGAATCCTTCACGGAAGTTATAAACTCTTTGGAGATTAATTGTTCTTTCGCCGATGCGGAGCAATTCCTCTTCGGTAAAGTCCCAGCCAGTAATTGCTCTGAGCATCCTACAATAAGCTTCAATAGTTGCTCCGACATAGAGGAAGAATTTACAGGTAGTGAAAATATCCGGTAGAACTCCTCCGTCTTGCAACACTTTAACAACCGTACCCTTACCTTCTTCATCCCAGCGATGCACTGTTTCTGGATCAGGCACACCGTGTTTTTCCAAACCGAATGTTTTCTTTCCAGAGTCCCATGCCATTGCCTCTACTGGGTGAATATGGCACATTCCCCGGTTTCCAGTTCCATAGGTAACAGCCAAAGCTTTACCAGAACGTGGATCATGGGCAGGTGCTTCTAAACCCTTACCGTGAATTGCAAATTCTTTTGATGCTTCTCCAAGAATATCAGAAGCTCTTTTCACACCTTCGGCTAAAAGATCGCCGATGTAACCTTCTCTTTTAGCGATCATGTGTACTAATTTTACAACAACATCTGGATCGCCCCAATTAATCTCTAAACCATCGAGTTTAGATTCATCTAAAAGTCCATTTTCATAGCACTCCATAGCAAACGCTATGCACGCGCCAGTAGAAATAGTATCAATTCCATACTCATTGCATAGATGTGAGCAATGAACTGCAGCATCTACATTTTCATTTAGAACGAAGGATGTGAAAGCAGCAATAGTTTCATATTCCGCTCCATCATGCTTAGGAGTCTTGTATTTATGTCTCTTAACATCAACCAAACGTCCGCAAGCCACTGGACAGCCAGTATAACAGCCAGTATTGCTAACTAAGTTATTATTATAGAAATAATCATAGATCTGTTCGCCTTTACCCCAGGAATTTGATTGCCAGTTTTTGGTTGGTAAGTCTCCCGCTTCGTCTACACCAGGAATATCTCCAACCGTACCATGTTCTTTAAATCCTTGGGCATTTTCATCATTACGGATGATTGCCATTGTTTCACGAACAACACTACGCAAAGCTTCTGGATCAGCAATTTCAACGTTTTTGGTGCCTTTAACTGCGATGGCAATCAGGTTCTTTGAACCCATTACCGCGCCAGCTCCACAACGACCAGCGGATCTGCCACCGAACATTACTCCTGCATATTTAACAAGATTCTCGCCACCAACGCCAATAACCATCGTTAAATAATCAGGTCCTAATTCATTCTTAATGATTTCGGTTCTTTCTGTTACAGTTTTTCCAGCCAGATGGGCAGCAGGTCTTAACTCTACTTTGTCATTGGATACTGCTAAATATACTGGTTCATCTGCTCTGCCTTCAACTACTAAAAAATCATAACCAGCTTTTCTTAATGTAGGACCATAATCCCCACCGCATCTTGACTCTCCCCAGCCATTGGTCAATGGAGACTTAAAACAAAACTCGATACTACCTCCACCAGGGATATAATTGTTGGTCAGTGGACTGGTAGTAAGAATGAGCTTGTTCTCTGGTCCCAATGGATCCGCACCTGCTGGTACCTCATCATAGAGAATCTTTGTACCATAACCAACGCCGCCCAAATACTTGCGAAGATCCTCAGTATTTAAGCTCTCTTCTTTGACTTGGCCATCGGTTAAAGACACCCTAAGAAGTTTCCCAGCATAACCATAGAGCTTCTCTGCCATCAAATTTACACCTCTCCCGTTTTTTATTTCTCTATACTTCCTTGATGATTCTTTAAATCCTTAAGATAAAATTAACTATATTTACCCTATGTTAATTATATATGTTAACACCAATATTTACAAGTGTTAATCCACTTGGTAGACTTGAAGCATGTTAGTACTGCCTGGGACACTCGTTTTCACACCCGCAGTAATTGTTACAATATCCCCAGAATTAACAAAGCCCTTGGCTTTCGCGGCTTCGACCGCGATATCGCTCATTTCATCGATCGTACTTGGTCTACCAACTAAGATTGGGTAAACTCCCCGTGAGAGTGATAGCTGTCTGATAACGTTTTCATAAGGACAAACTGCTAGAATTGGTGCTTGTGGCCTGTGATTTGCAATGAATCTGGCTGTAGCTCCTGATTGAGTAGAACAAATAATTGCTTTTACATCTAGATCTAATGCTGTTTGACAGGTGGCTAAGGCAATTGATTCTTCAATACTTTGACGTCTATTACTTTGCATATCATTTAGGATAGCTCGATAATCGATCGATTTTTCAATCCTGATAGCGATTCTCGCCATAACTTTTACTGCTTCCACAGGATACTTACCGATCGCAGTCTCTCCTGAGAGCATTACGCAGTCGGTGCCGTCTAAAATCGCATTTGCTACGTCAGTAACTTCAGCACGAGTGGGTCTTGGATTACGAATCATGGAATCTAGCATCTGAGTCGCAGTAATAACTGGGATGCCAGCCTCGTTACATTTCTTAATCAGCATCTTCTGCGCTAAAGGAACTTCTTCTGAAGGTATTTCTACGCCAAGGTCTCCGCGAGCAACCATGATTCCGTCCGACACCTTGATAATATCATCGATATTCCTTAATCCTTCATCACTCTCAATTTTAGCGATGATCGGAATGTTTCCACCAGCTTCTTCAATCACGCGGCGCACTTCCAAAACATGTTCTGGTCTCCGAACAAAGGATGCAGCAATAAAGTCTACTCCTTGTCTTACCCCGAAACGGATGTGCTCGATATCTTCCTTAGTAACCGCTGGTAGATCTATTTCAACTCCAGGTAGAGTAACACCTTTTCTAGAACCAATTTCCCCACCTGTAATTACTTTACAAATTAATTCTTTGCCACGGACATCGCCTACTTCTAATTCGATCAGACCATCATCGATGTAGATAATGCTACCAGGTTTCATTGCCCTTGGTAGGGGCTCATAACCTACGAAAATCTTATTCGCATCACCCACACATGGTTCAGTAGTCAGAATGATTTGGTCCCCTTGATTGACTTCTACTTTTCCACCTTCGATTTGTCCGATTCGAATTTTTGGACCTTGAATATCTAGTAAAACTCCTAGATTTAGATCGCGCCCTAGTTCTTTAGCGATTTTACGCAAATTAGCTAATCTTTCCGTATGCTCTTCATAAGTACCATGGGATAGATTAAGCCTAGCAACATCCATACCAGCTTCCAATAGTCTTCTCAACATTTCTGGAGAAGCAGTGGATGGACCAAGTGTACATACAATTTTAGTCTTACGCAAAATTTTCTCCTCCTTGGAACATGACCTATATTGATGACAGAATATTTGATAGATGGTAGTACTCTAAATTAAACTGCTTTTTTTGAGCCAACGCATATTCTAAGTCCCAAGACTTGATCACTTTATCGACTTCGCCAATCATTTTTCCAGATTCGCCTTGATAGATTAATTCTACCGCATGATAAGCTAATCTACTAGCAAGGCATCGATCACGTACGGTTGGAGCACCACCGCGTTGGATATGACCCAAAATCGTTATTCTTGTTTCATAACCCGTTTTTTGTTGAATATAGTTGCCTATATACATAGAATGCGATTCTATCTTAGTATTATTCTCGGGATCAACACCAACACCTTCAGCTGCGACAATAATGCTGTGTGTCTTACCCTTCTTATTAGCATCGATAATCTGATTACATACCTTATCAAGATTGAAAGGAACTTCGGGAACTAAAATTGCATCTGCGCCGCTTGCCAGACCAGAATACAAAGCGATATAACCAGAATGCCTTCCCATAACCTCTACAACATACACCCGATCATGCGATGACGCGGTATCCCTAATTTTATTAATCGCATCAGTAACTGTATTAACAGCCGTATCAAAGCCGATCGAATAATCGGTGCAGGCAATGTCGTTATCGATGGTAGCGGGGACTCCGATCACGTCACAACCGAGTTTCTGAAGTTCTAAACCACCTCTAAATGAACCGTCTCCCCCAATAACAACTAGAGCGTCGATTCCATGTTTCTTTAGATTCTCAACTGCTTTTTTCCTTCCTTCTGGAGTCATAAACTCCTCGGAACGCGCGCTTTTCAAAATGGTTCCACCGCGTTGAATAATACCCGAAACAGATCTACTATTTAATGGTTCGATCTCATTATGTACTAATCCATGGTAGCCACGAAAAATGCCATAAGGTTCCATCCCATAGTGAATAGCGGTCCTAACGATTGTTCGAATCGCAGCATTCATCCCCGATGCATCGCCACCACTAGTTAAAACCCCGATTCTCCTCTTATTCATTTGCTTCATCAACCTCACAATCTAATTCACTATCTATATCATTAAAATTATTAATATTGCTTAGTGTTTCGGTAATAATTTTTTCTTGAAAATGCCCAATTTGGCGATACCTTTCCAGACGTTGTTCGACCAATTGCTCGATAGGTATCTTTTTCAAAATAGCTAAATGTCTTTTCATGGAAGCTCTCAGTTGAGCAGCTGTCACCTCATGATCACGATGGGCACCACCTAATGGCTCGGTTACCACATCATCGATCATTTTAAATTTCATCAAATCCGTCGGAGTTAACTTTAGTAGCGAAGCACTTTCTGAAGCTCGGCTTGAATCTTTCCACAAGATATTCGCACACATTTCTGGTGAGATAACGGAATACCAAGCATGTTCAAGCATTAATACTCGATCCCCAACCCCAATCGCTAACGCTCCGCCACTCCCGCCTTCTCCAGTAATAACACAAAGTATCGGAACTCGCAAGAACGACATTTGTTCAATACATTCAGCAATAACTAATCCTTGACCTCGTTGCTCTGCTTCTATTCCAGGATACGCTCCAACAACATCAATCAACGTAATAATCGGCCGTCCAAATTTTTCGGCTTGCTTCATCAATCGCAAAGCCTTGCGATACCCTTCAGGATGTGGCAGCCCGAAATTGCGGGCAATGTTCTCCTTGGTATCTCGCCCTTTTTGATGACCGACTACTGTTACTGGCTCACCATTGAAGATTCCAATTCCACCTACAATCGCTTTATCATCGCGATAAGTCCGATCTCCTTTCAATTCGATGAAATCATCAAAAAGCATCTTTATGTAATCTAGAGTTGTTGGACGTTTAGGATGTCTAGCCATTAGCACGCGTTGCCAAGGCGTTAAGCGCTCATAAATGCTTTTTCGCAGTTCATCTGCCTTTCGTTCAAGCTCACCTAGTTCCGCACTAAAATCAATGTTTTGCTCAACGATAAAATCCTTCAGCTCTTTTATCCTCTCTTCAAGTTCAATTAATGGTTTTTCCCATTCGAAACTACTACTCATACAACTTCATCCCTCGCATGATATGTGAGCAACCGCCCGATATAATCTTTCATTTCGCTGCGATTCACTATTAAGTCCAGCATGCCGTTTTCTAAAGCGAACTCCGCTGTTTGGAAACCTGTTGGTAACTTTTGGCGAGTTGTTTCCTCAACTATCCTGGGACCAGCGAAACCAATTAAGGCCCCTGGCTCAGCAATAATGATATCTCCTAGGGATGCAAAGCTAGCGTAAATTCCTCCCATCGTCGGATGAGTCAAAACAGAAATGTATAACAAACCAGCTCGATGATGTTTACCACGAGCTTGACTAGTTTTAGCCATTTGCATCAAGCTAAAAATGCCTTCATGCATTCTCGCACCGCCACCACCACCAGAAAAAGTAACTACGGGAAGTTGATGTTCAATAGCGTACTCAAAACCCCGCGTCAATTGCTCACCAACCACACTTCCCATACTACCTCCCATAAATGAAAAATCAATGATACCAATTACAGTGGAAAATCCATTGATTTTTGCGGTGCCGATAATAATGGCATCATCTAATCCCGTTTCTTCTCGAGCTTTTTCTATCTTGGCTTCATAACCAGGAAAATTTAGCGGATTCTTCGAGACAAGTGGAACAAATGGTTCGAAACTTCCTTCATCAACCATCAATCCGAGTCTTTCCTTTGCGGAAATGCGAAAGTGATAACCGCATTCTGAGCATACATTTAAGGTCTTTGCTAACTCTTTATTGTAAATCATTGATGCACACTGATCACAACGTTTCCAAAGATTATCTGGCAAACCCTTCTTCGGTTGTTCTTTATTTACTTTCACTGTTGCAAACTTCGGTCTGTTTCTAAAAACTCTCAACATAACCACACCTACCCATCTTAGCTAGCCAAGTGCGCTGGTAATAATATCATGTGCCTCTTCTACTTCTGATTCTGGAACACGAATCTCTACACTAGCAGAAGCACCAAGATGTGGGACTCCTAGTGAATTTAACACTACCAGGATCCCTTCTTTTTCCAATAGTTCTTTTAGCATCTCAGCTACTGGACGGTTTGGAGCAATATATACTACTGTCCACATGGCGATTCTCCTCCAAAGCTTTCATCCGTTGTACCTGATTCGACACATCCTAAATTGGTATAAATTACTGCTCTACCACGAATTTTTATCGCCGAAGTGTGCTCAGTAAATTGGGCGATAATCACTTCACCAGCGTCCAGTTTCTCGCTATGGTGAAACTTAGTATCATGACCACGGGTAAGCCCGATAATTGACACTCCGTTTTCAAGGGCTTTAACCATAATGTAGTCATTCGGGATATCTCCTTGCTTCCACATCACAAATCCTCCTTGAAATAATTCGGTAAGAAGTCAATCAATACCTTTAAGAGAATCTCTGATCCAACTGAATTGATCGACAAGCGGATCTAATTCAGTCGCATTTATCATTCCCTCTTTCACCCAAAATTTTGGGGGTAAAAGCTGTAACTCACCTGAATTAAATTTAAAAACAACTGGCGATTCTCCTCTGATTTGATGCAAGTATTTCTGTAACCGCCCTAATTCTTTAATAAGCGGAGAAATTATCAACACACTTTTTAGTGGCAGAGCCCACTCTACAAATAGAACATTATCTTTATTAGTTTCTCTACCCAATAATGCAATTACTTCATTTACTCTAAAAAACCTGCGAAAGTCTTTTGCTGACTTTGTTAACTGAAAACGAACTTTTCTACCATTTCCCTTCACCACTCCTTTGGGAATTCCTTGATCAATTAGAAATTCCTCAATTCTCCCAGCTACAATACTTGGGAAGACACTCTTTAGTTCTTCCAACAAAGGATCCCAAACTTTGGCGTTGTAGGTACTCAATTGTGTACCTATTGTGTTCCTTTCATCGAGTGGAAATTCTCGTTCAGGCGCTAAAGTACGAAAAGATCCGCTTAGCTCTAAACTATGCCGAATATTTTCATTCAATCGAATTCTATTCAGAAAATCGGCTAAATCAACGAATGAACGAAAAGTTCGCTGTTTAATGATTTCGTCAGCTATCCCCTTATTCATAAACTTTAACTTACCCAACCCTACCCTGATTGCCATTCCTTCTCTTGCATAAAAACTTTGAGAATAAACTACATCTGGTGGCAGGATTTCTATACCTTCATTCATGCAATCTTCTAGGCAAGCATGGATTTCCTCAAGATCACTTTTGAAATTGAGTAAGGATACATAGAATTCGTACGGAAAATTCGCTTTCAAGTATGCCATCTGCCAACTTATTAGAGCATAACACGCACTATGAGACTTATTAAACGCATACCCTGCGAATCTTTCCATTTCAGCAAATAATTCTTCCGCTTGCTTACTCGTTAATCCGTTTTTAACAGCTCCCTTTATAAATTTTATCTTCAAATTTTCAATCAATCGAGCATCTTTTTTCCCCATAGCAACACGCATGATATCTGCTTCACTTAAAGATAGGCCTCCGATTTGATGGGCGATCTGGATAACCTGCTCTTGATAAATCATAAACCCAAAGGTCTCCTCAAGGATCGGTTCCAATTTAGGATGGAGGTAATCAACAGGCTTTTTGCCTGATTTTCGCAAAACATATTCTCGACGATGAGACATCGGTCCTGGTCTCCCTAAGGCAAGGATCGCAATCAAATCACCATACTTATCTGGCTTAAATTCTTTAAGTAGCTCTTGAAACATGGTGCTCTCTAGTTGAAACACACCAAAAGTTCGACCTTGCTGTAACAATTTAAAGGTCTCTGGATCCGCTTTGGGAATATCCGCCAGATTAAAGTACGGATTCCATCGCCTAATCTTAGCTTCGATATCCTTAAGAATCGTAAGGGTCTTAAGCGCAAGAAAGTCCATTTTTAATAGGCCCATCTCTTCCAAATCATCCATCGTCATTTGAGTTGTCGCGATAGCCTCACTTGTTGGCTCTAGCGACGCATATTCAGTAATCGCTTTAGGGGCGATAATAATCCCAGCTGCATGAGTAGTATGATGTCTTTTTAAACCCTCCAACTTGCTCGCCAGATCAATTATTTCTAATTCAATTGGCGACAGGCGTTGGTGCAAAAAATCATTAAGCGAAGGTTCTTTGGGATTTAATCTTTTTAATAAGCCGTTGATGATTTGCTCTGGGACATTTAACACTCTCCCTACTTCTCGGATGCTTGAACGGACTCCGAAAGTTCCATAAGCACCGATATGGGCAACGCGTTCATGACCAAAACGGCTCGCTACATATTCAAAGATCTCTGAGCGTCGCTCAAAACAAAAATCAATATCGATATCTGGCCGTCCACCACGATGTTCATTCAAAAACCTTTCAAAAATCAAGCCGAATTCCAAAGGGTCTACATCGGTGATGCCCAGACAATAAGCAACCACACTTCCTGCGGCACTTCCCCGGCCTGGTCCAACTGGGATAGATTTTTCCCGCGCAAAGCGGACAATATCGTAAACAATCAAAAAATAATTCTCAAAACCCAATTTCTTTATGATGCTCAACTCATATTCAATGCGCTCTTTAAGTTTAGCATTCACCGAACCATATCTCTTTTGAGCTCCCTGATATACTAATTCACTTAGTGAATACTCGTGCGTTAAATCAGGTAGTTTCAGTTCATTACTGAAAACATAATCAATGCTATCTGCAATTCTTTCAGTGTTTTTTAGTGCTTCTGGAACGCTTTTAAACTCTCTAGGATCTTCGTTATAGTTCAAAAAACTAAGCTCCAAAATCTTTGTTTCCTCAAGCGTCTTACCATCCTTTAGCGCTTTGAGTGTTCGCACTATTTGTTGTTCTTCGGATCTTAAATATGTTATCTTCTGACTTGCAACAAACTCACTCTTCGGCAAGAGTTCAAACATCTTTCTCGCCACTTGTTTATGCGTCTCGGTAGAAAGTTCAAGTTGAACATACCAATGACCTTCACCAAGAGCTTCTCGCATTAGCTGAGCTAAATCCACTGCTTCCTTAAATTTACCTAAGCGAACTAAAGTGGCTAGCTCACCATTATAGCCACCACTTAAAGCGATCACGTCTTTTGCATAAGTGAACAAGGTTTCTTTGGCGATCGGTTTTTTCATACTAGTTAAAAAAGTTAAGTTACGATAGCCATTAGCGTTTTTTGCTAAAAGAACCAGCGGAAACCCAGTTCCATTAAACCCTTCAACATCAAGTTCTACACCTAAAATGGGTTTAATCCCGTACTCTTTGCATTTCCGATAAAAACTAACCGTCCCCCCCATATTATTGCGGTCAGTTAAAGCGATAGCCTTGATGCCCATATCGTGCATAAATGGAACCAGCTCTTCGATTCTATTACAGGATTCTAGTAAGGAATAATCACTTTGCACATGTAACGGAACATACATAAAAAGGCACTCCTTTATCAAGATACCGAATTCACGTTTAATTACAGGCATATAAATAGCCATGGAGGGATACACTAAATGGTTCAACGAATTGCCAGAGAAATCCTGTTAGCCTTCTTTTCCGCGCTAGGAGTAATTCTCGGTGGATCAATTATCGGATCTTTAGCGGCTCTTTTTACAAGTTTTTCTCCGATAAGTATGCTTAGAGATTTAGCGAAGATGTTTCGACTCTGGGCAATCCTGGTAGCTATTGGAGGAACATTTCCAACGATCAGAATCATTGAAAGCGGACTCTTTTATGGTCAGATCGGCGCATTGATCCGCCAATTAGCCATTATTGTTAGCGCGTTGCTTGGCGCCTATGTTGGTTACTGGATCTTAATCACTTTAACTGGAGGTGAGTAGCATGCACATCTATGCTCTCACCCGCGGCTCATTATTAAAAGCATTAGCTTGTTTTATCCTCGGATTGATTATCGGGTTAACACTAGCGATGATCTGGTCCGCTTGGACGATCGACAAGACCTTAATTGAAATAGAAACGTTGAGAAGTGAGCTCAGCGAAAAGCAAAACGCTATTGAAAAACTAGAGTTTAGCCTTATCGAACGTCGTCAACGTTTTGTCAAAAACATATCGATCATTATGGATGAAAAAGATCAGCATCGAAATTTGAAAATTGCTCAAGCAGTTAAAGGTTTACTCGAAGATCTAATTGGTCGCGAAGTTGATTCGATCGATCCCCCTTTAGTTTTTGCCATCCTAAACGGCCGTACTATAGCTGTTGAAAAACAATTGTTCACCTTAAAAGCAAATATCTTAGTGATTAGTGAAACCCTCACCGTTTATCTGTCGGTTACTCCTCATTCCGATGATCCACTACAAAAAGGAGCCTGAAACCGTTTTCAGACTCCTTGCCTCGGCATAGCCTAATTTAAATCGAATTTAAACTTGCCTTCATTAAACCTTTGTTTCACCTTTGTATAACGTCAGTTATTTATACTTTCACTTCATCGATCTGGGAGAAAATATCGCTCACTTCACTTGTCTCTTCCCGAACAATATCCGCTCCCAAACATCTTAGTTTATGTTCGAATCGTTCATAGCCTCTTTCAATTATTTCCACTCCGTAGATTTCTGTTGTGCCTGCTGCAGCCAAAGCGGCAATGGTAAGCGCTGCTCCCGCTCTTAAGTCTGTCACTTCAACTGGAGCCCCTGTGAATTTGGTGATTCCTCGGATTATCGCGGTTTCCCGTTCAACCTTAATATCTGCCCCCATGCGTCGCAACTCATCGACATACCGGAAGCGGTCGAAGATTGTTTCCCTGATCAAGCTTGTCCCTTCCGCTAAGCACATGGCGGCGACTAATGGTTGCTGCAGATCGGTTGGGAAACCTGGATAGGGTGATGTCTCTACATCGATCGCTTTGAGCCGTTCTGGTGCTCTTACCCTAATTTCGTTGGCGCCTTTTTCCAGGATTGCACCTGCTTCTTCAAGCTTAAGGATCGGTGAACGCAAATGCTCAAGTACAACTTTCTTAATTACTACATCCCCACCAGTGATGGCTGCAGCAAACATAAAGGTTCCTGCCTCGATTCGATCTGGGATGATCGAATATTCTGTTCCGTGTAATTTGTCCACACCTTCGATTCTAATGATGTCAGTACCTGCTCCGCGGATCTTAGCACCCATCGCATTAAGAAAGATCGCTAAATCAACTACTTCTGGTTCCTTTGCTGCATTCTCTAAAGTTGTTGTTCCTTCGGCTAAAGTGGCGGCGATCATCAGATTGATAGTAGTCCCAACACTTGAACGGTTAATAAATAGATTAGTTCCTTTTAATTTCTTACAAGTAGCCTTCATAAAACCATGTTCAATTGTTATATCGGCTCCCATTTGCGAGAAACCTTTGATGTGGTAATCAACAGGCCTAGACCCGATCGCACATCCACCTGGTAAAGGAACTTCAGCTTTCCCTAATCTACCTAGCAAAAGTCCTGCACAATAGAATGATGCTCGCATCTTTCGAACCAAATCATAGGGTGCTTGGTAACGATTGAGATTTTGAGCTTTAATATGTAAACGGTTCTGACTATCGAACCATAAATCAACACCTAAACTTTTTAAAATCATACAGATTGTTCCTACATCCCTACCTTGAGGAACATTTTCTATAATGCTTTCCCCCTCTGTTGCAAGAGCAGCGGCAACAATAATCGCTAAGGCGCTATTTTTCGCACCGCTGATCTCAACCTCTCCTTTTAGAGGGTTTCCACCATTAATAACATACCTCGGCATCCTTTCTACCTCCTATGCTTCTTACTTTCTATTCCAAGCCCTTGAAATAGTCAGAGACTATTTCTTCAAGAATATCTATTCGCTCAAGTTGCCCGATCAAAAACCGGGCATCTTTATGAGAAGTTATGTAGGAAGGATCGCCTGACACAAGATATCCTACAAGCTGATCTAATGGACGATAACCTTTCTCTTGTAAGGCCTGGTATACAGTTTTAAGGCATTCTCTAATATTTATCTTTTCAAGCTCAGATGCCGAAAACATCCTCGTCTTATCATTCGAATCCACTTTTTTGCCTCCTATCTTCAACCTACGCTTCTATGATACCTTTCGACATCCATTGGGTCGTTCCTGTAGGTCATGCAAAAAATGCCAATAGATAACAAATACTGCTAGCTTCTAAGTAAATTAAGTGAGATCTAATTAATGAAATCTTGTAATAACCTTCAAGAATAACGGTGGTTTAATTCTAGCAAGTATTCTTCCCAGTTTTTGCAATAAGATACAAATAGTCAAAGCCTAGTGCTTGGGAATGCTATACGTAGTAGGGCTTAAGGAGGTGTTACTGTCTGCGATTATTCTGGAGAAAGTTGTTAACTGGATCCGTGGGACTACTTCTAGCTGGAGTAACGATTGCAAATCTAACTAAACCAACTTTGAAAAAAGTGGTACGCCCTTTCGCCAAAAACATTATCCAGAGCGCCTACATCCTCAGCGATGGGATTAAACAATTGGTAGTTGATTTCAAAAATGAATGGAGTAACAATTACCGCCCTACTATTGAAAACGTTGAGGACAGTGAAATTGGTAATGCTTGGCACAATTAAAGTCCTACCAACTAATCAGTGCCCCTCTAAGATGAGGGGCATAAATGTGAGAGACACAAAAGGAAATCTCGCCATAGACTAGAAATACATATTTATACAGCTAAAATGACATTACATTGAGAAAGAAGGCGGACACAAATGGCAAAAAAACGTCTCTACCTTTCGAGAGATAAAGTGATGAGTGGTGTCGCTGGTGGAATAGCCGAATTCCTTGAAATCGATCCCACTATTGTCAGGCTACTTTTTGCTTTATCAATCTTTACTGGAGTTGGTCCAATTGTTTACCTAATTGCCGCGGTCATTGTCCCTGAAGCACCCCCTGAAGTCCAATTTTCAAATCAAATCCAACAAGAGGCAAAACAAGATGCAGAACAAGAAGAAACTCACCACGAAATAACAGATTCCGAGCCAATCGAAAAACTCCAAAAAGCTGCTCAACAACTACTTGAAGTGGGCGGGGAAGCTGCGGAAAAGGTAGCCGAGGTGATCAAAGAGTCTGTTGATAAGCTCAAGAGTGAAGAGAAACGTGAAGTTAAACCTCAACCTTCCAATGAAGTTCGTAACTTTGGTTACCTGCTTGTGATCGTTGGAGTCTTTTTCTTATTGCGTAACCTATTACCTTGGTTTAATCTAAGGGAAATGTGGCCAATAGTGGCTATTTGCCTAGGTCTAGCTCTAGTTCTTAAGGGGATGAATAATCGATCATGAAAAGCTACCACATAATCAACGGAACTATTCTTGTGATCATTGGGTTACTCGTGCTTGGATTGAACATCGGATTTATCGATACCATCCCTTGGGCGAATCTTCTTAGATTATGGCCTGTCTATCTCATCGCACTTGGACTTAGCTTGATCTTTCAAAAAGGAATATTTAAGATTATACCGCCCTTGCTCTTAATTGCTGCTATAGTTTTGGCTTTTTGGATGGGAGACGAAGGGCTGAATGTGGGCGAAACTGTAGTTCATTCCTTACCGTTAGAACCAGGTGTTGAACAGGCTAAAATCACTCTTGATGATATCCCTGTTGTTAACTTTAAAATGGAGGCAGACAAACCACAATATGGTGATGATTACAGCTTAAAAGCTTCTCATCCGATAATAATCACCCCTGTTAGTTACGACAATCACAGCGGATTTGTACATTATCGTGCGACTGGATATAAGGACCATGCTAAATATATATCGTTTCCTTCTCTCAACCTTGAACTTAATCAACAATTGAGCTGGGAATTTGATTTTGATTTTGCAGTCGCCAACTCCAAAATCGATCTAAGAGGTATTAACTGGAATAAATTCCTTTTAGAAACTGCTGTAGGCAATACTGATATCTTTGTTGATCAAAACCGACCTGGAACGATGCGACTAAAAGGCGGAGTTTCTCGTACAGTATTGCATATTCCCAAAGAAACTAATGTTCGGATTCATATAGCTAATGTCGCAACGATTCATAATTTGAAAAAAGAAGGGTTTACCAAAGTAAACAAATGGTATTACTCACCAAACTACGATTTTGATGAACCAGGTTTAGAAATTGAAGTAGATGTGGGTTTGTTACTGTTTTCAGTTGAATGGATAGACTAGTTACACAGAAACCTCCTTGGATGAATAAACTAATTTAAATTAGGCATCCAAGGGGGATTTTTATGAAAGTACTAGTAGTCAGTGACTTTTTTCTTAGTGGGCAAACCACTCACGTCTTTGATCTGATCCAACAATTAGTTCTAAGACAAGATTGCAAAGTGTTAGCTGTTTTTGGTTCAATTCATTCACCTAAATTTTACTCCTATCATGCTTCCATCTTAAAAAAACACAAAGTCCCTTACAAAATTGCCAAAACTAATCAGGCATTGGCTCAAATAATCCAAAATTTCCGTCCAGATGTGATTCACTGTCATAGTTCTACCCTATTTGATCGAGTGAAAGAGGTAGCAAAAATGGCAGGTATTCCCTACGTTATCACCTGCCATGGATTAGGTCTTGACAGGCGTAAGTACCACGACGCCTTGAGTGAAGCGGATGCCCTGATTGCAGTTGGTGAGAATACCGCTCGTCCCTTAAGGCGATTATTCGCTGACAAGATCCATGTTATCAAAAACGGTGTGGATATTCGCAAGTTTACTCCAAGTGCGAAATCCTCAATAAAGAGAGTATATTATGTAGCCAGGATGGAACAAACCAAGGTGCGAGCATTACGAGCATTAGCGAGAGCTGTTAGACAAATACCTACACTTGAATTGGTTGTGATCAGTGACTGGATGCCTGCAATCGATGGGGTCACTTACCTACCTTGGCAAACTGATCTGGCCAAAATTCTTTCCAAGACTAATATAGTTGCAGCCTGTGGTCGAACCGCTCGGGAAGCTATGGCTGCAGGAAATGTTGTCCTTTTGATTAATAGGCGTTACGATGGTATTGTAAGTCCTGACTTGGTAAGTAAAAGCGATTTTGATTTTAGTGGAAATATCGGACGTTATCCCTTGTTACAAATCGGAAATGATCTACGCAAATTAATTAACGACAAAGAGTTAATGCTTTCTTTGCAAGAGTTTTCCAAAAACTATGCAAGAAAGCATTTAGATAGCGCTGACATGGCCGCCAAAGTTTATGAAGTTTATGCTTCTGTAGTTAAAAATAAGGGTGCGCCGAAGAGTCCGCTCATTCATAAACTTCGTGTTAGCGGCTGGGGATTAAAAATCTGAGTTGGAGGTCGTTTATGAATTTCCTTATCGATACAAATATTTTTGATGAACTAATAGCTGACGAGCTCTTTCCTGATATCTTTCTGGATGCAGGTAGAATCTTTAATTTTTATTCCACCCCTATTCAAGAGAAAGAAATAGAGCAATTACAGGATGAAAGAAAGAAAAAGCTGATCCAGTCTATTACAAGAACAGTGATTCCCGCTCTAGATTTACCAGAGCGGTTCTACCATGGTGATGCCAAACATCTAAATGATTACCAAATTGCTTGGACAGCTTATGTCAATAAAAAAATCGCTGCTTTAATCACCAATGATAAAAACCTTATCACTTGGTGCAAAGACAACGATCTTGGTATTGTTTGGACTTACCAACAATTTATCACTTGGTATTTAAATGAAAGTGGTACTCCCAAGGGGATTTGAACCCCTGTCTCCGCCGTGAGAGGGCGGTGTCCTGGGCCACTAGACGATGGGAGCATTACTCAGCTAATTATAGCATAGCTGAGTTTCAAATTCAACTACTCAATCACAACACGCCAGTCAATTTTTGCAGTATGTTTCAACATTCCTGCAACTGAGCAATACTTGTCGATCGAAAGTGCAACCGCATCTTCAAGGTGTTTCGGGTTTAAATCTTCACCCGAAAAGGCATATTCCATTTCTACTTTGGTAAACACTTTTGGATGCTCATCAGCACGCTCAGCATTAATTATCCTGATTTCAAAATTATCCAGGTTCACTCGCTTTTTATTCAGAATGCTAACCACATCGATTCCCGAACAACCTGCCAATCCTAGAAGAACCATTTCCATTGGCGATGGTGCAGCCCCATCGCCCCCAAGGGCAGAAGTATCCATTACAACCGAATGGTTACTGCCAGTCTTACCAACGAAACTCATTTTTTGATTCCATCTTACAGTTGCGTTCATGTTAACCCTCCTTTAACTAGCCCCTAGCTAGCGTAATCGCTTCCTTAAGTCTGTGCGCAACAACTTCATAACCAAGAAGCTCTAAGACTTCATAGATTCCAGGACTTATGTTGGTACCAGTAACCGCAACTCTAACTGGCTGAATAATATCTCCTAGTTTGGCAGAGAATTTTTCTTGAGCTTGAACAAAAATGGGTTCTAAGTTTGCTTGGTTAAAACGATCGCTTACCTTTGCAAATCCATCCAGCAGATACTCTAGAATCGCTGGAACTTGCTCCTTCCTCAAAATCTTATTCACAGCCTTCTCATTATATTTCAACTCATCTGTAAAGAAATAGTAACTAGCTTCTACGATTTCGCTAAGCAATTTAATCCGCGGCTGTAGCTCTTTTAGGATCGCTTTTACGCGGTTAATTTCTTGTTCGGATAAACTCGTACCAACCAATCCTTCTTTTTGTAGGTATGGTAGTGTTAACTCGTAGAGTTGCTCAATGGTTAACTCACGAATATATAATCCATTTAACCATTCAAGTTTCTTAATATCAAAAACAGCTGGATTCTTAGATACTCGCTCTAAAGAGAACTTCTCAATTAGTTCGTCAACACTAAATACAGTTTGTGAATCATCATAACCCCATCCCAGTAAAGCTAAATAGTTTAACATTGCCTCTGGAAGATACCCTTCATCACGAAATTGAGTTACTGATGTTGCTCCATGGCGCTTACTTAAGCGAGCCTTATCGGGTCCGAGAATCATTGGGATATGGGCAAACTCAGGAACTTGAAAACCCAACGCTTCATAAATTTGAATTTGTTTGGGAGTATTTGAAAGATGATCCTCACCGCGAATAACATGGGTGATGTCCATCGTTGCATCATCAATGACGACAGCGAAATTATAAGTTGGCATCCCATCGGATTTGATGATTACAAAATCATCTAATTGAGAGTTGTCAAATACTACGGTTCCATGAGTTAGATCTCTAACCTCAGTTTTTCCTTCCTCTTTATGTTTAAAGCGAATCACAGATTTTCTTCCTTGTTGGCGATACGCTTCCTTTTGTTCCTCGGTTAAATGACGGCATCTTCCATCATATTTAGGATCGAGCTTTTGTGCCGCCAATTCCTTTCGCATTTGATCAAGTTCTTCAGGAGTACAAAAACACTCATAGGCTCTTCCCGTATCAAGCAGTTGTTGCGCATATTCTCTATAGATATCAAGGCGATCTGATTGGAATATCGGACCCTCATCCCAGGTTAACCCCAGGAATCGCATACCTTCTAAGATTCCTTCAACTGACTCCTCGGTCGAGCGTTGGAGATCGGTATCCTCGACTCTTAGAACAAAAACACCTTGCATTTGCCTTGCCAACAGCCAATTATATAGCGCTGTTCGCGCTCCACCTACATGCAGATAACCCGTAGGACTAGGCGCAAATCTTACTCGAATATTACTATTACTCATCGAAAAACCCCCTCTAATTTTCCAATATTAGACCAAACGGCGAATTATTTCATTTTCGTCCCCAGGCAGAAAATCAATAATAGGCACTTGAATCATGGTATATGCACCTGGTTGTTGTTTCATACTAGCCCGAGCAGCAGCGACCATCACCTGCGCAGTTAAAGCTGGGTTATTGATTCTCATTTCCCATTTAAATAACTGATTATGTGTCGATCCTGATACACCCTTACGCTCGATTTCTACCCCATGTCCAACATCCACTAGTTCTTGCACATCATCAACTACATAAACATGAGTTTCATCATTAATGAAATACGGATCTTCTTTAATCATCTGTTCAACTACTGCCGCATCAGCACCCTCGGCAAGTTTAACATAAACTAAACGACGATGTAAGCCTGTCCCAACTGGAATAGTAATCGATAAAGCATCCGCTACTCCAGAAATGGCTTTCACAGCAACAGTATGACCCATGCTCATTCCTGGTCCAAAATTTGTATACGTTATACCCTTCGGTGCCATTAACTCCATAATCGCTCGAATCATCGAATCAGTTCCTGGATCCCAGCCAGCAGAGATAATAGCTACCACTCCATGTTGTTTGCCAACCTGGTCCAGTTCCAGACGCAGATCCGCTAAAGATTTATGTACATCATAACCATCGACAGTATTGATGCCCAGTGCCAAAATCGATTTAGCCAAACTTGGGACCGATCTGGTTGGGGTAGCTAACAAAGCAACATCAACATTTGATAGTTCTTTGATATCGGAAACGACTGGAATACCAGCTAATTCGGACGGTAGTTCATCTTTTAATGATTCCTTTCTCCGAACCACTCCCGCTAACTCCATGTCAGGAGCTTGAAAAAGTGCTTCCACCGCAGATTTCCCAATGTTACCATATCCAATAACAGCAACCCTTATCATAGTCTACCTCTCCTTAAAACTCAACAATTTAACCTATTAATGGTTGTTTATCTTTTGAACAAGCGCAACTAAAATTCTTGGGAATTTCATTTAAGGAATGTAGTAGTAGTTCTCGCAATTGCGCTTCGTTTTTTTCCATAACCTCCACAACCTCCTCATGCGATAGAGGTGTTGCAGCAATACCAGCACCCATATTGGTCACCATTGCAATCGAAGCATAACAAATACCAGCCTCTCTCGCCAAAACAACTTCAGGCACTCCAGTCATGCCAACTAGGTCACCGCCGAGAATTGAAACCATCCTGATTTCAGCCGCCGACTCATATCGCGGTCCTTCAAAGCAAGCATAACAACCGCGTGAATGAAGCTTAATTCCCTTATCTTGGGCAACTTTCAGAAATGTTAGGCGTAACTCAGGGCAATATGGATCAGTCATATCGGTATGGATAACGGGAGTATCTTCACCATCAAAGAACGTATGAACCCGTGACTTCGTAAAATCAAGAAACTGATCCACGATCACTAAATCGCCTGGTCGCATCAATCTATTTGTCGAACCGACCGCATTTGTTGCAATAATACGAGTCACTCCGATACTCTTTAAGGCCCAAATATTCGCTCGGTAGTTTATTCTATGGGGTGGTATCGAATGCCCACTTCCATGACGAGACAAAAATACTAGTTCAAGATCATTCAAACTACCTTCCTGAAGCTCTACTTCTCCATAAGGAGTGTTAACTTCTACAATTTTCAGATCCTGTAACATACTAGGGTCGACACCCGTTCCGCCAATCAAAGCATATTTCACAGGGATCCTCCTTAATTATATTCCTCTTCCTAATTCGGTCTTTTTAACTTCTTTCCTGCAAAATAAAGGTAAATTTGCAGGAAACTTATAGCGCAGTATCTAACAATTTATATCACTTAGTGCGCCCAAGGGAAGAAAGGAGTAAAGATGATTAGATTCTTAATCGTTTCCTTATTCCTAACTATCCTTCTCGGTCCACTTCCCTATACTTCGGGAGAGTACGTGATCGATTCGATCACCAATAATGTTATCATACTTGAAGCGCTTGATGATAGTCTTCCCCAATTATTTGTATCAAAAAAGGCCTTCTTCGATGGAAAAGAAGGCGATGTTGTGAAGGTAACAATGGGAGGAAATACTGTTTTTCGCATAAAACCTCTACCAAAACTGACGGAGTTACGCAAACAACAGATCGAAAACCTCATCAATAAATTAGCACCCTAATCGCATTTTAATAAATTTTAGTCGCTTTCCTTCTTGCTTAATTTCTCTAATAAGCTGGTGACCCTCTGTCTGGCTTGCTCAGTAGAATCTTGATCGATTCGAAAGTTTCCCGATAGATGGTCGCCTTCTTTTGCGCCTTTTGGTAGGAGCTCTTTCGGAAAGTTTACTACATATTCTTTTTCACCAACTAATAGTACTGCCCATTCGCCTTCAAAACGATCGATTACCGCTTGAAACTCCAAGTCTTCACCTCCAAGTTACAGTGAAATCAGAGTGAAAAATCGATATAGGCATGTTGTTTAATTCGTTCCAAAAGTGCAGGCCCAATTCCATTAACATTTATCAATTCATCGATACTAGTTAGTCCATGAAGCTGGCAGTAATCTATGATCCGTTGTGCCAAAACTTCACCAATACCAGGAATTTTCATTAAGTCTTGTTTTGTTGCGGTCCGCAGCTCGATTTTCTCTTCCATTCTAACTACAGTTTCTAATGCATTAACTTGGATCGAGTCTTGTGTTACAGAAATAACTATCGTTCCAGCATTTGCGGTGGAATAAATCTTTACCCCTCGTTCCGCCAATCGTTCAAGAACAATCTTACTTGGATGACCATATGTATTCTCACCAACTGGAATAACCGCAATTGAAGGCTGAACTGCATCTAAGAATTTCTCGCTACTTGAAGTATCACTTCCGTGATGGGCTACTTTCAAAACAGATGCAGTCAGATCGCTTTTCAAATTCACTAAGAGTTCTTCCGCTTCTTTTTCAATATCCCCAGTAAACAAAAAAGAATGCTCACCTATTTTAAGTTTAATCACAACTGAATTATTATTCAAACCGTTAATAAACTCTTCTTGTGGATGAAGTACGATAAACTCATCAATCAAAGTGTTCTCTTCAATGCTCCTAACTCTTTGATTTGCTCGAGCCAAATTAAAAGGAATATCCTTTTTTAAAATCAAGTTTAAAAAGTTCTCATAAGTCCTGGATGTATGAATTTGTCCATCTGCCCAAACTTCACCGATAGCAAAATTCTCTAATACAGGAATTAGTCCACCAATGTGATCCGAGTGGGGATGAGTGGCTATCAGTACATCGATTCTGTCTATTCCGAGGTTCTTTAGGTAAGGAACTACAACAGCTTGTCCAGCGAATGTGGTACCCGCATCAATTAAGACAGTTTTCTCATTAGATATGATTAAGGTTGAATCTCCTTGACCAACGTCTAAGAAATGAATTTCGACACTACTTTCTGCTGCAAATCCGAATACTGTGGAATAAACTAAGAACAGAATTAGGGCCAAGAATGCTGCTCTAACATTTACTTTCATTTAACCATCTCCCGCGCCTTTACTAAATCCCTTGCTAATTCACGGTAAGCTAATGCTCCAGGGACCTGAAACTTTGATTCAAAAATCGGCACTCGATCTGCGGAAGCTTCAGCAAACCTAATACTGCGACTAACTATATGGGGAAACAAGTAAACTTCTGGAAAGGTGTCTTTTAGTACTTGAATTATTCGACGAGCATGCACGGTCCTACTGTCAAACATCGTTGGCAAAATCCCAGCGACTTTCAGCTTACTATTTAGCTGCCCTCTCACCTTATTAATCAATTTTAATAGTGCGGAAGTACCTCGCACACTCAAATATTCACAAGAAACTGGGATAATCACTTCATCTGCCGCTGCTAAAGCATTGATGGTAAGTAATCCAAGTGAAGGCTGACAATCCATCAGGATGAAATCGTACTGATCTCTAACCTCGTTAATAATCTTAGTTATTCGCCGTTCGCGAGCGATTTCATTGATTAATCGAAACTCTGCAAGTGAAAGATCAAGATTAGCTGGCAGAATATCAACGCCAAATTCGGCTTTGCGGATCACTCCTTGTGGCGGAAGATCTCGTACTAAGCATTCATAAAGGGTTGGTTCTAACTCATCTGGCTCAAAGCCTGCACAAAACGTTAGCCCTGCCTGTGGATCAGTATCAACTAATAACACTCTTTGGTTAATATCTGCTAAAGCAACACCAAGGTTATAAGTAGAGGTTGTCTTACCTACGCCTCCCTTTTGGTTTGCCAACACGATGACTGTGCACACGTTAAGATCTCCCTCCGTCAGCGCTATAAGTTAAAACTTCTGCGTAAAACGAAGATTTCCCTGCCTAACCATTGACAAATCCGACAATCCTTCTTATGCTTGAATGTGGGAGGGATGATATGAATTCACGAACGCGCAAAATTGCAAACATGGCAGTTCTGGTTGCTTTAGCAACTGCTTTAATGGTTTTAATTCAGATTCCTTTATTTACCGAGTTTCTAATGTACGATCCCAGCGATATTCCGCTACTCATCGGGGGATTTTGGTTTGGTCCTATTGCGGGTGTAATCATGGCCTTCGTAAAAGCAGCACTCTACCTCGCACTGAAGGGGGTCTCGGGGCCAATAGGGGCATTCCAGAATTTTATGGCTTCTGGAAGTTTCATTTTCTTTTCGGCACTCTATTATCGATATAATCGCACCAAGTTTGGAGCGGCGATTGCCCTTATAATTGGGACATTATCCATGACATTAATCATGATCCCAACAAATTACCTTATTCTTCCAATTTGGGGCGTACCGAAAGAGCAGGTAACTGAAATGATCCTTAAGCTCACCACTCCATTTAACTTAACAAAAGGATTGATTAGTAGTGTTTTTACCTACCTAGTTTATAAAAAAGTAAAATCAATTCTTGAAACCCTTTGGGGTAAAACTGAATAACAATCTAATTAAGGTAGCTCAAAAATCTATTCCAGGGCTACCTTAATTTTTTTCTTCCTCTTTATTTTGCAGGTTTTCAATATACTCGGATAAACCGCCGTAGAATTTCTCTAAGAGCACGTATAGCTTCTCTTTTTCCCCTACGTCCAGTACAGACAAAGCATTTTCAAAAAGATTGATCCTTCCTTGATACGTACATTCTAAAACTTTATGTCCTTGCTCAGTGATTTGGATCCTAATGACACGCCTATCCTTGGTATCTCTAACCCGTTGAACTAATTCGCGTGCTTCAAGCCTATCAATTATTCCTGTCATTGTCGCAGAAGAAAGATTCATATGTTGGCATAAATGACCGATACTCATATCATTATCATGGAAAGCAAGGTGAAGCAAGGTATGAAACTGTGGGCGGGTCAAATCAGCATCAGCCAATACTTTTCTGCTTCCTCGTCTGATATAGTCATTGATCAACCGAAAAATTCTTTCAAAGTCTCCCGCGCCCGACCCTCCGATCTCTCTAGTCACAAATTTCCCTCCTAATCGCGTATAAATATTTTGTAATACATAATAATATTCCCACATAAATCACTTATCGTCAACCTTTTTTCCATTTAGATTATCCTATACTCGAAAAAACAACCTCTAGTTAGTACATCGCTACTAACTAGAGGTTGTTCAATGCTCAATTAGTCTAATCCAGATGTACCCATTGTCTCAACAATCTTCGATTGGTTAAATACGAAGACAATAATCGGTACCGACATCATGACCAACGTTACTGCGGCAGCTACGCCCGCTCTCGCAATACCACCCGCAATAATCTGGTTCAAAGCATATGGAAGTGTTTTCCATTGCTCTGCGTAAATAAACATTCCACCAGTTGTTGCCCATAGTGATTGGAAAACGAGAATAATCAGGGTTAACCACGCAGGTTTAACGATCGGCATAACGATTTGCCAATAGATTCTTAACTCGCTTGCTCCGTCGATTCGCGCTGACTCTAGTAGTGAGTCATCTACCATCGCTTCGATAAAGTTACGCATCA
This sequence comes from Bacillota bacterium, assembly GCA_012728115.1. Classification (GTDB taxonomy): domain Bacteria; phylum Bacillota; class Limnochordia; order Darwinibacteriales; family JAAYFS01; genus JAAYFS01. Next base: position 4,906 of record JAAYFS010000042.1, on the reverse strand, counting down.
GGTATAATCCTAATGTCGAACCCCACGCTGGAACAATTACTGCCCAAGGCGTATTGATCATTTTACCCCATGAAATTACCAAGTATTGTGGAATAGACACAACTGCTGGGGCAAACATCAAGGATAAAACGATCATTTCATTAACTAATTTTTTACCAGGGAACTTATGCTTCGACAAGGTGTAGGCAGCGATCGATGCGAAAATTACGTTTCCTAACATACCAAAAACTACGATAAAGATCGAGTTAAAGAAATATCTCGAAATCGGCACCCAAGACTGACCCATCAAGACAAGCAAGTCATTAAAATTATCCAAGGTTGGGTTTCTGACAAAGAACTGTGGCGGGAAAAGGAACAATTCATTAAGTGGTTTAAATGCCTGACTTATTGAATAAACCAATGGCAGTGACATAAACGCTGCTCCTGCCGCCAAGAACAGAAAGATTACAAAATCTCCGCCTGCAGAACGAGACAAACGTTTTTTCCGTAACTGAATTTTCATAGCTACTCTCCCCCCTATTGCCCAATTCTCTGAAGTAGACGTTGAACGATTTTTTGAGTTATTACCATCGTTGCGAAGAGCAAGAACGCTATAGCAGACGCATAACCCATCTCATACCTGGTAAATCCGTAGTCCTGCAAGTGCTGCATTACAGTCCAGGTTGCATAGTCCGTTGGAGGGAAACCCGTCAATGCTGTGATTTGTCCCGCCGCGGTAAAAGATTGAGTAATCGCCATAATCGCTCCAAACATCATGTAGGGTCGCATTACTGGTAAAGTCACGAACCACAATTCTTGCCATCTATTTCTAATTCCATCAATGGCTGCGGCTTCATAGAGCGAGTTATCAATACCTTGCAATCCAGCAATGAATACTAAGAAACTTGTACCTAGACTCATCCAAAGAACAACGATGATTACGATCGTCATCATGTATGTCGGGTCAACCAACCACTGAATTGGTCTTTCAATAATACCCCAATAGAGCAATTGTCCGTTAATATAACCTACACTGTCTCCACTAAACATAATCTGCCAAACCATGTAGGCATTCGCAGAGATGGATGGAGCATAAAAAAGTAGTGTTAAGAATGCTCTTAGTTTTGGTTGGAGCTCGTTAATAAACCATGCAAAAAGCAGACAAAGCATGTAACTTGCCGGACCCGTAATCGCAGCAAATACTAAAGTGTTTTGAACCGCAATCAAGAAAATATCGTCGGCTAGGAATAGTCTAACATAGTTGGTCCAACCAATCCATGTTGGCCATTCCAACATGTTAAAGTAAGTGAAACTCAATACAATCGAAAGTAGTACAGGTAAAACGGTAAACACAAAGAACAAAGTCATAAATGGGGCTAGGAACAAGTACGATATCTTGTTTTTCTTTACTTCAAAAACGAAGTTCGCCCATCTTTCCTTCAAAGTGCTCTTAGTCCGAACACCAGTAGGCCTGGTTACGACAGCACTCATGTACATCCCTCCTGCAAGAATGATTTTGGGAGTTAAACGTTTTTAAACCTAACTAATGAGGTAACCCATTACTGGGCTACGCTCATTAGTAAATCCGAAGTTCATCCCATCAACTAATCTAACCGATACACGTGAGTGTACATCGACCAGTACATTTCCTTAATTTCATCTGATAATTCATCAATACTGGTTTCTAAGCCAAACTCTTCTCTCTTACGTTTAATCTCATCATTAGCCGCACGGTTATAGTCCATAATTGTTTCTCTTAAAGGTGCATTTTGGAGAACTACAGCCCTAAACATCCAATCGAACTGTCTTTGGACGTAGTATGCCCCAAGCACTGTTGGTACACCTTCAACCCAATGCCATTGCTCTAAGAGAACTTCTCGTTCAGATGCCCGCCATGGAAGCTGTTGCATTGCTTCTACGTTAGCGGTAGGATAACGTGCTGCACTTCCCATAAGAGCCTCTAATTCACGACCAAACCTAACTTGCGTATCAGTTCGTGTCCACCACTTTAGGAACTCCCATGCCTCATTCTTCATTTTGGAGCCTTCCAGAATTACTGCTCCAGATGTCGCAGGAGCGGCAGCGGATTGGACTCCTGGTTGAATCTGTGCTCCATAAACAGGGACAGTCCTGTTTATTGTACCGTCTTCCATTGGAGTACCTGGAACCAACGTGAAACCCCATTCTCCTCTTAATTCAGGTGCAAATACCGTTAATGTGTTAAACAAGCCATAGCTGGTGATTACTAATGGCATTTCACCTAAACGGAATCGGTTTTCAATATTATAAACTAACGGCAATTCATAGTGTGTATACAGATAAGTCAATTCTTTAAATGTTTGGATAGCTATTTCTGAATCTAAGTTAGTTTCAATTGCGTCTTCTTTGTGTAAAGCAACACCTTTTTGGTATAGGAACATCAAGAAAGTTAACATGTCTGCTCCAATACCCATCTCGAGATTGTGATCATGAAGAATTGGAATAATAGAAATTACATCATCCCATGTTTGTGGAATTTCGACCCCTATTTCCTTTAAGACGTCTTCTCTATAGAATAGAACGTTAAATCCTTGAATCTCAGGTAGCGCATATACTCCGCCTCTAAACGTAAATGGAACAAATGCGGATTTCATAAATCGTTGAGCGACTTCATCAAAGTCCTCAAACATTCTCAGATCTTGTAGTGCGCCACGGAAAGCCATATCCATATTCGACGATCCCAAAGCAACATCAGGTGCCGTGCCTGCAATAATCGCTGGAATCATCAAGCTATTAATATCCTGAATTAACTCTAGCTCGACCGGAATACCTGATTCAGGAGTAAAGCTGTCCTCGATCATTTGCTTTAGAATCTGAGCTTGGTCACGACCAGATCCGATCCACACCTTTAATACACGGTCACGATCGTACTCGCCTGGGTCGGTAAAGTCACCAATTCTGCTATAGTCATGAGTAAACGATGCGATAAATGCTCTTACTTCATGTTTTAGCCTATCCCATGCAGTTGGTTCTGCTCTTGGCAACTCTTGATCGATCGACGAAACGATAAAATAGTCGATTGTCAAAGGTTGCTCTCTTGTCTGCCAGATCCAAGTTCCGAGCGAACCAGTGTGGTCACGGAACTCACCTAACAAAGTAGGTATTTTTCTTGGACTATTATGCATGTCTCTAAGCATTCGTGCTAAGTTAGCTAACACATCTGTATGACCACCACGTTGTCCAGTGAGCTCGAAGAAATCTTGCTCCATTTCTTCGACGATCTCTGCAATTTCTCCTAACCTTTCAATCAGGCCAGGGATTCTGCGATGCAATTCGTATGACCTGAATGGGTCAGGATTCGAAGTGGTAATCATGATAATACGTCGATATATCGTATTTAATTCGTAAAGAAGGTCTTCGGTCCGTTGCAATAAAGCTGCAAGCGGTCCTAATACGATTTCTAATCTAATGATATTGGTACCTTCTTCTAGATATACCAAGGCTGGTTCATCTAGATACTCTTTTCCAATCACATGCATTTGATAGTGGCTGGAGAATGGGAATTTCAGAATCGAAGCTTCCTGGAAAGGAACCTCGCCGTTTACATAAAGTCTTCTATTTGAATAAGTTCCCCGGTTTTGGTTTTGCTTTGCTTTAAATGCTATTTGATATAAACCAGATTCGGGAACCTCTACTTCCCACTCGATCCACTCACCAAAGTGCTTCCAGCGGTGACCACCAATACTATTCAACCTGATTTGAGCAGGATGATATGGTTCAACCGTGGGGTCTCCTTGGTCGAAATCAGGGAATAAGGTAGGGCTAGAACGTAAGATCGATTCTTCACCTTGCACCTTTTTCATAAATCCTTCTGTTACTTTATATCCTTGTTCGTCATATATCTTCTTTACTTCAACATAAGGTAGTGCTTCTTTATGTTGGTATAAACGAATATATTCAATAGCTAAAGGTTCAGATATACCGCTTAAACGGATAGTATTGGTTCCCTCTTCAAAATAGAAGTAGAGAGGATGGTCAATATATCCAACGGCATCCCTTAAAGGTACGACTTCCCATCTGGGCTTTTCGATCTGACGAGCTCTAACTTGGTTACCCATGTTATCCACTCTGATTTCATGAGCATCCCCCCATACCCGGAAGAAGGTAAAAAATGCAGCTTCCGAAAATGGTCTCTCGCCATTTATCCAAAGTTCTCTCTCAATATTGGAACTTCGTCCTTCGATAGGATAGTATTTTATCTCAATATTGTATAACCCAGCTTCAGGTATTTCAATCTCCCATTCAACCCAATCCACCTCGGTTGTGCAGACGGCAGGATTTGGATTGTCTCCCAGATTCTCTATTAGATGAACTCCCTCCGAACCAGCGCTATAATCGCTTCCGCGAATGATTATCTCGTGCTCTGGTTTAGGAGCATCCTCAAAGCCTGCAATGTACTGGGCATAACCGATTTCGCGTTGGTAAGCCGTTTCTAACGCGACAATGATTTCGTCATCATCTGCTACATTATCCGCTAAGATAATGCCATTGCAAACTAACAAACCAACGAGTAGGAAAATTACTGTCAAAAAACCTTGAACAGATAAACTTTTGCTTCTGTTCCGTGCCGACATTGACCTTTCAACCCCTTCCTTCTAAAAAGACCTAACTACTTCCAACCCTATTCACCGATCCTTATGAACAACAAAAACCGTACAAATTAGTGCTCATCATAGTAAGGATATAGGATTTCTTCCACAATAAGTACCAATATCCTCCCACCATTTATTAGTGTTCATATGATATATCAGGGTATTATCCTTTTCGATAGGCCGTAATCCAAGGCCTATCGAAAAGTTTTGTAGTCTTAAAACTAACCTAGCCAATAATACCTGACCGCTCAACGCCTTCAATGTAGTATCTTTGCAAGAGCGCGTACATAATTAGT
>JAAYFS010000041.1 GCA_012728115.1 Bacillota bacterium | reverse complement strand
GAGCGGTTCCTAGAGTTAACGAGCGAGGGGAGGAAGTAAGAATGCAAGCGTTTCTTTATCATTTACGTTTTGATTTTTTTACCTGGTTAAGAAATAGATCACTTTTACTTATGAGCTATCTATTGCCTTTAGGGTTCTATATCTTTATGGGTGTTTTAATGGTGGAACTTAATCCGTTCTTTCTCGATATCATGATTCCTGGTATGATTATGTTTTCAATTCTCTCAGGAGTTTTACTGGGGCTTCCAAGTCAATTTGTAGAAAGTAGGGAGCAAGGAGTTTTGCGCTCATTTATGGTGCATAAAGTACCGATCGGTTCAGTGATCGCTTCTTGGTCTTTAACTTCAGCTTTCCATGTAGTAATTATTGCATTTATTATCTGCTTTACTGCACCCTTACTTTTCGATGCTCCATTACCACAAAACTGGCTAATGTTTATTTTGGTCCTGGTAGCATCAATCTTTAACCTTTCTGGGATCGCATCTTTAATTGGAGTTATCTCCCCTAATTCACGAGTTTCTGTACTCTGGTCTCAGTTGATTTACTTACCATCGATGATGATCAGTGGGATCATTGTTCCAGCTGAAATGTTGCCAACAGGTATCAAGGCTATCTCGCGGCTGCTACCACCAGCCTATAGTATGGACGCTTTTTTGGGCTTAGGTTATGGTGGCGTGAGTAGCACTGCTATGACATCGCTCGTAATTCTTTTTATTGGAGGAACAATTAGCTACCTACTAGCTCGCGTTCTTTATCGCTGGGATGAGAATAACAAAAGTAAATCATCAATTTTTGCAGTACTCTCTTTGTTGCCCTATCTAATCGGGACGATGCTCCTAAAGTAAGTTAGGAATGGGCTCTTTCGCAAATTAAGTCCCTTCTTCATACTATATACTAGATTCTTTAGAATCAACTTTTGTTGAAAGAGGGGACACCAAATGGCGTTAACTTATGTTGTGAAACCAGGAGATTCTTTGTGGTTGATCGCATGGCAGTTTGGGTTGACGGTTCGAGATATAATGGAAGCGAATAATTTAGTTACTGATGATATCTTTGTAGGGGATGTATTGATGATCCCAATCGAAGGTGAGGAAGAAAATGGGGGAGACGAACCTGAGGAATCGACCGATCCACCTATCGATCTACCAGATGAGGCAATCGTGCTTCCATCGAGTCAAGGGGGTTTTGTGGTACCAGAAGGGTTGGATCCACAATTTGATTTAGGAGATCTTAGCCTACTAGCAAGAATTACTCATGCTGAAGCTAAAGGCGAACCCTTTGACGGAAAGGTAGCGGTAGCCGCAGTTATCCTAAATCGCTTAAAAAGCCCGCTATTTCCCAACTCGATTTATGAAATAATTTATCAACCACGACAATTTGAACCAGTTCAAAACGGAACTATCAATCAATTGCCTGACAACTCCGCTTACGAAGCAGCCTTAAATGCGATCAACGGCTCTGATCCGAGCGAAGGCGCGTTATTCTTCTGGAACCCATACAAAGTACCGAAGACGAGTTGGGTATGGACCCGACCAATAATCAAACAAATCGGTAACCATGTATTTGCTCGCTAACTTAAAGGCTGCAACCCTTGTTGCAGCCTTAGTTTCTTAAGTGGTCCGTTTCCAAGATTTGCCACTAGACTACCTGGTTAAGAGTTAGGCAATCTAGGAAGCTGTTACTTTAAGAGGTAACAGCTTCTTGCAACATCTGGACAATCTCCATCGTATCTTTCGTTTTTAAGGCAAGGCGAAAACCAGAACTTAGTGTTTTCCCATCGTCCTCCCAAATAATTTTAATCACTGTCGCTCCTGGAGTCCACCGTCCAGCATGGGAAGGCCCTGTTGTAATTTCCTTAACTTTGGAAAAAGGGATAAAGATGGGTGTCTTTGTTAAGTATCTTAGAAAGTATAGTCCATCATCATCTATCCAGTAACTACCATTACCGCGAGCCATAAAGCCACCCTTATAATAACGACGCCACCATTTGTTATCGATTACCGTTCCGTAGTAGTACCCAGCTTTCTTTACCTTTTTTTCAGTCATAATTAACCCCACCTTTCTGGCTAACTATACGAAAAGGATATTTTTAGGAGATTATTAAGATATTCTCAACATTAAAGCTTTATTCCTTGTTGCCAAGGAGGAATTTTTTGGGTACGATGAAAGAAAATATGTACGGATGGAGATGGATGGATTGGCGAAAGTTAAGAAGCCTTGGTGGAGAGAATGGTTAGAGGCATTGATTGTAGCCATTATCGCAACTGTTATAATTACTACCTTTATCGGTGGCTCGTACGTAGTACAAGGTTCTTCGATGGAAAAAACCTTAATCGACGGCGATCGAATCATCGTCGAGAAGGTTTCGTATCGATTTGGTGAACCCAAACGGGGCGATATCATTGCCTTAAAAGTCCCAGGAAACATTTTTATTAAACGTATTATTGCTGTCGGTGGCGACACAGTAGAAGAAAGAAACGGAATCGTTTTTGTCAACGGGGAACAAGTTGAAGAAGAATACGTAACTAATCGTTCCTTTTTCAATTGGGGCCCAGTTAGAGTCCCAGAAGGACATGTTTGGGTAATGGGTGATAACCGGCCAGTTAGTAATGATAGCCGGGGCACTGTTGGATTCGTTCCGCATAAAGATATCATCGGTCGAGCGATATTTCGCTACTGGCCATTGAATAAGATCGGAAGTATTTAATCGAATAAAAATAGGCTCCCCTTGCGGTAGACAGGATCAGAAAAACCTGTTTATCGTAAGGGGCGTTTTTTTAACAAAAACCTAATAGGAAGGAAATATTGTAATAATAAAGAAATATTAGGTGTAGGAAAATGCTTACATAATATTTCGGTAGGGAGGTTGGCTAGTGCAAAAATTTCTAATTTTTACTTGCTGTTTAGTACTCATCTTTAGCCTCACATGTGTGGCTAGTGCCAATGAAGAGTACGAATTCAGAAGATGGCGAAGCAGGGACCGAGATGAAATCGGTGAGCTTGTTGCAAAAATGATCAGCAACGATAATACCATGGTTACGATCGAGTTTCGTGACGGGCATATCGGAACGATGCGTGCCTGGGAAGGCAGAGACATCGCTTATTTAATGCATGTTAATGCAAAGTTTCCCGAAACAATGGCTCCAGCAGCCAAGGTAGATGATCCGCAATTATTAGTTCATCTAACCGCAGAAGATTTGGAACTTGGAAAGATCACCGTTTGGGAGAACAAAGGAACTTTAGGTGGAGCATTCCATGGGTTAGCTGGCGGACCGATGGTGGAAGAAATGGACGGTCGTAAAGCTGTTACCTTCTATCGTGGTCCTTGGTTAATGCCACTTGATCATCCAACCATGGTGTCAGATTTTTATGCGCCAAAAAACATTCAAGGTTATGAACCGTTTACCGTAGTAGCTTGGCTTTATCATGCTGGTGGAATTAACTTCCATGAAGTTTTCCTTTCAGTGCAATCAAAAGCGGGCGATGACGGCTTTTATTTTGGCTATGGTGAACAGGGAAGATATTCGATCGAAAGTGGCGTAAGACGCGGTGCTTATAGTGGTCACTTAGGTTCAATGGCCTTCCCAGATGAGGGTTTCCCTGAACCAAATCAATGGCAACAGCTCGCCTGGGTTTATACTGGTGGACGAAATGGTGAGCTAAGACTATACGTTAATGGAAATTTGGTAAATCGAATCAGAACTGGTTCTAATCCAGGTAGTAGCATTGATAAATATATGTTCCTCGGAGCTCATTGGGGACGCAGTTGGGATTGGGATGCGCATCCACTCGATCCTTTCACTGGTCATATGGGCGAATTAAGAGTATATAACTATCCATTATCGGCGAAGGAATTAAGAAATCTAAACAATGATTTTCTTGCCTTTAATCCAAGTCCTAAGGATGGAGTAGAAACTGATTCAACAAATGTTACTCTAACTTGGGAACCTGGGGTAGAAAGTGAAGCTTTTAATCTTTATCTTAGTACCGATAAAGAGGCAGTAACTGTAGGCGATAAAAATGCTTTTGTCGGAAAAATCACTGAGCCAAAGTATGATGCTAAGGACTTAATCTTAGGTGAAAAATACTATTGGCGGGTTGATCAAGTAACTGCAGATGGCCTAATTGAAGGTACTGTTTGGGAGTTTACGGCCTTTAGAGCAGCAGCTACCAATCCAACACCAGCGATGGATAGTGAGGGTGTGGCAAGAAATGCCGAGTTAAAGTGGAAGCCTGGTTCCTTCGCGAAGGGACAGATCCTTTATCTTGATAGCGATCCAGCCAAACTCGGTACGGAAGATGCTGAATATGTAGTAGAACTAGGTCCACGTACCAACTATTACAAGGCTGAAGGTTTGGATTATAGCAGAACCTACTATTGGCGTGTCGATCAAGTCAATGGTGATAACTATCCAGTAAGTGTCGGCGATGTTTGGAGTTTCAAGGTCGAAGATTATTTCGCCCTTGAGTTCGATGGACCAACCCTCGAACCATTCCCAAAAGATGTTAACCATACTCCTTGGTACAAAGTGTATCTTGAAGGGGATATGCATCCAGTAATCGCTGATGATCAGGATCAAGATCTCTTAGCGATCGCTTTAAGGGCAACAAATCGCTTGCTACAAAAACGCCCAGATGTACAACATGCCCTAACTGCCCATAACTGTGCAACGCACATGGGTCGTGACTGGGTTTGGGGCGATTTCAATAGCGAGTTCACCGTTGGTTCTTATGGTGATATGAAAAACGTGGAGAACGATCCTAATTTCTATTGGGGTACAATGATCCTTGTGCATGAAATGGGTCACCAGGTGCACATGTTTGGTCATGATGGTTTGGAATATGATTATCGAGATCGTTTAAACACCGTGTTCCAACGCTCGATGTATGATATGAAGTGGTTGGGAGACTATGCAAGCAACAACTTATATGAATACATGGCGGTAGCTGCTAACTGGTGGATCAATGACTTCGGCCACTATGGTGATTTAGTAACATCGCGCTGGATTTTAAGAGAGAATAACCCAGAGCTCTACTTCTTACTCAAAGATTATTGGCCAGGCGATACCGTAATCGAATTAACTGCTAATCGTGAGTTGGAAACTGATAGTGAGAACAATGTTATTCGTTGGCATAATACTCGCGGTATCGAGTATTGGAGTAAGTTTGGTTTTGATTTCTATGACGGAACAGTAGGTTACTTCGAACCAATCGGATCACCTAAGCAAGTTATCGATAACCGAATTCCTGCGATTAAGTTATCAGGTGAAGATGCTTTGGTGTGGAATTACCGTACTCGTCAATTCTTAGCTGATAATCATGAATGGTCAGTTGAGATGTGGGTAAGAAAGAGCGAGTATACAGGTTCCCAAGAAACACTTCTCAGCTGGGGTCCAAAGGATGGAACTGGTGTAAGATTTGTTTGGGGTGCTGATGAACTAGCTTACTACCACAATGACGACGTTAAGGGTAATTGGACTGTGAAACCAGCCTTGAACGAGTGGAACCATATTGTGTTCGTCTTTGAAGGTGGCGGACTTGAAGATGGTGAGGGCGAATTAGCGATCTATATCAATAACGAGAAGGTTGCTTCTTACTCGCACAAATTTGCTTTAGGATATCAATATCCGATCGTGATCGGTGCTACTCTAACCGACGGTGGTTACGAAGATTTCTTTGCTGGTAGTATTGGAGCAGTACGTGTTTATAACTACGACTTAGGCGTGCTCCAAATCGATAAACACTATACAGGTGAGAAAGATTACTATCGTCGTCAAGATCTTGAAGTAGCGAACCTAATCCTAGTGGATCTTGATGCGAATGTAGTTGCGCCTCCCCTTTCGATTTATCCGATCAAAGATGAAGTTCGTCCATTCTATCCAGAAGCTACTGGAAAGACTTGGTTACGTAGCTGGCATAATCTTGGCGCACTCGGTGGCAGGTTGCACAATGATGTGAAAACCGATAGTCAACCTCATCAAAAGGAAATCCAAGGGGTTGTCGCGATTGAGTTTAATGGTTCATCGAGAATGGTTTCCGCATTCGGTCCTGATGCAAGAGTGACTCAAGGTACGCTCGAAGCTTGGGTACTTGGCTCTCAAGGAACGATCGCTGAATGGGGACCAGTTTCCTTAGATACAAGTGATCTCACACCAGGTAGATGGCAGTATGTAGTTGCTACTTATGAGAATGGTGTAAGAAAGCTTTATGTTGATGGCAAGTTAATCAGAGAAGAAACTTATGAGCCATCTGAGTTTGATGTTATCGACAGACTCCATCTTGGTGCTTCTTGGAACGGTGAAGAGTGGGAGAATTACTTCACTGGTGCAATCGCTGAACTAAGAATCCATCAAGGAGTGCTTGATCAAGTTCAAGTTCTGGCAAACTACGCAAATAGCACGATGCTTGGCGCAAGGATTCCTTATCCAGAGAACTATGGCAAATTAGTACTCGATCGGAAAGAGGCGCTTTCCTGGGCAGGAAGTACTTCACCAAAGGCTAGTGGCTACGATGTTTACATCGGTACTGATCGAGCTAAGGTAGCTAATGCTACTCGCCAAGATGTAGAGTATCAAGGAATCTTTGAACCTGGTACCTTAGTACCTGAATTAAGCCCTGGCACAACTTATTATTGGCGTGTGGATCCATTGAATGCTAATAACGAGCCAATGTTTGCTGGTTGGGTCTGGGAGTTTGCCACAGTGTATGGTAAAGTAATCGATCTTTCGGCAGAAAACTTAGCTGAAGGCGATCTATATCGCTGGGATAACATGGGTAGTGCAGGTGGTTCATTTATCGCTTACCAAGATACCCTTCCAACAAGACCTGAGGTTGTCACAGTTGATGGACGCAAAGCTGTGTATTTTTCTGGAGCGATGATTATGGAATCGTCCTTCGGTACTCCAACCCAGTTAACTGGAAATAAACCATTTACAGCTTCAATGTGGGTTTATCAGTTACGGGAAGTAAGAAATAGTACGGTGATGTCTTGGTCATCTAGGCCAAATAACATGGTTCAACTACAATACGGTCGTGATTTAAGAACTGGTGCGTTTATGAGTGGAAATACGGGTAATACAAACTTTGTAGGCGGTATTCCACCAACAACGTACTGGCAACACATCGTTTGGACCTACACTGGTGGCGAAGATGGTGAACTAAAGATCTATGTCAATGGTAAGTTAGATACCACAAAACAATTCAACCTCAATACCTTACCAAATGGACGGATCGTTCTCGGTGCCGCACGCGATGGTCAAAAATACGTAATGCCATTCTATGGCTACCTAGATGATGTGGCAATCTTTAATTACGCGCTTGATGAAGAAGAAATTAAGTATCTTTACACTAACGACGGAGTAGCTCCTGATCTTGATAAGAGAATCGTATATCTCTCTGCTCAAGATTATCAAGAAGGTGCGATCGAAGAGTGGGCTAACCAAGGTACCCTTGGCGGACACTTCTCGGCGGGAGTTGCTACGATGGATAGGTCAATCTTAGTAGAAATAGTTGAAGCGGCGATCGAACAAGCGAGTGCAGACTTCGTTAAGGGTAGGAACTATGTTCCATGGATCAATCCTGAGTTCCAAGCTTTATCACAAGGTAGATGGGAAGAGCTTGGCTATGAAACTAGAGAAGATGCTTTCTTCCGAGTAGCATATATCCTTGCTCTGTTCGAACATTCAACTCCAGGTGCTGTAACTGTAGATGGTATCTTAAAAACATTTGGTAGCACTGCTCTAGCGAGTCAGTTCCCAGTTCTGGAAACCATTACACCAGTGCCAAAAGTACAGACAGTAGCTGGACGTAAGGCGGTAGTATTCGAGCAAACTGGTATATCGGAGTTAGTAGTAGGAGATGTAACACTACGTTCGGGAACGATGTTGAAATCTGATATCCCAACTCCTGAAGTAGTTGCTTTGGATAATCCATTCACTGTTGAGATGTGGGTTTATAAAACCACTACTGGTGGAGAGCAAACAGTGTTTAGTTTAGCACCACGGGTAGCGATGAAGTCGTTCCCACAAGATGCAATGCCAAGAGCTGCTAATTTCAACGTTGGCGCTTCGGCATTCAACTCGGGACACGACAGTAGAAGAGTTACCTGGACGACACCTTCAACTGGAACTTGGCACCATATCGCCTATGTTTACTCTGGCGGTTATCGTGGTGAGATGAAAGTTTATGTTGATGGTAAGTTCGTTGCTAGAAAGGGTCATTACGCCTTGTATACTTCCACGGGCTATCCAATGCATATTGGTGGCGCATGGCAGACAGCAGGCGGAGCATTTGATCTATTCAATGGTTCCGTTGCTTCGGTTACGGTATATGACTATGTGAGAACTGAACAAGAAATTGCTCAAGCTGCGAAGCAGTAAGGGTAAATAAACAAAGGATCCCGATAAAGGGATCCTTTGTTTTTCCTCGGAGAGAGGAATCCACCTTAATAAGCACCCAGGCATAAAGTTTAGGTGGTTGTCGATAGTATGCCCCTTTATCTTGCATTTTACTCGTATATGTTTTTTTGGGATTAATTCCAGTTTTGCAGGATTTTAGCATATTGAGTGAGAAAACAACAGATGCAAAGGAAGGGGTTTCTTTGATGAAAAAGATCGGCATCATCGTTATTTTTTTTCTCTTTTTTTCAACTATGGTTAGTGCGAATGGAATCGGTCTTTACTTAGCTGATCATCCAGTTGAGTTAACTCACCCAATGATGGTGGTGAAAGGTAACTTCTTGGTACCTGTTTCCACAGTCGATCGGTATTTAGCGAGTAGAACCGTTGTAGATGGTCAAAGGATTCAGTTTGAGTTTCCTGATCGAGAGATCTTAATGGAGTTTGATTCTGAAATTGCCTATGTTGATGGCGCACCTCGCAAGATGGATGTTTCCCCAGTGATCAGTCCCTCTGGAGAGGTAATGGTGCCTTTAAGGTTTATAATCGACGTCTTAGGATTACGATTAATATTTGATCCTAATGATTTAGCGTTAAAAATCCCGATTTCTGAAAGGTTAGAAGGGTTACTGGCGACTCAGTTAACTCGCGATCCGCTTCTTTTTGAAGAACGGGAAACCGATGAGTTAGAGATCGTATTCTTAGGTGGATCACGTTCAACTACTTTTATAGGTTTACCAGAGTACGTTGAGTATGAGGCTGCTCTGTTAGAAAGTCCAGCTAGGCTGATGATAGATCTTTTTGGAGTTACAGGAGCAAGTTTCATCATTAAGGAAGTTGAAGATCCTTTGGTAAAAAGAATTAGGACAAGCCAGTTCACTGATGATTCGGTACGGGTAGTGTTTGACCTAGAAGAGATAACAGGGTATCAAATCTATCAATGGCCAGATGGTGGCATGGAAGTAGAATTCAATCATCGGATCACTGAGGTAGGTTTCATTCGTGATGAGAGTCCAAAACTCTGGTTTAAGGCGAGCGAACAACCTGTGATAAAGGTTAGTTACCTAATTGAGCCTGATAGGTTAGTGATTGATTTTCTTGATTCAACACTTCTAACTGGGGCAAAAAGTGAACAAATAGATGATCCAAGTGCCCGAGCCTTTCGGGTTAGTCAAAATACGCCTTCCGTAACCAGAGTGGTTCTCGAGTTAAACAAACCGCTAACAGCGATAGATTTCCTCGAAACGGAGGAGCGTTTCGAAATTATCTTCTTTGAAGGTACCGCCCAAGAGTTTGAAGAGTTACTCAAACAAGAGTCAGAGGTTGAAGTTGAAATTTCTGAGACTGATGGGGCATTAAAGGGTAGAAGGATTGTGATCGATCCTGGTCATGGCGGTAGTGATCCTGGTTCGATTGGCCCATTAGGTACGTTTGAGAAGGATGTTGTATTGTCCATTTCTCTAATGCTTGGTGAAATACTCGAAAAAGCGGGAGCAGAAGTGTTTTACACTAGAAAGGATGATCGCTATATCTCGATCTTTGATCGTCCGAGAATTGCGGAGAAGTATCAAGGAGAGATCTTGGTTTCAATCCATGCTAATTCCGCAACTACTTCACTAGCTCAGGGAACAGAGACGCTTTATCATCCTCTGTACTTGGATAATTTCCATTTGGCTCAGTCGATTCAGGTGGAGTTAGTATCAATGCTTCAACTACCTGATCGGGGGGTACGACCACGGACAGATCTTGCTGTATTAAATGGTGCGAAGATGACCGCTGCCTTGGTGGAAGTGGCATTTCTAGCGAACCCTGAAGAAGAAGTGTTGCTAAGAACAACTGAGTTTCAAAAACAAGCTGCAGAAGGGATCTACCAAGGGATTCTACGGTTTTTTACTCAGTATCGTTAGCAGGACTTTACACTCCTAATCACGAATACATATGTAGACGTATCGCAACAGTATGTTAACAAATTGTTACAAGACGAGATAAGCAAGTGACGGCCGCCGTCACTTGAAACAATACCTGCACATGACGACGGTCGTCGTTTTGTGTGGATTATTAAGCGACAATATGAAGAGCTGTCGCTTTTTGTAAACTTTAAGAATTTCTTGACAAAAAATACAGAATGGGATGAGGGATAATGAGTATTAGACAGATAAGAAGCATACCTTTTTCTCCTCCTGATATTACT
>JAAYFS010000040.1 GCA_012728115.1 Bacillota bacterium | reverse complement strand
TTCGGAACAAAGACCCCTACCCGAAACGTTGTTAAAAAGATTTCTGTAACCTTCGACTGAAAAGACTGAGAAATAGCCCTCTGTTAAACACGTTATACGATCGTCAAAATATTTTTGACCCAGCAGCCGTATAAAAGTCCCCTAATTTGACTAAATTCTCCTATTATCTTTAAGGTAGAAATTATATCAAGTAACAGGAGGAACGAGCTATCCCAAGTGGAGTGATGGCAGATAAATTCACACCCTAACAGGGTGTTCATAAAGAAGTAGGATATTCTTTAGAAGATTTTGAAGAATACAATAAAAAAGATTGTCCTCTTGTTTGTCGAAGAAGGAAAGAACATTGAATCTGGAACACACTTGGAATTGATGTCCATTAATGGCAGGTATAAAGAAATGGATTCTCTTCAGGCTGGAAAATATGGAGCGCCTGCGGGTTTCTATTGATCTCTTGGAGACCAGGGTTGGGGCTAGGCTTTTCAGAATAGCCCTATTACACGTAGTTTTGGAAGAAAGCGATATCTCTGCAGAGGAGTTAGGAAGAAGAGTAGATCCTTCTGATGAAGATCTAGAAATTTTAAAGTTATTTTCTAGGAATTATGTCGCTGAGGGTGAGAATTATACTGATAAAGTAGTAAAAAATGAGTTAGCAACTATAGTGAAACTAATGGATAGAATTGCTAACTTTGAAGATTTGTTTTTGCGGGTCAACAAAGTGATGGGTTTTAATCCAGAGTCTTCAAAGATCGCTTTTAAGTACGTTGCAGAAACAGTGGATCTTCTAAGTAATGTTGAGAAACAATACCCCAAAGAGTCTAAGGATTGGGAATATCCTCTTAGATATCAAAGCACAAGGCTTAAGGACTACTTAATGATTTAAAAAACTTGTGGAAGAACATATTGGATAATATCCAAGGCATGAAGCCAGACAATTACGCGTTCTAGAGACGTAATGGCCAGAAAAACCATAGGAAGGGTACAAACCTACGGGTTGCTAGGTCGAGCAGCTCTAAGCTAGGGCTTGAAGATGTAGATACATATACGCTACGATAATAATGGACTAGCGTTGACGGTAGGAATTGTTCTGCTTATATGCTACTTTATTGGATACGTTAGGGAGGAATTACCTATGAATCATTTATGGAAGAAACTACATGGATTAATAAGTGAAATAAAAGGTCTCCATAAACCGGAAAATCTTCTTTCAAACATTGACGAGAACGAAGGTCGGTACTTTTCAAAGGTTATACGAGATGGAGGATTTGTCACTTATAGGGTCGTGTCCGACAGTAAGGAGTTGGCTGAAAACGAAGCTAGGATTGAATGTAATAGGATAGAAAAGAGACATGTATATTCACGAGTTAAAACCGATATAGCTACAGCATTCATTCCAGCAGTTAGGCCAGTTCTTGAAATTTATAGTGGTAGGGAACGGTGTGTTCTGTGGAGTGATGGTTATATTTCAGGCAACTGGAGAAACGGCTATTCGATACTCAGTAATAAATATGACAACTTGCGTCGCTTTCCCGAAGAAGTAAGTGGTTTTTTCTCATTTACAAGCAAACCAATGCCAGAATCAGATTATGGACCCGTTAACCAAAGAGAAGGGATGGTTGTTGGTCCAGGGTCATGCAAAAAAACCTATACTGAACTGTTACATATTAAGGAATTAATTTCTGTTGAAGAGAAACGTTTTGTAGATCCTAAATTTCGTTATCGCATCGTGGTGATTAAACGAGGGGTTTTTAAACTCATAGATGGTAGTAAATCAGAAATGTACAAATGTGAACTTATAAATAACAACGATTATCGTATAGATCATTGTTTATTTGACAAGCTTGAATCGCTTAAATGTTTTTTAAGTAAGCATGCAAATAAAAGATATTTTGCTTACGATGTTTATAAAATAGCATTGTGAGCACTTTAAAGGAAATAAAGACAGTAAACGCAAAGAGGATTGTTCGCCCCACCGACTTAAGACCAAGGCAGCCTGCCTTTTTCTAAGCAGAAGTAATGAAGCAGGGATCCCTGTTCAGTTGAAAGCTCTTCTTTAGTTTTTCTGCCATGATGGAGCAATTTTTTATCATAACAGAAGGGATTGAAGTTAAGATTCCTTGGGCACTCATAAGTATTTGTCGTTGGGGAGCAGCTACCCTTTACTTCCTGGATATTAAAGTTTTCGTAGCAAACGGTCATTATTCTATTTGGAGGTGAGCAATGACCTTGCGGAATAATAGTTAGAGGAAAGGAAGCGTGATTTTATAAACCAACGTTTTTTCAGCTTCAACAGATTAAATTAGGGAATTGCCCTTTAAATCTTTTCGGGTGGAAAAGTAACACTTATTTAAAAGGGTAAGTGTTACGGTTTTGGATAGCTGCGTCCCCTTTGTTTCCAATAATTCTACACAAAAACAGCAAATCCTCTTTTTTATTCTAAAAAATCATAAAATTTGTAATGTCAGAAGATTAACAAACAATGCCGCCATTGCAACTCGATAGATTGGGGTGGAGATATGATTTTTAATAGCGAAGACTACATCCGAAAAATTATTATTGACATATGCTGAAAACTAAGTATAATAAAGTTAGATGGCATATGTCATAAACTTTAAGAGTTTCTTTTTCGGGCGTGATATCGCCACTTATTGAAAACAATGCTTAAGAAAGCACCAGTTATGGAGGAATTAAAATGAAGATTGCAGTAGCTTGCAATAATCAAATGATAGCCGAACACTTTGGTCATTGTGAAGAATACTTAGTCTTTGAAGTAAAGGATAAAGAGATTATAAAGAGTGAGGTGGTTTCTAATCCTGGCCATAAACCTAGATTTCTACCAAATTTCTTAAACAAACTAGGAGTAAACGTGATAATCTCTGGGGGAATGGGTGGAAAAGCGATTGATCTATTTAATGAGAAGAATATCGAAGTAATTGTTGGAGCCAGCGGAGAGGCAAAGAAAGCCGTTGAAGCATACTTACAAGGCTCTTTAGAATCGACTGGCTCCATTTGTCGACAACATCAACATCGGCATCATGGCGAATGTGGGGAGTGTGATTCCTAAAGGAAATTCCGAGTATTAAAAACCAAAAATCTTCGCGGTAACTTATACGAACTAACCATGCAGATAGATAAAACTAGCATCAACCATGCTGTCCAGTTATAGCTTGGGCTTAACCAAAGGTAATATCCTGCTAAGATAGCCCCAGCGATTGTGATTGGAAGACCAACAAAGTTATCGTTGTTCGGTGAAGCATTAAATCGTGCTAACCGAAAAGCAGAAGAAGCGATATAAATTACTGCAACCAATGCTCCAAGTACACCTACTAACTCGGTTTGCCATCCGATCACGACTGGTGCAACTCCGAAACTAACTAGATCCGATAAAGAATCCAGTTGTTTTCCTAGATCGGTCACTACATTCAATCTTCGTGCCACAAATCCATCGAGTTTATCCGTGAAAGCTGCGATTAAAACTAAAATACTAGCGATGGTTAAATACCCAGTGGTGGCTAAAAGGATCGCGAGAGTACCTAAAACTAGGTTACTAATAGTAATTAAGCTTGGGATCCATTCCTTAGGCATTGAAATTCCCCTTTGAAAAACATAATCGCCTGCGACAAAAAGCCCAGTAATTATTAACGGAAACCAAAACGTTACAAACCTAAACACAATCGCTAATGATAACCCCTGTTGCCAACTGATTCCATATAAAACCAAGAGACCTGTCATTGTGCCTTCGAAAGTACCGATCGAACCAGGTAGTAAAGGCACCATACTAACCATGTAAGAAATAAACGTGATTGCGGTTAGGGGTAGGGGATTAATACCAGTTCCTTTAGCTAAGATCATTAGTTTAATAGGATATAGCACCCAGATAATAATAGCGAGTAAGAGGTGGCGAGGTGTTTGGTTTTTCCGATTCCATACTACTGAAAATACTGAGCGAATCTGTAAAAAAATCTTCTGAGACTTATTCCTTAGTTTTTTTGGAATAAAGCGAAAGAAAAATCTACCGATTTTAGAGTCAGTCAAGATCGCTACTAAAAAGATTACGATTAAGGCTAGTACAACGGAAAAGCCGAAGAAAACTGGAACAAATTCCTTACTTGCCTGGGGGAGAGCGATTAGACTAATGCCAGTAAGTAGGATAAATACGAATATACTGACAAATTTTTGTAACCCTACCACAGCTGTTGCTTGGCTATAGGAGTGTACATAAGGTTTTAGCAAGTAGATCCTAACTACTTCACCACCAACTTTAGCTCCAGGAGTGATTGCATCCATAAAGGAACCTTTCATGTTCATCAGTAACATATCAAGCCACTTGGTCTTGTAGCTCGCCCATTTAAGGATCTCCTGCCATTGTAAAGCTAAGAGTATGGCAGTGATAACTTGAATGCCTAAAGCGATGATGAGGAGCGTAGGATCTATATTTCTAATTGCTTCGATAACTGGTTCCATTGCTGACAAATTGAGCAATAGACCGATACTAACTAACACTAAGAGCAGGAGCGTTAGCACTCGCTGGCTTGACAAGGAGCATCGTTCCTTTCACATTCCTAAACTTATTGCCATATTGATGAAACTCAAAAGGCATCGTTAATTCCGAAGCGTTACAATAATAACTGCGCAAAGCATCTTGCGGTACACGCACAATTACTCGTGTACTTGGTGCCGCATTCCGCCATACATGGTCGATGACTAAATTCTTAGGACTAATCTGCACTGCTAAATGCACAACGGTGATACCGTCTAAATCGACTATTTCGCCTGAAGCCTGTTCGACTATAACAAAATCGCCTAGACCGAATTGTTCTACTACGACTCTTGCTCTTTTTACAGCTACTTCATCGATGTCAATTACTTTAACTTTGGCACCAGTAAATTTCGCAATTTGCATGGCGGTGCAAGGAACCGAGCCTCCGCCAATGCAGAGCACTCGGTCCTTGTCAGTAATTCTTGCGATTTTTATTTCATCTTCAACTATACTTCGGTAATAGCATTTATACAATCGAACCAAGGGAGGATAAGCAGAAAGAGCACATTCCATAATCTTCGTTCCCCACGAAATTAACACTACCCTCACCTCATCCAAAAACAAGTATTAATAAACTGCCGATCTGGTTGATGATTCCAGCAAAGACAAAGGCTGTTACTATAGTAGCAATGCCGATCCCGACAGCGAATTTAAAGGAAAACTCTTTCGCTAATACGCCAAAGACTGAAATGCAAGGTAGGTAAAATAATGCCATCGTTGCTCCGACTACTAATTGTAAGGTTGAAAGATTCAACTCAAGTAGCGGAAGAACGGCAAGTTCTCTCCGAATAATTCCAAGTAGTAACGAGAGACTACTTTCAGCGGGGAGACCTAACCAGCCAGTAACGATCGGTTCGATCCACACACTTGCTTTAGAAAAAATACCTGTTTCAACAACAACCGCGGCAAAGAGAATTCCAAGAAACATCGGAAATTCTGCTTCCACTAGAAAATGTTTCATCCGGATTTTCATCTTATTCCAGATAGTTGACCAATCAGGAGGAAGTAGGTTTGGAATCTCTAGTAAAATAGGTTGGGTTTTTCCTGGAAGTATTCGATCCAGGATAATTCCAACACCAGCGATTACCATAAAGGAAATAAGGTACATTAGAACGAGAACCCAAATCGAACGATCGCCAAGTAAAGCAAAGAACGCTGCACTTTGGGAAGCACAAGGAACAGCAAAGGACACCAAAGCAGTTACAATCATTCTTTCTTTCTTGGTTGTTGCGGTCCGTGTTCCCAAAATTGCTGGGACCGCACAACCGTAACCAAGTAGGATTGGGATGATACTTCCGCCTTGGATACCTAACCGTTTCAAGGTAGCATCCGCTAAAACCGCGATGCGTGGAAGATAACCGCTATCTTCTAGAATAGTAAAGACAAAGTAGAATAAGAACACATATGGCATTACTAATGCAAATGGCCACTCAATACCAATTTTCAAGACCCCGTATTCACCGACTAAAAGATTGAAAATTATACCTTCGGTAACAAAGTAGGAAACAATCTTAGTGAGAAAAGGTACAATCACGTTATTAACAAGAGGCAGCAATACTAAAGCGCGAAGAGCCTTTCCACCGCCGATTACAATTCCTAGGGACAAAAGAAGAACCACAAACGCGATCGGCCAACCAGGGAAGGGTTGAATCGTTAGCTCTCCTAATCGTTGGAGGAAGCTTTCTTGCTTATTGCTTTTTCTCTCTACTTCTTTAACAATGAGTTCAATTTCTTTCCAACGTTCTTCAGCAGATTTTTCTACCTAAACTTCACTAGTTGCCGCAGTAGTTTCGATGTGCTTAAGTGCAACATTTATTAGTTCATCAAGTCCTTGGTTTTTGGGAGCTACTGTTTCAATTACTGGTGCTTTAAGTAATTGCGACAGACGTTTGGTTTTAATATAAATTCCTTGTTGTTTGGCGATATCCACGAGATTAAGGGCGAAAACTATTGGAATATTGTATTTATATAACTGCATTGCGAGATCAAGGTTTCTACCGAGGTTAGTAGCATCCAGAACACAAATAATTACGTCTGCGCCTTCTTCGAGAATGCTGATTGCTACTTCTTCCGCAACGGAACTTGAAGTTAATGAATAAACACCAGGTACATCTATGAGAGTTGCTGTATCATTACCACACTGAATTTCACCCGTTGCGACATCGACTGTTGTACCAGGATAGTTGGCGGTTTGGACATGAACCCCCGTTAAGCGTGTAAAGATTACGCTTTTTCCCACATTAGGATTGCCTACGAGTAAGATCTTGCGATTTATTTGACCACTCATTGGGAGACTCCTTCCACTATGATCTGTTGGGCTATTCCTCTATCGATAGCGATGTCGCGATTGCCCACCTTAACAACGATCGGTCCTTTCAGGGGCTGTTTCCCAACAACCTGTAGTTTTACCCCAGTCCTAACACCAAGCGCTTCTAATAAGGGTATTTTAGGCATTTTGCGAACGCAACAATATGTATTGATCTGTGTGCTAGCTAATTGCATGAACAAACCTCCCCATTTCCGTGATAATGAGAACCCTTCTCAGATTAACATTTTCATCTTAGCACACTTGTTTATAAAGGTCAATAACCCTTTGGTAGCTCAATTGTTTTTAATTTAGGCAAAGAAGGAAATACCAAAAGCGAAACGGAAAATAAGTATAAGCAGTATATAATATTTAAAATTTCGGGGGATATGCTGATGCGAAGAATAATCTTGGTTTGTGTGCTTCTTGTACTGTTTTCAAGTACCGCTTTTGGATTTGAGATCGATGAACGTGTTTTTGAGTTTGAGGAAGAGTGGATAGATGTTTCTATTACGCTACCTCAAGTAGAAGGGGAAAATGAACTTTTGGTTGAAGCGATCAATACTGTTTTCAGAGGTTATTCGATTTTGCAAGCTGAGGTACTTCGCCAGTATGCAAAAGACACTTACATGTCAAGTCTAGAAGAGGAGTTCTCTTACTTTCCATCCTCTGGTTTTTCTTTTATCTCGGGCTATAATGTCCGCCATCATAATGATAAGTACCTATCAATTACCCAATACATTTATGAATTTACTGGGGGAGCACACGGGATGACTTTTCTTGTCAGTGTTAATGTGGATGTGGAGAAACAGGAGTTTATCCATACTATCGGTGACCTGGATATTCGCGAAGACTATTATCAATTTATCCTAGAAGAAATAAATCGCCAAATAGAAGCGGATAACCCTGAAGTTTATTGGCTTCCTGTTACAGAGTTTGATATAACGAATTTCTATCTAACACCAGATGGATTAGGTATCTTTTTCCAACTTTATTCGATCGCCCCATATTCCACTGGGATATCAGAATTCATAATTCCTTGGGAGCTTTTGGTGAAAGAATAATTGAAAATGGATTTTATAAGACCCTGGTTTAAAAGCCAGGGTCTTTGTGTTTTGGAGAGACTGCGCTTTTTCTTAGCAAAGTAATCTAGAGCAATCATTAATATATAGAAGGAAAAAGTCGGGGTAAAGGTAAGCGTTAAAAATCCCACACCTTGTCAGAGGTATGGGATTTTTGATGCTTACTCTTCTTGATTTTCTGTATCTAAATCTACTAGTTTAGCTAATAACTTAAGTATTTCCCGTTTGGTTACTTCTTGTTCGTGAACTAAGACTGTAACGGAATCTGAAGCGCTGCTTATGTTGTCTTTTATGCTACTAAACATTGCGGAAACTTGTTCGTCAGTACAATCTCCGTGTGTCTCAACAATACTAGCTATATATGAAAGTGATTCGGTAACGCCTTCGATCGCTTCGTTGATGGTGCTTAACGGGTCTCTATTTCCATCGGTATATGTTTGCAAAAGACTATCTAGTTGGTGTTTCACATTTTCTATAAGGTTATTGCTCATCGGGTAAACCTGCTTGACTGTGGTTAAAGGTGGTTGTTCTAAACAAATCATGTTTTCTCCAGTCCAATAAGCACGACCTTTTTTACTAATCCTCTGGCTCTTCGAGGGTATGCAGGTAGATATTCTTTGCCATGCTCATCAATTACTCTAATACTCTTTTTTATGGATTCCATTCCCCTTACTCCCTAAATTCATTTCGTTTTTTGTTATGGGTGTCTCC
>JAAYFS010000039.1 GCA_012728115.1 Bacillota bacterium | reverse complement strand
TAAAGTCCAATATGAACAGTATCTTAGGCAAAGACTGAAGGCATAAAAAACTGACCTAACCCCGAAAATGAGTTAAGTCAGTTTTGTTTAAGATCACTGCGCTAGTCATTGATGATCGGCGAGAGCAGATAATAATAAACGAGTTTGGCTGTGTTTATTATTGCCTCAACGTGAGTTCGCTCAAAAGCATGAGAGGCGTCAATACCAGGCCCTATTAGTCCATGAATAATATCGTGACCTGCCCGCAGTGCAGCACTGGCATCTGAACCATAGTAAGGGTAGATATCGACCTTATAATTTAACTGATGCTTCTCAGCCAAATCTACTAATCGCTGTCGCAAATGGTAATTGTAAGGTCCTGAAGAATCCATGGCACAGATAGAAACAGAATATTCGTCTGTTGTCTGTCCATCGCCGATAGCACCCATGTCTACGGCGAGGTATTCAACCACCTGATTTGGAATGTTAGAGTTTCCACCATAACCAACTTCCTCATGGTTTGAAAAAAGGATATGAGTGGTATAAGGCAGCTTGATATCATTTTCTCTAATAGCTTGAATCAGATACATCAAAATCCCAACGCTAGCTTTATCATCCAAGTGGCGTGACTTTATAAATCCACTTTCAGTAATTTCAGCACGGGGATCAAAAGCAACAAAGTCACCGACATTGATTCCCAGCTTTCTTACATCGTTCGCAGAATCCACTTTCTCATCAACTCGTACTTCCATATTATCACCGCTGCGTTCTACACTACCAGAATCTTTGTACACATGCACTGAAGTTTGGTGCATTAGAATTGTGCCTTTGTATGTTTTACCGTCTGCGGAAAAAATTTGACAGTATTCGCCTTCGAGATGGTTCCAGCGGCTGCCACCTATCAAAGCCAATTTTAACCTGCCATTTGCTTTGATCTCTTTTACCATCGCCCCTAAGGCATCGACGTGGGCAGTTACCATTCGCTGTTTTTCAGAACTCTTACCAGGCAGAGTAGTGATTAGACCGCCTTTATTATTGCGCCAGCTCGCTAAGCCTAGTTTAGCTAAATAGTCCTCGATTTGATCTAAAATTTGATCTGTAAAACCAGTTGGACTCGGGGTATTCACTAAATCATAGATGATTTGCATCATTTTCTTACCATCAAAATTAATTTCCATGCTTTCACATCCTCATATCTAAGATTCTTTAAAACTATTTAGTTTAATGACAGGAAAATTCCTGCTGTTAGCAGGATAATTGCAATCTCATCCTAAAGAATTAGATAGAGGAAAGATTAAGGCTACACTAGCGTAAATTTAATGCTGATCCTCCATTCGCAGTTTGAAATGTCCCGTTCTAGGGTTCAAATTTATCGAATGAAAGATACAGGAGATAATCTCAAAGTAAGTGAAAAATAATATGGGGAGTTATCAATGGTACAATTATATCGGTATGAAATGCATACACATACATCTGAGGTAAGCAGATGTGGTCAAATCAGTGCAGTAGAACTTGTCAGAACCTATAAAGACTTAGGATTTAGCGGTCTGTGTATTACAGATCATTTTCTCAACGGGAACACTACCGTACCACATGATCTGCCTTGGGATGAACAGATAGCTTTATTTTGCCAAGGGTATCACAAGGCATATCTAGAAGGCAAGCGCCTTGGGATTAGTGTGTTTTTTGGCTGGGAATATTCTTTTCGCGGTACAGATTTATTAACCTATGGACTGGGTCCTGAATGGTTGTTGGCCCACCCAGAGATAATGGAATTACATATGAATGAATACTGCGACTTGGTGCATGAACATGGAGGCTTTATTGCTCACGCCCATCCTTTTCGGGAAGCAGACTATATGGATTTAATCCGGCTTTTGCCTAGAAAAGTAGAAGCAGTAGAGGTGAGTAATGCCTGCAGAACCGATTTCGAAAATGCTTTGGCAGACCAGTATGCAGATAACTATGGTCTTTTAAAAATTGCGGGCTCGGATAATCATGTTGGGTATCTTGAGCGTTTTGCTGGACTCGAACTGCCACGATCAGCGGTAGATATTCAAGACTTAATCCGAACCGTAAAAGCGGGCGAAGCTAAGGTTTTTGTAAGTTGACTGATCTGGGTCTAGGTTATAATTCTCATTCATTCGCTTTAAATTCTTGTTTCGATGTTATTTTACGCTAATCTTTATTGTAGCGCTAATAAGCTCGGGAAAACGTATTTTTAGTACTTAACTTATATTTTCGTACGAAGGATTTAGATCCATTTTGGAGAAAAGATTCATAAAACTTAGCTAGGGAGGTTTAATAATGCCTAAACTGCTACGCACTTTATTGTTCTTTTCATGTGTCTTTTTGTTAGGTGTATGGATTGTAAGTGCCAATGAAGTTTCTGATGTTGTACAAGAAGCCAATGCACTACTCGCAACCAAGGAAGTCCCAAACATCGAACGTGCGATTGAAGTTTTGGAGGAATCCCTATATGAAACTGGGGATGATGGTGATGTTTTGTGGTCGTTAGCTAAGGCGTACTTGTACCTTGGGGACCGAAGCGAGGATAATAAACTTAAAATATATGAACAAGGGAAAGAATATGCGGATCAAGCAATTACTGTAGCGCCAGATAATCCTCATGCTCATTACTGGTTAGGGACACTAATCGGAAGAATTGGTCAAACCAAGGGTATTTTAAACAGTTTATTTATGATCAAACCACTCCAGGAAGCCATGGAACGGGTACTAGAGATTGATGAAGAATACGCAGATGCCTACTATGTACTAAGTCGCCTATACGATGAAGCCCCTGGATGGCCAATAAGTATAGGTAATCGCAATAAAGCGTTAGAGATGATTGAAATCGCGCTTGAGTTAGACCCAGATAATCCTGAATTTAAAGTGCAAATAGCTAAAGTTTTGTTGAGTTATCGTCGTAAGGATGAGGCTTTAGAGATACTAATGGAAGCTTACGAATCACCCGAAATGGAAATTGACGAAATACTACGTGCGGATGCTGATGAACTATTGGCAAAACTCAAGTAGGGTAAAGAATTTAACGGATTTGACAAGATCACCATCGGTTTTGATGGTGATCTTGGCGCGTTTTCATATCTAGATTGATTCTTGTGTGAACAAAGAATTGATATTGACATTTGATTGAAATTAGACTATGATAAATAAAACACAAACTTTTGATATAGTTAAGACTGTCTTATGATTTTCTCAACACGATAGTTATTAAAAAGTCATTTGAAATGCCAATCTGCTGTATTCTTCGGCGCAAACAGTAACCACGGTCATAGCAAGATGCTGGGTGGTGAGAACTATGTCTTGGGTTGAAAAGCTTCAGGGTCACGAAAAACTCAATGAGAAAGCTCGAAGAAAAATGCAGCACCAATTAAAGATCTATATGGAAAAATATTTTAAATCAAAACTTGGCAAAGGAGTAGACCATACTCAGGTCAATATATGGGAGGACATTTTAATCATTCGGGGACAAGGTTTCCTCACTGATCCAGAAAAATATATCGTAGAGACAGCCGCAGGAAAAGACGTGGTTAACTCCGCTCGGATGCATGTCGCCAAACAACATGCCTATGATAATGTCCCTTTATTCGAAGATATTTTCAAAGCCAAAGTATTGCATCAAACGTTTTTAGTTGACGCTGAAAAAGATTTTTGGATGCACGTAATGATTCTTGACCGTGTACTTACCCAAGAAGTAGAACAGAGAAACGGAAAATGAATGGTGGATCAATAGG
This sequence comes from Bacillota bacterium, assembly GCA_012728115.1. Taxonomy (GTDB): domain Bacteria; phylum Bacillota; class Limnochordia; order Darwinibacteriales; family JAAYFS01; genus JAAYFS01. The sequence goes on along the minus strand of JAAYFS010000039.1, from coordinate 51,671 downwards.
AAACAAACTGTTGCCTTGCGATAGACCAGGTTTTTGACTTCCAACTGGAAGTTGAAAGCCTGGTTTTTGTTTTTGGGGGAAAAAGGAGGTGCAGTCCATGTAGCGCGCTTAAGGTTCAATAATCGTATTATCAGTAATGGTGTTTTCGATTAGAGAATAGTACACGGGAGGCTTTAAGTATGTCAACGATGAAAGCTTTTGTTTATCATGGACCCGAAAAAATGACTTTGGACGAGGTTCCTAAGCCAAAAATCTTAAAACCAACTGATGCGATTGTTAAAGTCACTACATCTACTATTTGCGGAACAGATAAACATATTCGCCATGGTGGTCTTCCCGAAGTGGAACCAGGAAGAATTATCGGGCATGAGTTTTGTGGAATTGTTGAACAAGTTGGTCCAGCTGTAACTAAATTCAAAGAGGGCGATCGTGTCGCTGTGTCTTGTGTTACTCAATGTATGGAATGTTATTATTGCCGTCGCGGTATTTATTCACAATGTGTAGACGGCTCTTGGATCTTTGGGTATATGATCGATGGTTGTCAAGCTGATTATGTAAGAGTTCCTTATGCTGATTCGGGTATGCATCTTATTCCTGAAGACCTGACCGACGAAGACGTTTTATTTGTGGGAGATATTCTTTCGACTGGATATTTTGGTGCTGAATCTGGAAATATTCAACCTGGTGATACCGTAGCTGTTTTCGGTTCTGGACCTGTTGGTATGTGCGCTATGGCAACTGCTCGCCTTTGGGGACCAGCAAGAATTGTCGCCGTAGATATTGATGATTCTCGCTTAGAATTTGCCAAGAAAAACGGCTGGGCAGATATTGGGCTTAATCCTAACCAAGTGGATGTAGTGCAAGCCTTAAAGGATATGACTTATGGGCGAGGCGCTGATGTGACCATTGAAGCTAATGGCTTTGAGCCTACCTTTAAAGGGGCGATAGAGGGTGTTAGACCAGCTGGAACTGTCTCGGTTATCGGTGTGTTTGAAACACCCCAAACTGTTCCCATGAATAAAATATGGATTAGAAATCTAACAATTAGAATGGGGCTAGTGAATGCGAATCGAATTCCAGAATTGATAGATTTGATTAAAGAGGGAAAAATCAATATGAAACCTTTGATCACTCATACCCTACCGCTTTCTCAAATTGCTAAAGCATATGATATTTTTGAAGAACGTCGTGACAATGCGATCAAAGTGGTGCTAAAAGCTGATGCCTAATTGCAGACCCTAGGAAAAGCAATCACTACTTTTCCCTTGATATTTGGATGGTTTTGTAGTCACCAACCTTACCCCAATTCCATCCAAATCAAAAAGCTGACCACCGAAAGGAAATATCCTTATCGGTGGTCAAAAACATATCTGTTATTATCTTAACCAAGTAGAATTTCTCTTAGTTTCCCAACTGTAGCAGCAATTGCCGTGGGCTCATGCGATTTGATTTCTTCTTTTTCTCCATAACCATATGTTACTCCGATTACATCTATGCCGTTTGCCTTTGCCCCAATTATGTCAAATTTACGATCCCCGATCATTACCATCTCTTGCGGATTTCCTCCTAAGCATTCCAGCACAGTCGCTATTAACTCAGCCTTATTCGTTCTTCTACCATCGAGGTAACTACCGACGACCAAATCTTTTTCGAAAAAATGATCGATCTTAAAATACTCGAGAATCTGTTGCGCATATACGGTTGGTTTAGTAGTAGCGATAGCCAGTGTTTTTCCTGAGTTGGTTAGATCCTGAAGCAATTCAGGTATCCCAGGGTAGATCACATTCTGGAATAGTCCATACTCATGAAAGTATTCACGATAGAAACGGATTGCTTCTGCTGTTTTTTCTTCATCGAAATCATAGTGTTCCTGGAAAGAATCTGCTAGTGGGGGACCAATAAATTTTCGTAAAATTTGTGGGTCGCCATTTATTCCAAATTGCTTTAGCGCATACTTCAAAGAATTAATAATTCCTTCACCAGGATCACTTAAGGTTCCGTCTAAGTCAAATAGAATATATTTACGATTTTTCATGAAATCCTCCTATTAAAGCTATTACTAATTTTTTTACGTATGTTGCTTGGTTGGCGCTAGAACTTCGTTTACCTAGAGCGCCTTCTATATCTTCAAGTATACGTTAATAAAATCCTGCCGTGGGTTACGGATTGCCTCTGTTACTAAACAAAAAAAGGGGCTTTTTGCCCCATGTAAAAGACTTAGTTATAATCCTTCAGAATAGTCTTCATACACGATTTCTAGCGCTTCTTGCGGGAAGATTTTCCAGATACCATCTTCCCAGCGCATAACGATTTGCTCTTCCTCCGATTTTGATAAGATTACTGTGTAAGGATCGATTAATATAACTGGATAGGAGGATATCTCCGTAAATTGTTTTAAAGTTTGAACTGTGTGATCTTCTTCAGAGTATGAAAACTCTTCTATAGTTCGTCTAATGTAATCATCCGATACATATTTGGTTGTGTAGCTCCGTAGGGTAGCGAAATCTTTATCAAGTATGGCGAGTATTGCGTTTCTATAAGAAATATTTGGATCAGGTCGATCAACTGTATTAAACATTATTTTGCCAAAAGAATTTATTGCGCCAGTCTCGTTAAAAGCCATTCCAGGAAGAAGAACAACATAAGTTCCAGCGTAACGCTGGACCATTAGGCGGAGGTCAAGATTAAGATGCCTACCGTTTACAGTAGGCCAGATGATATAGCGATCATAACCAATCGGATAAACTTCCAGGTCCATTAACTCCAGATAAAAAAGGAATAAGTCAGGTCCATATTCAAGCGCTACTTGGGCGTCGGATTCGAGAAGTTCCGTTAGGATTTCTCCATAAACCCCAGGATGCCAATGGTTGATAGCCTCATTAACATTACCTGACCAACAGTGGCTAAACATTTCTTTGTAGATTCTTTTTGGATCATTATCGGATTGCTGAGAGTCCCAATTTTCTTGAAGTAAGTTAGCGACAATCTGCAGGCTGGCCATCTCCCAATTAATCTTGGTATATGTTTGCTTATCCATAGAAAGTTCCCCAGCAAGTACATCGTCGACGTTGCCGAATTCATCTATGTAGATAGGTAACCAGATCTCTACTCTTACTTCATTGATCTCAGGGGCGATCTCAAATAAATCTTTGATAAAGGTTGCTACTGATTCTTTAGCAGACATGCGGATTTTGGGACTAAGAGGTAGTGAGTAGGCTTTGGCGTCTGAGTCGATTACGTTCGAATTTAGACTGACTACAAGTATGTCGTCATCAAGCCTCGTTTCTTTTAATCGAGGTTTTTCTATTATGGATGAACCGATTCTTACAAATTCTCCGATTTGTGCTTCTTTCAGAACCTGTAATACTGCTGTATAAATATCGTCATTGGATTGAGCTATAACTTGACTAAAAAGCAATAACAGAACGATCAAGGCGATAGTTAATTTCCTCATTAGATCACTTCTTTCATGTTATTTATTATATAATTGGGATAATAAAGAAAAATTCCTCCTTTGGTTTTCTTTTCAATTAAAAGCGAAAATTGAAGGGTAGGGAGCGCATTAATGGACAGGAAAAATTCCCAAGGATATAATTAAAATGCAGAGAGCAACCTGAAATAAACTATGATAAGGCGGTGAGAGGATGTACAAAATCCTTATTGTAGAAGATGATGAGACTATATCCTTAGTTATGGAAAATAAACTTAAACAGTGGGATTACGATACCTTTAGGGTATCTGATTTTAAAAACATCTTGACTCAGTTTACTACTTTCAAACCCGACCTTGTATTATTGGATATAAATCTCCCATATTATGATGGGTTCTATTGGTGTGCTAAGATTCGGGAGCTATCTAGTGTTCCTGTTATATTTATCTCTTCGCGCGATACCGAGAGTGATAAAATCAGGGCGATCGTGCAAGGCGGTGATGATTATTTAGAAAAACCGTTTTCGATGGACCTTTTTATTGCCAAAGTTCAAGCTACGCTTAGACGAGCCTATTCCTATAATGATCACAGTCTTAATATCTTACAGTTTCAGGATCTAATTTTGGATCTAGAGCGTTTGCAGGTACATTTTCGTGATAATACGATCGAAGTTACCCCCAATGAAAGTCGTATCTTAGCATTGTTGATGCGTAATCACGGAAAAGTAGTTAGCCGTATTCGTTTCATGAGAGCTTTGTGGGATGATGAAAGCTTTGTTGATGATAACACCTTAACGGTAAATGTTAATCGACTTCGTCGAAAACTTGAGTCTATCGGATTAAAGGATTGCATTAAGACAGTAAAGGGTGAAGGCTACAGCTTATGATAAACTTTTGGAAGTACCTGAAGGAACGTTGGCTTACCTATCTCTTTCTTATAGTTGCTTTTTTATTTGCCTCGCTCGTTTATAAACTTGATGGAAGATTTAATATCTCGCCTTCTAATGCAAACTATATTTGCATTGGCTGGCTGATGCTTTTAGTGATTTTTATAAGCGTAGACTATACAGTGTTTAGGTACCGAATCGCAACACTAGATGACTACTGTCAATTCAATTCCCTAGAAGAACCAAGCGGCAAATTTGCTTATCCCTTGGACAATCATTATGCGATGCTCTTTTACAACCTTAAAGCAGAGCATGAACAATATAAATCAATGATCCGCCAAAACTCGGCTGAGCAATTAGAGTTTATCACTAAGTGGTTGCATGATGTAAAAGTCCCGATCGCTGCCACTAGGTTGGTTCTTGATCAGCACGAAAGCCAAGTGGATCCTAGGTTTTATCAAAGCATTGATCAGGAACTTTTTACGATTGAAAAAGCGATCGAAAAAGTTTTTTATCAAATAAAAGCTGGTAGTTTGTATGAAGATTACAAAATCTCAAAGATCCAAACCCAGAACCTGATTGCGGCAGCATTAAAACCATACTCCAACATCTTTGGTTACAAAGAGCTTAAGATTAATTTAACGGGGAGTAGTTATGAAGTGCTAACAGATGAAAAATGGAGTGAATACATTTTGTCGCAACTGATCTCTAATGCAGTGAAATATACTCCGCAAGGTGGGCAGATTGAAATTAGTACGAAGCTTAGCGACAATTCAGTGACTATTTCGGTAAAGAATAGCGGTCAAGGGATTCCTTCACAAGATATCTGCCAGATTTTTAAGCGTGGCTATACTTCATCTGATAATCGAAGTGGAAGTAAAGCAACTGGTTACGGATTGTACTTAGCAAAAAAAGTGGCAGAAAAACTTGGGCACAGGCTCAGTGTTGATTCAAAGCTTGGACAATATGCGATGTTTTCGCTTACCTTCAGCCAAGAACCGACCCTTTATCAAGTGACAAAATTGTAAGAGTAAAGGGTTTGATTGTAAGTTAGTTCGATTGGTTGTTTTTTTGGTAGGAGGTAGAATGTTCTTACCAAGGTATAGGAGGTAGAAACGATGTCGCTAATGAGAGTGGAAAACATCAATAAGGTATATGGCACCAGGAAGGGTGCGAGAAAGTTTCAAGCTTTAAAACAAATCAATTTTGAAGTGCACGAAGGCGAATTCATTGGGATTATGGGTCCATCTGGATCGGGAAAAACTACGCTTTTAAATATTCTAGGAAGTATTGATCGGCCAACAAATGGGCGAGTGTTTCTTGATGGGGTAGATATCGCTAGTCTGAAGAAGAAACAACTAGCCGAACATCGGATAAAGAATATCGGCTTTGTTTTCCAAGATTTTAATCTCTTAGATACCATGACTCTTAAAGAAAACATAATTTTACCACTTGCGATCCATGGAGCGGATGTGCATACTATCGAAACAAGGTTGCAAAAGTTGGCAACGGACCTGGGTATTCTAACTGTCCTAGATAAATACCCTTATGAAGTATCTGGGGGAGAGCAGCAGCGAGCGGCTGCTTGCCGGGCTTTAATCACTGATCCTAAAATAGTACTTGCTGATGAACCCACAGGTAACCTTGATTCGCGTTCAGGAAGAGCTTTGTTAGAACTTTTAGCACAAATTAATCGCACATACAATACCACCATTTTAATGGTTACTCACGATGCCTTTGCCGCTAGTTACTGTCAAAGAATCTTGTTTATTCGGGATGGGGAAATCTATCATGAACTCTATGCCAGAGAGGATAAACAGCAGTACTTTGATGCGATCATTGATGTTGTTAGCGTAGTAGGCGGTGAGAGCAAATGAAGTTAACAACTCTTGCTTTTCGAAATATCAAGCGGAATTTTTCAAAATATGTGATGTATTTTTTCACGCTAACCTTTAGTGTTTTTACTGTGTATTCGTTTTTAGCTTTACTTCAAAACGAAGTGGTTAATCACGCCTTTATCTATCGAGAGCGTTATCGCTCCATGCTAATTGGGTTTGGAGTAGTGATCTTTGTTTTCGTTACCTTTTTCTTAATTAGTTCAAACACCAGCTTTATCAGAGCACGTAAGAAAGAAATCTCTTTGTACTCACTTTTTGGGATGACCAATAGAAAGGTGAGTAAACTAATCTTTCTGGAAACAATGTTGGTGGGCTTAGCTGCTTTAGTCGTTGGAATTTTGGCAGGGATTTTCTTTTCAAAACTCATTGCGATGATTCTTTTGAATGTTACCCTAGTCGATTTCGTGGGAGACATCACGTTTTCGATTCATCCAAGGAGTATTTACCTGACTATCTTACCGTTTTTAGGAGTCTTTGGATTAATGGGTTTATCTGGTTTACGAGTGATCAGTAAATTTGAATTAGTAGAGTTATTCAAAGGCGAGAAGGTATCGGAAGGAAAGTCCAAAGGCTCATACATCTTACTATTCTTATCTGTTTTATTGCTCGGTTGCGGGTATTATTTTGCCGCCACAGTGGATAGTTATTTAATTATTATGTATTCGCTTCCGATATTGATATCGGTGATTCTTGGAACGTACCTGTTTTTTTGGGGAGGATTACCTAAGATTCTCCATTGGCTAAAGAAGAATAAAACCAAGTATTATCGTGGTGATAATTTAATTGCTATCTCAGCTTTTAATCATCGGGTTCGTTCGATAGCTTCTACCATGGCTACCATCGCAGTGCTCTCGGCGGTCGCCACCACTGCGGTTGCCACAGGATATACGCTTTATAAGAATGCGGAAAAGGACACCTATTCGAGAGTTGGTTTTGATGCATATTTTTATGGTAGTGAAGAGTTATTAGATGATGTGTATCAGGCGTTTAAGAATCATGGAGTGGAGTTTGAATCTTATACCAGCGAAAGATTGGTGGCTAGACCAGAACTAAGGATAACTTTAGATGATTGGTTGTATTATGACAGTGATAACGCTGGAGACTATTTCCGCGTCTATCCTCAATCCGTCTTTAATGAAATAATCACTTTTTCAAGGCGAGATTTAAAACCAGTGCATATAAAACCAGGAGAAGCAATCTATGCTTTAGAGTCTTGGACTAATGTCCCTAGCTTAGATGCAGAGCTAAAGCAAGCAATCATGGATAGTCCGTTTAAGTTTTCCAATCAGACCATACGAGTTACGTCCTTTGTCGATGCTCAGTTTTTAGCATTTGGAGCCATTCAGGTTATTATCCTAAACGATGATGATTTTGTATCCCTCCATCAAGCTGGTGATATTATCACGGGAAAGACCGAAACTGGGCCACCGTTTAGTAAGGTGACGGTGTTTAAGTATGATAATCCGTTAAGAAGTGGGGAGGTCGCTCGGAGTATCACCGAGATACTTTCTGGCAACGCAGATAGTTTCCGGGTAGCTTACAATACCTATGTAGAATTACTAGAAACTTTCGGGCTTGTCTGTTTCATTGGATTTTTTATGAGCATCGTATTTATCTTAATGACTGCGAGTCTCTTGTATTTTAAACAAGTGATGGCAGCCGAGGAAGAACGGGGACAGTATCAGATGCTTCGTAAAATAGGGATGGATAGCGAGTTAGAAAAAAGAGTAATTACGAAAAGATTACTGCCAGTATTCTTGATTCCATTGATCATTGGGATTATCCACAGTATTTTTGCGATGAAGTCAGCCGACACTGTTGTATTTTCCTTTATGATCACTCAGCAAAACTCCTACTTAGTGGTACTAGGCCTTTCAAGTGTGATGTATGCGATTTACGCGCTTGTCTATGGTGTGTTCTACTTTATCACCAAGCATCAGTATGCGAAAGTGGTCGGGTAAAGAATACTTAATGCGGTAACGAAACCAGAAAACAGCCTGTTATTCCTGTTGGTAAGGAAGAAATAGGTGCGTTTTCTGGTTTTGTTTTTTGGCATTTCATTATTTAAAACTATAAGTAAATAGTTCGAAAGATTAAAAAGGTAATTGTTTTATTAGGAAGAATATATTATCAAAATACAATAGTAAGATAAAAATGACACCAAAGCAAAAAAATTTTATATTAGGAGCGAATCAAAATATGGTTAAGAACTAACTTAGGATTATTTCGATCGTGCTCAAATTTGGTAAATGGCCCGCATGAAGATTAATGGAAAAGCAAGGAACGTACTACAATTTATATAAACTTCAAGTGCTCTGGTATGTAGCATGATTGTTTGGTAAGGATTGATGGGACCTAGTTCTTAAATTTCTGCGATAATTATGTGATAAAGGACGATGGCTCGATGAGTTTAGTGAATCTTCCGTTTTTTAGTTTCTTGTGTCCAAACCCGACACAAATGGAAATTTGGAGAAGTTCTGATCCTCCTTCTCGTTCTTTTATTACCGATCTCGGCCTTAAGCAAATTGTAGAGAACTTAGGCTTGGATCAAAAATCGCGATGGGTGGTTGAAGAACTATTCTATCGACCATGTAGTTCAGAATAAGTGATCAGATATCGGTTAGACATCATGGATGATCTTTTGCATTGTGAGGAACTTTTTCAGTTATTTAAAGAAGCTATCTGGCAAATCGATGATTAAAAATCCACCAAAACCGTTGATTCTATGAACTTAGTTTCTACCCATCAAGTTGCTAACTTTTTTCAAAAAGCAATCCTCTATGTTAGACTTATCGCTTCTCTGAATGATGGTTTGGAACGATATAAATGGAAAATACGTTCTCAAGGATTTCGCCTGTTTGCAAACCTTATTTCGCAAATAACCAGTTCTAATCCTTTCAAAAGCATGGTACTGGACATTGTCAGGTTAGAAAACTAGGCTAAAGATATTCTGGCGGTTAATGTTTGTTTTAACTGTCGAAATGAATCAATAGTCAGTTTAACGATTGATAGTACTCCTGTTGAAAATAAAGAATGGTTGACCGCAAGATTAATAAGAGTAAGTGAACGGATTTCGTATTTAGTTTCAAATGAAAAAATCGATGTGAATCAAGGAAGCATTTTTTCCCAGTTAGAAGAACAGTTGCTGCAAGAAACGATAAGAGCATTCCCACAGTATTTTCAAGGTCTCGCTAAGTTTAAGGAACAATTCCAAGAATATCCTATAGAACACGTCCGTGCTTATAGTTACGAGTTAAGATTTAATACGGCAATGATAAATATGATAAACAAGCTAAAGTTACATGGGTTCGGTTTTTGTAAACCAGAGATAATCAAAAAGAGCGAACGACAAGTACATTTGAAAAATGTATATGATTTGAGTTTAGCACTAAGCATAATTGAAGAAGGCAAAAATGCTGATTCGATAGTTTGTAATAACCATTCTTCGGATGAAACAGGGAGAGTTTTTATTCTAACTGGTCCGAATCAAGGAGGAAAGACAACCTTTCTTCGTTCTCTTGGGCTAACACAAGTGCTTTTTCAGGCTGGTTGTTTTGTGCCTGCTGAAGTTGCTTTACTTAGTACAGTTGATCAGATTTTTACCCATTTTTCAAGTGTAGAGACTGATAGCGACAGCGGTAGATTAGAGGAGGAAATGATTCGTTTTAAGCAGATTATGCAACAAGTATCGGGTAATAGCTTGTTACTTATGAACGAGTCTTTTTCTTCAACAAACGCTCGTGAAGGAGCAATAATTGCTGAAGAGTTTCTTAAAGCTTTAAGTATAATAGGAACTAGAGTAGTGTTTGTTACTCATTTATATGAGATAGCCAAAAGGATCGATAAGATTAATGCAGAAACCCAAGGAAAAACAAGGTTAGTAAGTATGGTTGCTGGGGTTGAGGTACCATAGTCTAATAAGGAGGAAAAAACCAATACTATTAAACCAACGTACAAAATTACGCCTGGCGATCCTTTGCCGACTGGTTTTGCAAGCGATATAGCATCCCAGTACGGTATCAGTTATGAGGAGCTAGTTCAAAAACAATCTGGGTAAACCTGATCCAGAATGCTGAAACAGATAATTGTACTCGGGATTTTTCCATTTTTGGACAAGTACGGTATAATGATTAAAGAGAAAACTTTATGTGCAACATCGAAGAAGAAAAGAGTTGTAGAAAACTTAAGAGTGTTTTCTTAAGCGCTCTTAATGATTACAGGAGGATGCTATGAAAATTGTCTTATTAGAACCACTAGGTATTACAGATGAGAAGCTGTCAGCCCTTACTCAACCATTTGAAGATGCAGGTCATACTTTTATTGCTTTGCCTAAAGGTAGTGATAAAACTACAATTTTAAAAGAAACTCAAGATGCTGAAGTCCTGGTGATTGGAAATATGCCTCTACCTGGTGAAATTCTTTCGCAAAGCAAAAGGCTAAAGTTCATTTCTATTGCTTTTACAGGGTTCGACCATGTCGATATTGAGCAGTGCAAAAAACAAGGAATTGCAGTGTCCAATGCCTCAGGTTACGCTACTGCAGCAACAGCTGAAACAACAATTGGTTTAATGATCAGCACAATGCGCCGCTTTAAAGAAACTGAACAGCGTTGTCGTACAGGTGGCACCATGGAGGGGTTAGTCGGTCCATTACTGAATGGTAAGACTGTAGGAGTTATCGGACCAGGAAAGATTGGCTCCGCAGTAATAAAGTTACTTAACGCTTTTGGCTGTCGTGTTTTGGGTTATTCTCCTTCGGAAAAATCAGAGGAGGAAATTCGTAGGATCGGATACGAAAAGGTGTCACTAGAGCAGCTACTTGCTCAATCAGACGTAGTTACTCTCCACTGTCCACTTAATGAATCTACTCGCGGCCTAATCGGAGCGAAAGAGATTGAAATGATGAAGGATGGAGCTTACCTTTTTAACCTGGCTAGAGGACCCGTAGTAGATAGTAATGCTTTAGCAAAAGCGCTCAACAGTGGTAAATTAGCTGGTGCAGGCGTTGATGTATATGAGATCGAACCTCCGCTACCTCAGGATCATCCGCTACTGCAAGCGAAAAATATCGTAACTTTACCACATATAGCTTGGTGTTCTCACCAATCGTTGGAAGTACGGGCAGAAATTGCTTTTGAAAACATTCGTCAGTGGATAGCAGGACGCCAACAGAATAAGGTGGTTTAGTTTAATTCACTGTTTGGATAAAAAGGTTCCTCTGATCGGGGGAAACCCAAAGAGAAAGCTTATTAGGGCGATCAATAGATCGCTCATTTTTGTTTGGAAGAAATTGGTAAATTTTAGCAAAATATAGTCAGTGTAAAGTTTGCAAATGTTTTGCAAAAATATCGGAACGATAGGTCGGAAAGAAAAAATTGAGAATGCTGCTAGATTAAGTAATCTTATTTCTACAATATGAATGGTCTTTATCACAAAATGTTCTCGACTCAATCAGAATTGTATTCTCGAGAGGGATATTATCCTATTGCATAGTAGGCGCGAAATATCTGTTTTGACATGTTAAATTCCGTAAATAATGTGTATTATTGATTACAGATTAGTAAATAAAAACGTAGAAAATTACAGGAAAACACCGATCTTTGGTGGAATAAATAAGTACCAGATAATTCCATAGTTCACAAAATAGGAGTGGTAATGTGTCAACGGTCAATTTAAGTACAGTTTTTAAAAAGCTTGATGGAAATGAGTCAGTTGAAGAATTGCGCGAAAAGATCTTATGGCAACGACGAATTTTAAATGCAATTCTTGACTATTTGCCTAGTTCGATCTATGTAAAGGATCATGAAGCAAGAAAGATCGTCGCCAACAAAGCAAATTACACTCAGGCTGGATTTAACAAGGCTGATGACGTACTGGGTAAAACAGATTTTGACATGTTCCCAAGGCATTTAGCTGAAAAATTTTATGAAGATGATTGTACAGTTTTGAAAAAAGGGCAATCCATTACCGACCGCGAAGAACAAGTTATTGGTACTGACGGAAAAGAATCTTGGCAAGTGACAGAAAAGTATCCTTTTTATGATGATCATGGAAATATTATCGGTTTGATCGGTTTTGGACACGACATTACTGCTCAAAAAAGGCTAGAGCAAGAGAAAATGCTTGCGTCGCAAAAAGTTGAAGAACAGCAAGATATGGTGGAGCAAATGATCGTGGAGTTGTCTGAAATTCCAGTGAAAATTGAACATCTCGTTGATGGGATTGCTCTCATTGCAAAGCAGACTAAAATGGTAGCGATTAATGCCTCTATCGAAGCAGCAAGAGTCGGAGAGCATGGACGTGGATTTGAGGTTGTGGCGCGGGAAGTCGGAAATCTTTCAGATCAGTCGCAGAAGGCTACCAACCAAGTAAGAGAAGCTATCGAAGAAGTTACTACCCTTGTACAGAATATCCTTCAGTTATGGGAAGAAGTGAAGCACGAGAAATAGAATAACTAGACTATAATTCTTGGGCCGAACGGTTATGAGGCTAAAACAACTAAAAGATATAATTAAACTATATCGAAAGATGATTTGGTTGGTGTTTAGCAATCTCAAAGGACTTTACTAAGTAGGCTAAGTGGTTTCCACAAGCGGGATAAAACATAATTCGGAATCGCCATTACTGAACAAAGAGCTTGAAAAAGCAGGTCAGATTTGAGAACTTAGGCTCTAGGACTTAGTCCAAAAAAATATTTTGCTGCCCATAAATTCTTTAGAAAAAATACCGAAAGATATAACGAGAGAGCTACTAGGGTGAGAATGATGCGTATAAATAACAATATTATGGCACTTACCGCCTATCGAAATGTAACTTTAAGATATCAAATGATGATGAAATCAATGGAACGCTTGTCCACTGGTTTACGCATCAATCGCGCTGCCGATGACCCTGCAGGATTCGCAATCAGTGAAAGAATGCGCGCTCAAATCCGCGGTTTAAAACAAGCTTCCCGCAATGCACAAGATGCGATTTCGATGCTACAAGTTGGCGAAGGGGCATTGCACGAGACTACTGCAATTTTACATCGAATTCGGGAACTAACAGTGCAAGCAGCTAATGGAACTAAATCCGAATCAGAATTAGAAGCGATCCAATTTGAAATCGATCAGTTAATCCAAGAAATTGATCGAATTGCGAAAGACACCAATTTTAACACTATAGTATTATTTACTCCCAAAGAGGAAACAGAACCTGATTCTGAGGCGAATAGCAATGTTTTTAAAATCCATATAGGAGCCAATGCTGGTCAAAATATGGAGATTAGTTTTTCCGATATGAGTGCGCAAGCTTTAGGTATAAAGGCGATTAATGTCTTGGATAATCCAGATCAAGCGATGGCTATCGTGGACCAGGCACTTAATAAGGTTTCCTCAGAGCGGGCTAAACTAGGGGCTTATCAAACTCGCTTAGAACATACAATAAACAATCTGGACCAAACTGCGATTAATCTCCAGGCTGCTGAATCACGGATCCGTGATGTTGATATTGCCGAGGAGATGATGAACTTCACTAAGAATAGAATTCTGCTCCAAGTAGCGATCGCTATGCTAGCACAAGCGAATGTGGCACCGCAAATGGTACTTCAGTTATTAGGTTAGTTTAATATCCCATTAGCAACTTAAAAAACCACTCCAATGAGGAGTGGCTTTTTAAGCAGCCCAATGAAAAAGACCTACATAGTCTAAGGTTATTTGTACTAACGCTCCCAAAAATATTAACCAAATAACGTTGTTTTCGAACCAAGAATCGAGACGGACCAATAGCTTTCCAGCACGGTTTTCATGTCCAAAAGTGATAGCACACCTTAGCGGCAAAGATAAATAGAGATAGAGAAACAAAAAAGTTCCAAAAAAGCTGTGATGTAAAGAGGCTTTAATATTGCCTGAAAACATATAGATAAATGACCTTGTTCCTCCACATAATGGACATCGATAGCCGAAATGAGAGAGGGTACGTATTCTACCAACCCACCCGAAAACGTCAGCCAATAAGCCTTGGTTGGACATCCCGCCAAAAAGATAGAAATAAGCAGCAACAGCGATACAGATCAAGGTTAAGGAGTAAGTAAAATACCGCTTATTAGTCACATTTAAATTCTTGGTTATAAAACGCGGACAGAGATCAAGCATTTAAAACACACTCTTTAGAAAAATTCCCACTGTCCAACGGGTTGTCCATTCGCTAATTTTTGACCAATTTTATGCGCATCAACGATTGAAGCGATTACAATTGGTACACTTAAGATACCTGCAGAGATAGCACTCAAAACTATTCCGCCAAGCAACCATGCCAAGCCCTTCTTAACTTGTCCTAAATACATTTGGCCAACACCAGTTATTAGGCAACTTAAGAATGCTGCTGTACCAGGGCTTTTTGGAGGGTTTGATGGATAAATAACATCAGCACCACCACCAGCAGATGTAGTGTTAATTCTCATAAGTCTGCAGCCACATGAAGTACAAATCTCTTGCTTCTCATTTGTAGGTTGTCCACATTCTTGACAATGTTGGGAATCGTTTAAAGGATGAACTCCACATTTTACACAAACAACTGCCTTCTCATTTACTTCAGATCCACAGTGTCTACAATACATAACATGCTCCTCCTAAAGATTAATCTTTTAATACCAAAACTGCTCGTAACCCAGGGAGTAAATAGCAACTTAATGCATCCTATAACAGCGAAAATTGAGATTACCAGGCCAGCAATGGCCAATCCCTTGTAATGCCTATTTCCTGTAACGCCGATTATACTCAGCACCAATCCCACAATCGCAAACAAAAGGTCGATCAAAGGTATAGGCAAGATTAGACCTATTATTGCAAAAATAAAACCCAGGATACCTGGTGTGCCGCTACCTTTTTGTGAGCCTATGGTGCTAGTGCCACAATGGACGCAAACGATTGCTTTGTCATTGATCTGCGTCCCGCAGT
This sequence comes from Bacillota bacterium, assembly GCA_012728115.1. GTDB lineage: Bacteria > Bacillota > Limnochordia > Darwinibacteriales > JAAYFS01 > JAAYFS01. The sequence continues at coordinate 36,522 of JAAYFS010000039.1, read as the reverse complement.
TTCTACAATAAATTTTGACCACCTTCCTCCAAACTACTTAGATCTTTTTACGAAAATCGGCTGAAAAGACCGCAAATCATAAAAGAACATTCGACAAAAACCAAAACATTCCTTCGTAAATTGGTAAAAGATTACCTTTTGACACAATAAGGGGGGCAGCTGGAGTAAAAAAAGAGATCTCTTGAAAAATCTATTATGAACAATTTACTTAAGCGAGGATATAATAGTAAATAGACCAATAGGTTTCGTATTCTAAAGGAAAAATGACATTAAATGGTAGACATGATGTTGGTTTCATGATAAATAAAGATAAATATTAATAAGTTGATAAGGTATCACTAAAAGTATATACAATTTTATATTTGGCAAACCAAGAGAAATCTTGGGACGCAAAGCTATAGGGGCTAAACACTCAAAGTGTATGCCAGCCAGTTACCGAAAGATTCTTTCCACAACTGTCTGGGGAAAGTTTTTTTGTTTTTAGGGGGTCGGGTAATGTTTAACGCAAAGGAAATTGACAAAATAATTGCTACATGGTCAGAAGAATCGGATGATAGCTATCATACTTCAACACAATTATTAGAACGAGCAGAAAAGGATGAAGCGGGTAAATTAGCGATTGTTAATGGTAAAATATCGTTGAAAAGGCCAGGGATTAAGGGTCCTTGGCCTGTACTTGTGCCTACAGACACAGTCGAAGTAACCTATTATCAACAAAGGATGCTTAGACCTTTTGTTGTTGAGGATATTGAAAACTTAGAAGTAAAGCCGATCGTAAAAGTACCGAGCAGCGATTATCAACTGGTTGTCAGTTCTGATAAAATGGAAATTGTGTTAAAAACTCAATTTATCATGGGGCAGGAGTACAGGCTGCTCGATTCGGATTATAATCAAAAACTAGTTGTTAAAGCTGAACCAAGCAGGACTATTTTCCCTGATGTTATCGACCCAGAACTTGTAGTTGAAGAACTAGAAGAAATGAATGTTCACGGGGAAATCTTTTATGAAGATATATATCGAGCCTGTAAGGGGCGGATAGACACAGAAGTGGTTGTTGTTAAAGGTAAACCAGCCACGCCACCCGTCGATGGCAAAATTGATATTGTTTGTGACCTAAAACCTCGCCCAATCATTACTGATGAGAACGATCGAATCGATTATTGGCAAAGGCAAGTGATTAATTGTGTTGAACCAGGAGATGTTTTAGCATATTGGCAGCCTCCTGTCCCAGGAGTACCTGGAGTGGATGTCTTTGGTGAATTGGTACAACCTCGGCCGCCCAGAAAAACTAAATTTCTAGTGGGTCGAGGTGTTAAATTAGTTAATAACGATACAGTTGCTGTCGCTGAGATCGCTGGTCGTCCGAGTTTCCAACACGGAAGGTTGGTAGTTAATCCACAGTTAGTAATCCCAGGGGACGTGGATTTAGGAACAGGAAACGTGAGTTTCAAAGGCGACATATTGATTTATGGTAATGTAATGGAATCCATGACGATAAAAGCAGGCGGGACAGTTGAAGTAATGGGTAGTGTCTATCATGCTACCATTAATGCGGGTTCAGACGTGATAATAAAAAGGAACCTAATTGGTGGGGAGGTTTCAGCAGGGTGTAACCAAGTGGTTTGTTTGCAATTAGTCGCCGTACTAAAACAGCTTTGCTCCGAGCTTGAAAAACTAGAAAGAGCTTTTCACCAACTTAAGAACCATCCAAGTTTTTCCACAAAGGATCTTAACGTCAGAGGTGATGGTTACTTACTTAAACTTATTTTAGAGCTCAGATTTAAAGATATTCCAAGACTATTTACAGATCTTTTAGATGTGGTTGAAGAACTAGAGCCAGATGACCAAGTAACGAAGAGAATGGTGGACTTGTTAGAATCTACCGCTAGTATGTATTTAGGAGCAGGTCCATTAAGAATAAAATCGATAGATGAAGTGGCTCAAAATAGGCGGGTACTAACCGAATTGAGGGAGACGTTCAGCGATTTTTTAAATGATCTAGCCGATGTTCAGGTTAACTATTGCCATGGTGCTAAAATCAAGGCCACAGGCAGTATCGCGGTTACTGGCCCATTAGTATATAACTGCGAAATGTTCGCGGGGAAAACAATTGAGCTAAAAGGTATGTGCAGGATGGGAGTCTATAGTGCTAAAGATTCGATTAGAGTGAAACGTGCTGGGGCACGAGGTAGTGCTATGACCAAACTTATGGTTGCTGAAGACGGGTGGATCGGTGCGGAGTTATTTTTCCCAGATGTACAGATCCAGGTCGGCACTGCAAGGATGATTACTCAAACAGAACATCAGTGGTGTAAGTTTTCTTATAAAGATGGAGAATGGGAAACAAGAAATCTAACTTAGGGGGATTACGATGCTTTACGTTAAAGTTTCAGGACAACCACCGAGTGTAACAATAGCTTTGGCTGGGGAGTTAGATATGGTTTCTACCCAAACCCTAAACACAGCTATCAAAGAACTAGATAAAGACATGATCGAAAGGATAACCATTTGCTTAAGCAAATTACAGTTTATTGATTCTTCAGGAATTGGGCAGCTTATTAGCCTTTATCGGGCTTTAAAAGTACGAGGAATTAAATTCAGAGTGGAAAACAATAATCGAGAAATAGAAGAGGTCTTAGAATTAATCGGTCTTAGGGAGATTATCGAAGAGTGAATAAGGCAATGATGGTTCCGCTTGTTTTCTGTTTTTTTGTTGCTGGAGTAGCGTTTATTCTAATCGATGGCTTGATCGATAATACATTAGTTAGTCTTACTTGGACAGGCCTATTAATTGTTGGAACGCTTGGAACTTCGTTTCTGACTTGCCTGTTTTGTAATAAGGCTGTTCGTGCGCAAAATCAATTGAGAAAAGAGCATGAGGAGAGGGAGCGACTCTTTCAGGTTTATCACAATGTTATTGAGGCTTTAACTCAAAATCCGCTAACTTTACTTACCCCCACCGAATATGATTTGAAGTTTGGACAGGAACAACCTTTGTTGTCGTTACCCATTCGCGAAGTCGAGGATATTAGGCGTTGTCGCCAAGAAGTGGATGAGTTTCTAAAAGACAAACTGCCTAAGTGGACGAAGTCGGTAAGTCATAGAGTGTTGTTATGTGTCTCAGAAGCTGTTACGAACGTGATTAAACATACACCTGGCGGTAGGTTAGATTTAATTATTGAAGGTAATAATCCGCGGTTTCACATCATTGATAAAGGATCAGGTTTGGATTTAAACAAACTACCCTATTTATTATTTTTGAAAGGTTATTCCACCGAGGATAACTCGATTGGTTATGGTTTCCCGATAATTATAAGGTATATGAGTAAAGTATTAGTTTGTACCTCTAAAGCTGGAACCAAGCTAGTGCTTTATCCCGATTTAGAAAAACTAGCTGAACGTTTAGGGGATGGTTAAGATGATCTTAGTTAGAGTGCAAGATTTAAAGCCTGGCATGATCCTTGGGAGAACGATTCTTGGTAGTACGGGACAAGTACTACTAAGGCAAGGAGTAGAATTGACAGATAACTACATAACCTTTTTAAACAAACACTTAATCGATGTTGTGTACATTGCTCGAGATGATCATGTACCAGTTGAAGACGTAATCAGTGACCAAACGCGAATTCAAGCTTTAAATACAACTAGGGAAGTATTGACTAGTGTTAAGGACGGAGCAAAGTTAGAAATAGGTAAAATCCAAGAGGCCTTAGTAACGGTAATCGATGAACTGCTATTAAAAGATGAAGTAATGATCAATTTGGTGGATATTCGTTCTTATAGTGAAGAACTTTTCAGTCATACTCTTAACGTGTCGATCTTGGCTGCCATTTTAGGTATTGAGTTACAGTACAATAAGTTTGAGTTGACTGATTTAACCACTGCCGCTTTACTTCATGATATAGGTTTGTTGTTTGTTTCCGACGAGGAGTATCAAGAACATCCGCGGGTTGGTGCACAAATTTTACGAAAATCTGGGAGAGTTAGTTCTAAAATAATAGCTTCGGTGATTCAACATCATGAAAATTATGATGGGACTGGTTTTCCAAAAGGGTTTGCGGACGATCATATTCAAGATTTTGCTCGTATTATTCGGATCACCGATACTTTTGATCAGTTATCGGCAAATAATAGATATCCAATTGAAGAAGCGATTGAATACTTGATGGCAGGTAGCGGCACTTTATTTGAACCGAGACTCGTTCGGAAATTCTTAGAATGTGTTTCCTTTTATCCTGCTGGCACGAAAGTGAAATTGAATACTGGTGAAATAGGAACAGTGGTGAAAGCTAATAAAGGGTTCCCAACACGGCCTGTTGTTCGGATAGATCAAAACATTCTTGGAACAAAAGTCAGACCAACCTATCACTTAGATTTGGTTAAAGAAAAAACGTATTTTATCACCAGTAAGTCCGATGAGGCGATTACAGGAGAACGTCATGATTAATCACTTGGATCGACTATTCAGTACTTTGTACGAACGATGTTTTGAATCAAGTGAAGGGCCGTTTACTAGTATTGGAAACGAATTGATAAATACTTTTAAACTTGCTGCCGTAAGCTTGTGGCTAGATAATCCACAGGTAGAATCTGCTCCTTCTAGAATTGCTTTTTCCTATACTAGGGATATTAGCGAAATAACTGAAAATGACCGAAGCTTAGCTTTACAAATTTTACAATCGAAAGAGACTTTATCGGGTACCTATTCACCAATGCATTACTTTGCGCTACCATTAATGGGTAAGCACACCAATTCGTCATTAATATTGTGGTCAGACAATCCTTTTTCTATGGAATTTGCTGATCTTAGTGTGAATCTTGGCGAGCGATTGGCGAAACTTATCGACTTGGTTGTTGGTTTAAATGCACCAAATATGCAGCGAGTAAGTAGGGAGCTTCAAGCTACCTGGTTCTTTCAACAACAGCTAATGCCAAATATTCAAAACGTTGATCAAACTTCTTCGATCGCCTATCGAGTACTTCCAGCTCATGAATTAGGTGGCGATTACTTGGACATTCTTCTATACCCAGGTGGCTCTATTGGACTAACGGTTGCCGATGCGATGGGTAAGGGAGTTCCAGGCGCTTTTGTAATGCTTGTGGCTAGAACTATGTTTCGGATGCTTGCGAAAGATATTGATCTACCAAGCAAAATTCTTTATGAGTTAAATAATCAATTTATCTCAGAACTAACGCAGCTTGATTCGTTTGTTACCCAGTTTTTCGGAATTTATCAACCAAAGCAAGGGAAACTAATCTATGCTAATGCGGGGCATAACCTTCCGTTGATTTGGCGGAAAAATGAGAGCAGAGTTTCCGTACTTACAGGGAGAGGGATCGCTATTGGCGGAAAGGAAAATGCTGAATACGAATCGTACAGTGCGGATCTTAACAAAGGAGATATTCTGATAGTTTTCTCAGATGGTTTGAAAGAGATAAAGGATCATAAAAATCGGGAATTTGGGATCGAAGGAATATCACAAAGCCTAAAAAAATTTCAGGAGTACGATGCAGAAGGAATCTGCGATGGTTTAATAAATACCGTGATGAGGCAATGTGATAAACAAAGCGATGATATGAGTTTTCTAGTGCTTAAGGCTTAAGGTAGGTTTTTCCACCTTAAGCCTTAAATTACTTAATTATTAGCAGAATTGACTAATTCCAGGAAGGAAGTTTGGGCGCTAGCGTGAATTAAACTAAAACAAACTGATCATTTTACCCATACGTTACCTAGTGCTAAGTTAACGGATTGGCTAACTGGAACAGATGACTTTAAAGTCTTGAATAATAGGACCAGAAGGAATGAGTCGAGATGAGTTTTGAGGAAATAGAAAGATTGGAGAATGAGGCGGAGAGAGTTTCAGCGATTTATGATATCTTTGATGAAGCTACTAGATTTGACTCTCAAGCTGCTAGAGTTGAGTTTCTAACAACTATAAAGTACATTGAATCTTATTTAAAGCCTGGAATGAGGATTTTGGATCTAGGTGCTGGCACAGGGAGATATAGCCTTTATTTTGCTAATAAAGGCTATGAAGTGGTTGCAGTTGAACTCGTTAAAAAGCATGTTGAAGCTATTGAATGCCAAAAAGAAGAAGGAATCAATCTAACTGTACTGCATGGAAATGTAATTGAAGAATTAACCGCATTTCTTGATAAAACTTTTGATCTAGTCCTTTGTCTAGGTCCATTGTACCATCTAGCAAAAAAAGAAGATCGAGAGTTGTGTGTTAGGGAAGTTAAGCGTGTTTGTAAGAAAGATGGGAAAATGTTTTTCGCTTTTATCAATAACGACATGGTAATTGTAACGCAAACGATGTTTTATGATCCCAATTATCTCGAACAAGGAAACTACAATAGAGAGACATTTAAGGTAAAAGATTTTCCGTTTGTATTCGATACGGTGGATTCGGCACGCGATCTTTTGAGGGGTTGTGGTTTAACAATTGAAAAGGAGATCGCAGCCGATGGGATGAGCGAACTACTTGCAGAAAAGATAAGTTCGTTAACCAAAACCGCGTACCAACAATGGTTAAGATACCATTTTTATGTCTGTGAAAAACCTGAGTTTCTCGGTGCGAGTAATCATTTGCTATTCGTTTGTAAATAAAACTGGCTGATTCTGATACTTGGGGGTATCCCAAGTATTTTTTTATTCAATATTGACAATTGTTCTCAACTGGAGTATACTAAAAACACAACACCCCCCTGGGGTGGGGGCGGTAAAAAGTGATTATTAAAATCAGCCATGCAGATACTAAGGAAAGAACCTTATTTTAGCATGACAAACGCTTAGCATGAAAGAGGCGATGATAAATGAAGGAGACATTAAACGTAATCGGAATGACCTGTGCGTCCTGCGCCAAAGCGGTCGAAAGAAGCGTGGGTAGACTTGAAGGAGTAACAAATGCTAATGTTAATCTAGCAACCGAAAAGTTGCTTGTTGAATTTGATAATACCCAGATCGATGTCGAAAGGATCAAGCAGGCGATCATCGAAGCGGGCTTTGATGTGGCCGAACAGGAGGATTCGGTAATTCGTGAAGTGACTATCCCGATAGGAGGGATGTCTTGTGCTTCCTGTGTTCAATCAGTCGACCGAACGTTGACAAATCTGCCTGGGATTCAAAAAGTCTCTGTTAATCTTGCCACCGAAAAAGCGACAATTAGTTATGACACTTCGGTATTAAGGATTTCCGAGATAAAAGATGCGATCATTAAAGCAGGCTACCAGCCTTTAGAGATTGAAACTGACGAGCAAGTGGATGAACATCGGGTGCGCAAAGAACAGGAAGTGAAAAATATCTGGTATCGTTTCATTCTAGCTTGTGTGTTTACCATTCCCCTTTTCTACGTCGCGATGGGGCATATGATCGGCTTGCCATTACCTATTATAATCGATCCTGATATTAATCCACTAAACTTTGCTCTTTTACAACTTGCACTTACCCTACCCGTTGTTGTTTCAGGATATAGATTCTATACTGTTGGTTTTAGTCGATTATGGCGACGAGAACCAAATATGGATTCTCTGATTGCGGTAGGTACCAGTGCTGCATTTATCTACGGCATCTATGCAGTGATTAGAATTTTCGGAGGAGATGGAAGTTACGCTCATCACTTGTATTTTGAAACTGCTGGAGTAATCATTGCTCTAATTCTTTTAGGTAGATATTTAGAAGCACGATCGAAGCGCAAGACATCGGAAGCGATTAAGAAACTGATGGGTTTAGCTCCTAAGACTGCTACAGTGATTCAGGATGAGCAAGAAATGGTTATTCCGATTGAAGAGGTCGAGGTCGGCGATGTTATTTTAGTCAAACCTGGAGAAAAGATCCCTGTTGATGGTGTGGTTATCCACGGACGAACATCCGTTGATGAATCGATGTTGACTGGAGAAAGCATTCCTGTCGAAAAAGATATTGGGAGTACCGTTACGGGCGCGAGCATCAACAAGAATGGAACCATTCAATTTCGAGCAACAAAGGTCGGAAAGGATACAGTACTTGCTCAGATTATAAAACTAGTCGAAGATGCACAAGGATCCAAGGCTCCGATCGCCAAAATGGCAGACGTGATCTCGGGTTACTTCGTACCCGTAGTGATGGGTATTGCTATAATAGCAGGTTTAGCATGGTATTTATCAGGACAGTCTGTAGCATTTTCATTAACGATTTTTATTTCAGTCTTGGTTATTGCTTGTCCATGTGCTTTAGGATTAGCAACCCCAACCGCTATTATGGTTGGTACTGGTAAAGGTGCCGAACATGGCGTCTTAATTAAGGGTGGAGAAGTGCTAGAGACGGCCCATAAGATCCAAACAATTGTATTTGATAAGACTGGAACCATTACTGAAGGTCAACCTGAGGTAACTGATGTTATTACTACTGAAGATAGTGATAAACAAGAAATAGTGAGACTAGCAGCTTCTGCCGAAAAAGGCTCGGAACATCCTCTAGGAGAGGCGATTGTTCGAATGGCTCGTAATGAAAATATTGAAACCACTCAGGTTGATGAGTTTCAGGCATTGCCAGGTAGAGGAATTGAGGTTGTAATCGACGGTAAAGAGGTTGAGTTAGGTAATAAGAAGTTAAAGGATGATAAAGGAATTTCGATTACTTTGCATGATGAATCCGATCGACTTGCTGAAGAAGGAAAAACTCCTATGTTTCTAGCAATTGATGGTGTTTTAGTTGGGATTATTGCAGTCGCCGATACTATTAAGCCTAGTAGCAAACGCGCAATTGAATTACTACACAGAATGGGCATTGAAGTAGTGATGATTACGGGCGATAATACTCGTACCGCGCAAGCGATCGCTAGGCAGGTAGGAATTGATCGAGTTTTAGCAGAAGTCTTGCCTGAGGATAAGGCGAATGAAATCAAAAAGTTACAAGCTGCAGGTAGAAAAGTGGCCATGGTTGGCGATGGCATCAATGATGCTCCCGCTTTAGCCCAAGCAGATGTAGGAATTGCGATCGGTTCTGGAACAGATGTGGCTATGGAATCAGCCGATATTGTCTTGATGAGAAGTGATCTATTGGATGTAATAACTGCGATTCAACTCAGTAAGAATACCATCCGCAATATTAAGCAGAATCTATTCTGGGCCTTTGCTTACAATACTGCGGGAATTCCAATTGCAGCTGGGTTACTCTATGCTTTCAACGGTCCTTTGCTTAACCCAATGATCGCAGCTGGAGCAATGGCATTTAGTTCAGTTTCGGTTGTTACTAATGCCTTGAGATTAAAGAGATTTAAACCCGTGCATTAAATACAGTGCGGACTAAGTATAGAACAATTATTGAGCTAAATCATTTTCTACTTTTGAGCAGGAAGGTCTCGGTGTGAAAGAGAACTTTGTTCAACGAACCTCAAATTTAGGATGATTTAGCTCATGAAATTTTTACGGTTATTTTTTACGGCCTATTTAATTGTTGCCTCTTGCCTTTTTACGCAAAATTTCGTATTAGATTTTCAGGCTTCTGCACAGATTAGAACTCCTAGCAAAGAGTTATTTCTTTCTCCAGAAGAGCTAGCATATATTCAAAACAGCTCTGTGATTAAAGCGGGTTCGGTGGATAGGGTTGCGCCGCTGTCATACCTTGATGAGAAGGGTAAACCACAGGGTATTTTTATGCAGCTGTTTGACGAAATCGCTGATATATCAGGGTTGACTTTTGAATACGAGTTGTATTCCAGTGTTTAAGAACTATTCAACAGTGATGTGGTTGTTGTAGTTGGGATATCTCCAAATTACGTAACATCAGATGTGCTTTTAACGAAACCCTTTCTGGAAACTTAAGCGATTGTTTATTTGAACTCAAGCGTTGAACCAAGCGAGCTAGCGAATAAGGTTTTTGCGGGAATAAAGGGCGGAATTCTTCCAGATGGAATTAAAGAAGAAAACGTAATATATTTTGATAGTAGAGAAGAAAGCTTAAATGCTGTGGAAAGTGGCCTAGCTGACTATGGTTATGGAAACACTTTTTCAGTTGCCTATTATAGTCTCTTAAATGGATATAAGAACATTATTACCATTCCACGTGGCATTGAACCGCGGGAATATGGTATCGCAATAAAAAGCGATGATTTAATCCTCGTTTCAATATTAAACAAATCCATTGACTTAATTGATCCTAACCAACTACATGCTGTGATCTTAGAGGCTTCTACCAAAATAGATCGTAAAATTACCTTTTCAATGATCATGGACGAGTATTGGATAGAAATCTCTATATCCGTGGGCCTTGTCTTTAGCATTATTCTTATAAGTTTTCTTTATAATTTGCGAACGAACAAACAATTAAAGCTACAGAATAAAAAGTATGAGGCTTTAGCCCATATTTCAAACGAATTTTTTTATCAATATGATTTTACAAGCGATAATTTTCAAGTATCTTATCAAGGCCGAGAGCTTTTTAATAGTGAAAGTGATTTATATAAGGCAATTTCTATTTTAAAGGAAGCCTTAAAAAATTTAGACGCTGAAAATTGTAATATGAACATCAGAGTTCCCCTGGAGAATGGGGAAGTTAAGGTACTAAGATCCATTAACTATTGTGTTATGGATGAACGGAAACACATCGTATCGATTATTGGGAAGTTAAGCGATATAAGTAAAGAAGAAGCGGAAAAGGAAGACCTACTATTCAAAGCCCAGATAGATGGATTGACGTGTCTATATAACGCTGAAACAACTAGGAAATTGATTAGTGAACGGTTGGACTTCGTGGGAGATGGAGAACAAGATGCATTTATCCTCATCGACTGTGATGATTTTAAGGAAATCAACGACTCGTATGGACACTTAACAGGCAATACGGTGTTGAAGAAGCTCGCTGAAGTTCTAAAAGCAGCTTTTAGAAAAGCCGATATCATTGGCCGTATCGGTGGGGATGATTTTTGTGTTTATATGATGAAAATTCCTTCGGTCGATTTCGTTAAACAGAGGTTTGAGGGTCTGGATACTCCTTTTGTAACTGTCAGTACTGGTATAGTGCTAATAAACGAACAATGTTCGTTTGAAGAGATGTTTAAGAAGGCTGATGAAGCATTGTATCAGGCAAAAGGAAGTGGGAAAGGCAAAGTGGTTATTTATGAAGAAAAAAAGGGCAATCGTTTATGATTGCCCTTTTTTTCCTAAGTAGTGAACTTTACCAACTGGAACAGTAAACATCATTCCAACCCCAGGTTTAGTTATATCTTTAGTAACTTCCTCCACGACCGAAATCGTCTTGTTAAGTAATTCTTCTGTATCGATAACAGTAAATATGGTTTTGTTAAATGGACGACTTCCATCTAGCAGGGTTTTTAACGATCCGAAGAGAGGAAGATTGCGATCAACAATTGCGCCAGCCATTCCCTGGCTATCGAGTATCGTAGCACCCGAAACACCAATTTCAACGAATTTTGCCAAGACTGTGTCCAAGTAATCGACTTCATTGAGGACTATAAACAAAGCATACATGGTACCACTCCTTCCAGTGTTCGTTATTCAGTACTTACTTCACGAAGTGTTATTTCTCCTGCTCGTTGGAGAGCGATCTTGGCCAAAATAGGTCCAGATATTTCGTATATCAAAACGCTAAACATAATGATCGTAGTAATAGCCGCACTATATTGTGGTAATTGCTGTCTTACCAAAATCGATAAACCGATCGATACTCCACCTTGAGCTAAAAGAGCCAACCCCAGGTTTTGGGCCACTTGTTGTTCAGCGTTAACCATTGTAGTTCCAGTCCAAGCACCAAAGATCTTGCCAGCCCCTCTAGCAAAGATATATGCAATACCGATTAAACCGACTTGTTTTAAGATATTCAGATCTAAACTCGCTCCCGCTAGGGTAAAGAAGAGTAGGTATACTGGTGGAGCAAAGTTGTTTAGTGCGTTAAAAGTACGGTGAGCGGTAGGAGTTAGATTCACCATCGTTGCTCCAAGCATAATACAGGCTAGTAAGGGAGATAGTCCCATCCAACTGGCTAGTCCAGTGGCTAGACCTATTGCAGCGAGAGCCATCATCATAAGATCTTCGTTATCCCTTGCCTTTCTCACAAAGTAGGTCAGGATGAATCCAAGCACTAGACCTAACAAACACGATCCTACAATTTCGATTATTGGTTGGCTGATCATAGTGGTTAGCGAGGTTTGATTATTTCCGATTGATAGTTGAGCTAGTGACATTGCGATTCCAAAGACCATAATTCCTACAATATCATCCAAAGCCACCACAGGCAATACTGTTCTAGTAAGCGGACCGTTAGCCTGGTACTGTTTAATAACCATCATAGTAGCGGCAGGAGCAGTAGCTGCTGACATAGATGCGATAACGATACTGAAGGCAAAAGGTTGCTTAAATATAAAGAACATTACAACAAAGACTAAGATGACAGCTCCCAAAACCTCAGCAACTGTAATTATAAAGATTTTCTTTCCTAGTTTTCGTATCTCTTTTAAGAGAAATTCACTTCCGATACTAAAAGCAATGATAGCGAGTGCAACGTCACTAATGATTGCTAAAGATACACTGTCTTGCGCAGTGATCACGTGAAGAAAAAATGGGCCTACTAATACGCCAGCGACCAAGTAGCCTGTTACGTTTGGGAGTTTTAGTAACCCTGCAACTCTACCTCCAATTAATCCAGCGATTAGTACAATACTGATTTTTAACAAAGTTTCCACGATTTAATACCTCCATTCTGCTTCTGATAATGATTGATATAGTATGGCAACAGAAAAAGCGCATAACAGACACGCAATAATCTGTCATACGCTTGGTGCACTCCTGCGAGGTTAGCTGACGGGTTCGGACGACCAAGTTGCCCTTCTTTTTGAAAAAAGATTCACCCCAAAATTGGTTCCCCCACTACCGTTTCAGTATTCGGAGATATCTATGAAAATCATACCATAAACGGCTGAAATAGTCAACTAGCTTGTGTTTTGAGTTTATAAACTAATTTTATTGTAATAAATCTTAGGCATTTGCAGGATTTTCTTGGTAAATGTTTAAAGTGAAATCAAAGCTTTGACTCAGGTATGATCTTAAGGGAGGGGACCAAATGTTCAAGAATCAGAGCGTTGGTGCTAAGATAGCAATTTATGCTAGTAGTTTGATCCTCATAATGTGTATTGGCCTAGTGGTTTTAACGTATTATAGAAGTTCAAGCGCTGTAATTGCTGAGGTTGAGCGTGCTTTGCTTGTTCAAGTAGAACAAGCAAGCGAATATGTAGAGAGTCGATTTCAAGTGCCACTTGCTGTTTTAGAGGCGATCGCAGCCAGAGATGAGATAAAGAGTATGGATTGGCAAGTACAGGAAAAGGTACTCAAAGCTGAACATGAACGGATAGGTTCATTTCTGGCACTCGGTGTAGTTGATCGTAACGGTGTTGGTCGCTACACCGATGGTTCGGTTGTTAATCTTGGTGATCGTGATCATGTGATTCGTGCGCTTGCTGGCGAGCGAGCAGTATCCGATCTTTTAGTCGGTCGAGCAGATAATAGTCTTGTGGTTATGTTTGCTGTGCCAATTCGAAACAATAATAATCAAGTTGTGGGCGTCCTTATTGGAAGAGAGGATGGAACCGCCCTAAGTGAGATAACTGATCGATTAGGTTTTGGAGAGAATGGCTGGGCTTACATAATAGGCAAGGATGGAACCGTTTTTGCTTACAATGATCGGGATATTGTGTTAAAGCAAGAGAATATCTTCCAGGAGTCGAGCCCTCTATATGCTGCAGGCGAGGCGATCAGAGATTTAGGCTTAGGAAATATGGGAGTTATCAGATATAAACTGGAAGATGGAGAGAATAGATTGGTTGCTGTCGCCCCAATTGGTTCAACTGGCTGGACTATCGGAGTCGGAGCATTGGAACGGGATGAGTTGAGGGATGTAATTAATCTAAGGAACTTCTTAATCTCCTTGACCATTTTATTTGTCGCCTTAGGTATCGCGATGTCGATCATGATCGGACAACAGATCGCAAACCCTCTACGCAAAGTTCAAGCAGTAATCGAAGCGGTCGCCGAAGGAGATTTAACCAAGACTGTTGTTATTGAATCAAATGATGAAATAGGGAAAGTTTCCTGGGCACTTAATACCACGGTTGAAAGTATGAAGGAAGCGATCGCTGCAGTTTCCGATGCCACCAATAAGTTGGCTATGACTGGTGAAGAGGTAGCCACAGCAGCTGAGGAAGTAAGTGCGTCTATTGAAGAAGTAGCAAGTACCACTAATCAATTTTCAGGAACCCTTGACTCAATCAACACCAATGCGCAAACTCTTAATCAAACAGCTGTTGAAGTTTCGCATAGGGCGGCAGAAGGAGAGCGATTGATTGAAGGAATTGTTTCTGAGATGTGGGTATTAAAGAACAATGCTCAGGAGTTAGCCGTTGAAATTGCAAACCTTGGTTCCTTATCAGGAAAGATCAACGAGATCGTAAACGTAATCAGTGCGATTGCGGAGCAAACTAACCTACTTGCTTTAAATGCAGCGATCGAGGCAGCTAGGGCTGGAGAACATGGACGTGGCTTTGCTGTAGTAGCTGAAGAAGTTAGGGAACTAGCTGAGCAATCTGCAAATGCAACACGAGAAATCACATCATTTATCCAACAGATCCAAGGTGGTATTTCCCGAACAGTTACCGAGATGAATGAGGGTGCAGAACAAACAGAACAGGCTTTAAAGAATGTTGAGTTCGGAAGTAGGGTTCTAAAGAATATTCTCGAGGCGGTTGAAGAGATTATCAATCAGGTTAGAAACATATCGATTGGTATAGAAACGATTAATACAAATGGTCACGAAATAGCGAGTGCTACCGAAGAACAAGCTGCTTCAATGCATCAGGTTGCTAGTTCCTCACAAGATCTAACAGAACTTGGTACTCGGTTAAAAGAATTAGTTGAACACTTTAAGTTAGTGAATTAAGGTAAGTGATTTAAAAGAATATTACGAAATCCGATAGATTCATTGCCCTAGCTGAACAATTGCTAGGGCTTTTTGTAACATAAAGGAGGATTTTGGTAATAGGACTAGAAGTAAGCTATTGTTTATTATTAATGATTATCGTTTAAGTTAAGAAAGGAGAACATGTATGAAATGGACTGACCTTAGCGTCGGGAAAAAACTGGGGGTTGGTTTTGCTCTAGTTCTAATTTGGTTACTTGCGGTAGGACTCTTTAATCATCTAGGAATTTTAAATATCCGTAATCATGGTGATGAACTTTTATTGGCAGGAGATTTAAGGCAAACACTTACTTTGCGCGAAATCGATCATTTACTTTGGTCTGATCGGCTAAGGGATATTCTTGACGAAGGTTCTTCCGCTCATTTTGACGTAGAACTTGATCCGACTAAATGTCAGTTAGGTCGTTGGCTGCTAAGTGATGAACGTAGACGGTTAGAGGAAATGTTGCCCGATTCTCAAGTCTTAATCAAGAACTTAGAGGAATCCCATGCCAAAATGCATGCTACAGCTACGAAGATCAGTAACGTCATAGGTAAAGACGCGAATAGTGCCCGCACTATCTTTTATAACGAAACTAAACCTTTCTTAACGGAATTAAGAGGATATCTTGCTGAAACCCGAACAATGTTGGGTCAATATCAGCTTGAAGCATCCGAAAATATCGTAAAAATTAATCAATCGACTTTAAGCTGGAGTACAGTTCTGTTGATTGTGGGTTTGATAAGTGGTATTTTCATGGCTATCTTAATTAATCGAAGTATTAGAAAACCAATTGGCCTATTGACTACTGTTATGACCAAGGCTGCGAGCGGTGACTTAACTGTTTCGGCGGATTATAAGGCAGCGGACGAACCTGGATTAATGGTTAAATCTTTCAACATAATGCTTAAGAATATTAAGGAAATCATAGCTACATCGAAAAAGGTGATTGTTGAAACTGTTTCAGCGAGTCAAACAATGTCCGCAGCAAGTGAAGAACTCAGTGCATCCGTGGAGGAAATAGCGAGCAGCGCTACGCATTTTGCAAGTAGTGCAACTGAAATCAGTGATGAAACTGTTAGGATCAACGAAGCTGCTCAAGAAACTGAGAGATTAGCACGCACAGGGAGCGAAAGAATTGAATCATGTCTAGAATCAATGCTCATGATCGAAGCTGCTTCAGATGATACAGTTAAAGCGATTAGCAGTCTCAAGAGTGCATCACAAGAAATTGTGAAGATTGTTCAAGTCGTTACAAATATAGCTGATCAGACAAATTTGCTTTCACTCAACGCTGCCATCGAAGCAGCTCGAGCGGGAGAGCATGGTCGAGGTTTTGCGGTTGTTGCTGATGAGGTTCGCAAGTTAGCGGAACAAACTAAGAATAGTCTTGGTGAAGTAGATAAGATAGTGGCTAATCTTGAACAACAGATGGGTTTTGCGGTGGCATCTACCAATGTGAGTCGTCAAAAGGTTAGCGAAGGAGCTATAACGGTAAGGGAAACCACAGCATCGCTAAAAATGATTGTTGAACAGATAACTAACATTATGAAGCAATTAAAAGTAATTAGCGTTCAAACACAAGAGCAAGCGGCAGCAAGCGAACAAATTGCGGCGATGACCCAAGAACAAGCTGCCTCTACTCAGGAAATTGCTCGTTCTTCAGTCGATCTGGCAAATATCGTTCAGGATTTGGAAAATATTATTCAACAGTTGACGGTTTAGTCGACAATATAGAATATAAGGAATGAAAAAAGGGCCTTTTGCGTTTTTGGCAAACGGCCCTTAAAATTTATTATAGCTCGTTAAAGTTTTCGACTGGCGATTCGACTCCGATCGCGCTGCTCACTGGAAGGGAGAAACATATTCCCATTCCTGGAGTGGTTAGCCCAACTTCTTTTTTAATACTTTCCATAATAGCTAGCTTCTTGCTCTCAGGTGCAAGAATCAAAACTAGGTCTTTCTCGGGCTGGATCGTAATTCCGAGGTATTTAATCGCCTCTTTGGAACCTAGACCACGTGCATGTACCAGGGTTCCTCCAGTTGCACCAGCTTTTTTAGCAGCTTCCATAACTTGGTCAAACTGCCCAGTATTTACAATACTCACTATTAAATGATATTGTTCCGTTGGAGCCACGGTCATTTCCTCACTTCCAATCTCTTTATTCTCATCAGCTTGGTGTAAGATTTTTGCTAAAGTACTTGTAATACTACTCAATCTAATAGTACAAGCAATACCTGTACCTGGTTTGCTTAGATTAAATCTCTTACAAAGTTGCCCCATGAAATCCTTAGCCATTCTGCTAGTGAGTGGGGTAATCGAGATCACTTTCTTTGGTCCTCCGTAACCCAGAATTTCATAGATACTAGACTTAGCCGAACCAGATCCTGGTGTCAATAAAGCAACTGGTATATCATACTCCTCAAACAACTCTACCAGTTGTTCGTTAAGGCTATAATCCATTATGGTGATTAAGGCTTCAAGTCTGTTATCTGCAGTCTCCATCATCGTAGGCCTCCATTTCATTTCTAAATGGGTCTTGCACTTAATTTTAGTCGATAATGCTATAGACGTCTAGACATTTATTCAGGTGTCTCATTAGCATCTGGGGCTTCCGCCACATAATCCAACTCGATAATAGTATCTTCGGCAGGTACCGCCATCTCTTTAGCAGCTTTTCTAGCTCTAATATTGAAGGCTACACCGAAAATTAATAGCACTATTACTGGTGTTAAGGCAACAAGTGCAACAATTCCAAAAGCATCGGTAAAAATGTTTCCGCCAAGAGTCTCGCTTGCCCCAATTGCAAACGGGAGCATAAACGTAGCAGCTAATGGACCCGAGGCAACCGCGCCTGAGTCGAAGGCGATCGATGTAAACAGCCGAGGAGCTAAGAATGTTAAAATGATTACTAAACCATACCCTAATAACACAAAGTAAAAGAGTGACCAACCAGTTAAGACGCGAACCATGGCTAATGCAACCGAGGTACCAACCCCGATTGACAGACCGAGCCCCATGGATTTGGGAGATATTGCCCCTGCGGTCACCTCATCTACCTGTCTTTTTAGGACGAAAACGGCGGGTTCGGCTGCGACTACAAAGTAGCCCATCGCAAAACCTACCAAGATTAATAACACCCAATGAGCATTATTGATCATTGCGCTCCCAAGCGCATAACCCGCAGGCATAAATCCAAGATTTGCACTAGCCAAAAAGATTACTAGTCCAAAAAAAGTATAAACGGTACCAGCAATAATCTGCAAGATCGCTTTCCGTTTTAGCTTTAACTTTAGTACTTGAAAAATCGCAAATACTAAAAGGATAGGGAATAAAGCGATTGCTACTTGCGAGAAGTACTCTGGAGTACCCCTTAAATAAAGTGAAACAATATCTTTAAAGGATTGAAGTTCTGGGATTGCGAGATTACTCTCACCAGCAGGGGTAAAGAACATTCCCAATATTAGAACGGCCAAAATCGGCCCAATGAGGGTTAGAGCCACCAAACCAAAACTGTCTTCTTCGGAAGCTTTATCGCCACGGACTGAAGCCAATCCGAGACCCAATGCCATTACGAATGGAACCATGATCGGTCCAGTTGTAACTGCTCCAGACTCCCAAGCAATGGAGAGAAAGTTTGTATTAGTGAATCCCGAAAGAATAAATGCAAGAACATAACAACCAATTAAAATGTAGGAAAGGCGCCACTGAAATAGTATTCGTAAAAACGCTCCTACTAATGCAAGTCCAACACCGATAGCCACAGCAGCAATGATGGCAGCATCTGGGACGCCAGTGATTTGGGCAGCCAAAAGAGCTAAATCAGGTTCAGCGACCGTAACAAAACAACCAACAACGAAAGTTAAGATTACAATTAGCACTAAGTTCCTGCTCTTAACTAAAGTGGATCCAATGTGTTCACCAATCGGAATTAGGGAAATATCCACGCCAAGATTGAAGAGGGCAATTCCGATTATCATTAATACTGAACTAACTAGAAACAATACGAAACTCCAATTCGATAATTTTGCTATCGTAAAGTTCAATACCGCCACCAGAATAATGATTGGAATTACTGACTGCGATGATTCCTTGAATTTTTCCAACAGTAATTTTAACATTTTACCACCTCTGCTTCCGAATTTAGTTGGCTATCCTGGAAATAAAAAGCACTTTCCCCACCGCTAGTGCCCTTGACAAAAGCGGTTGAAAGTGGGATATTTAAATGGTATTAGGATCCCTTTCGAGTATATCACAGTAAAACTTTTCACGCAATTAGAATACATACACCTATACCCATGGTATAACGATTGGAGGATGAATGATGAAAGAAGTAGCGATCGGTATATTTGTGGTTACCTATATCCTTTTGCTTGCATTACCGCGGCACAGATCCTACATAGCATTTATTGCCGCGTTACTATATGTGGTTTTGGGAATATTGCCATTGGCCAATGTGGTACAGGCAATCGATTGGAATGTACTACTAATGATTGCTGGAACGATGGGAATCGTTGCTCTTTTTATCGAATCAAAAATGCCTGCTTTATTAGCAGGACTGGTGCTTTCTAGAACGCCCAATATTCGCTGGGCGATTGTAGCTCTTTTTTTATTCTCGGGCATAATTTCAGCCTTTATTGACAATGTAGCTACAGTATTGATAGTGGTTCCAGTTGCGTTAACAATCGCCAATAGATTAAAAACCTCCCCTGTGCCAATGGTACTAGCGATTTCAATTTCCTCAAATCTTCAAGGGGCTGCTACATTGGTTGGTGATACTACGTCAATTTTACTAGGAGGACATGCCAATCTTGACTTTTTGGATTTCTTTTTCTATCTCGGGAAACCTGGAATGTTCTGGATTGTGCAAGCTGGTGCGATAGCGTCTATGTTGGTTCTTCTTGTAATTCTTCGTCGCGAAAAGGATCCGATCAATATCACTTCTACAACTATAGTTAAAGATTATGTTCCATCACTATTACTTGTAGCAATGATCGTTTTATTGATCCTTGCTTCGTTTATTCCAAACAAACCAAGCATTACGAACGGCTTAATTGCTACAGGGCTGTTTTTAATAGGATTAATCCATGAATACTTGAAAGAAGGAAAAGCTGAAGTAGTCTGGAAGGCAATTCGAGAGATTGACTACCAAACACTTCTGCTATTAACAGGTATTTTCATTTTAATCGGTGGATTAGTAGAAAAAGGTGTAATTCAGGATGTTGCAAAATTATTTGTTTCAATTTCTGGTGATAGCGTCTTCCTTGCCTATACCTTGATCGTTTGGGCATCGGTGATTTTTTCAGCGTTTATCGACAATATCCCATATGTGGCGGCGATGCTTCCAGTTGCAAGTAGCATTGCTACCAGTCTAAACGCTCCGCCAGAGGTTTTACTCTTTGGTTTGTTAGTAGGTGCTACTCTAGGTGGTAACCTATCACCAATCGGTGCTTCGGCTAATATCGCTGCTTTAGGAATATTAAGAAAAGAAGGGCATGTAGTTTCAACACTAGAGTTTATGAAGCTTGGTGTGCCTCTAACCTTAGCAGCTGTAACTAGTGGGTACCTATTAGTATGGTGGCTTTTTGGCTAATTTCTGATTAGGACATTTGGCACGGTTTTACTCTAAATTAATCCCATCAACCTCTAAAGATACTCTATCGCCGTGCTTTAAGTTGAGCTTTTCAATTAAGTTTTCTTCTGATAAGACTCTAACGGTTTTCGGCGAAAGGTTATTATTTTGGTAGATAAAAACCTTGGTTCCACTTAATTTGGCAGGACATGCCGACCCGTAGCGGGATTTCGTTGCATTTTCAATATTTAACTCTTGATTTAGATCGATATCAAGAGTATAAGGAATAAAATCAATCCCGAACAACCTTTTTAGTTTCTTTCGTAATCGATTATTTTTGCGTGAGTTTGTCGCAAAATGTGTGTCCTTATCTAAAACGGCAGTTCCTGGATAAATGATAATGTATTTTTTGATCTCTCCAGGGATAACTGCCGTTGCTCTGATCATAGGGCGTGGTTCCCGTTCTTCTAATTGTGCGTTTTTAAAGGCTTGACGCCTGTATGCCTTATCTGACATTGCCCATACATTAGGATAAGCGAGTGCATCCATGATATGACCGATTTCAATCGCAACTTTACCCTGGCGTCGTAGTTCGTTACAGAGTATTCTGCCTGGTATCCCAGCACCAACTAAGGCTAGGTCCCACTCGCTAGGTAACTTCTCTTTTACCTCATCTACATTCGTCCAATGATCCAAGACAAATCCTTCGCAACCGTAGCGCGCAGCAGCTAAAGGAGCTGCTCTTCCAATAAAAACAACACGGTAATTATTAATCAGTTTATTTAAAAACCCATCATCATATAGATCATCATTAATAAACGAATGAGTTAGTAGTGGTTCTGCCTCACAATTTTCATCTAAATATGCTTTTAATTGTTCAGCAATACCAGTTCGACCTTTGAACGTTGTAACGCCTAAGATGGTGGCTTCGACGATCGCATGATGTAATTTGTCGACTAATTCCGCTGGAGGGGGATAACTTATACCTAAAAAGTCAAATACTTCAGGTCTTATAAATCTTGATTTATCCGAAAGTGTTAAAGTAACGATATCACCAGCACGGATAAGCGAAAGAGGGGTTTTATTGTTTAATGCCTCTAGAATCATTTCGTAGACTTGCTTTTGGTGAGCTGGTTCCGTACCATAGATCTCAATATACCTTTTTCTTAATCTCGGGCTTAAGGGCATTTACTTCACCTAACTTTTTGAAAGTTATTATCACTATTAATATATTCCCCGAGCGTCAAAGGTTGCTGAGATCATTGTCCTAGCTTTTTTTTAATTTCACAGATTATCCAAATAGTGACTGGAATTCCCACCTGGAAGGGAAAGGCATATTTAGGCCACACATAATGTGTCCACGTGTTCATTTCCATGATACTATCGTATAGCCAAAAGGACATAACTACCATATGGGCAGCTAAGGGAGTGGTTATGAAGCGATAGTCATCAAATCCTAGGACCTTAGCTACTCCTCGGCTAGCGGCTAAAAGACAAATACTGGTTTTGACAAAGCCACCGATCAAGAAAACTAAAGCCGCGATGATTTCCAAGCGTTGGAGAAAATCTCGGATATTGATGCGCGCTACCGCTTGATAGCCAGGGAAATACCAATTTTCGTAGAGTTCTGGTCCGATGGTTGCGATCTCCACTAGACCAAAGAGGGTTAGAATAATCCCTCCGATTATTAAACCGAAGAGGTACATTTTGTAAGGAGATTTCTTTTTCAGAAAGGTCGCGAATATCATTGGGAACATGATCGTTTCTGCAAACGGAAAACTGATGGTGGAGAATGCTCCGAGAAGCACGGGAGTTATTCCGTAATAAAAGAATGGTTGAAGATGCTTTAACTCGATTTCTGGTGAGATTAAGGTTAAAGTAACAACAAATATCACAAGCACAACACGAAAAAAGATTGAACTCCAACGCCCTAGAACTTCAATTCCTTCTTTCACACCCCAGGCACAAAGTAATCCTAAAACTGCGACTGGAACAAGTTGAGGTGTTTCCGTCAAGGCAACTGTGGTAAGAAATTCTCCAAAATCTCTTAGCACTATTGCTCCCAAATTGATTGCAAACGAAGTGTATAAAATACCAACTATTTTCCCGAGAAACTTTCCTAGAGCGAATTCAAGAATATCAAAGAGGTCTTTGCCTGGAAGTAGGACATGAAGTCGAGCGTAGATAGCTAAAAGTGGGATGGCGATACACATTCCAAGAAAAATAGCGATCCACACATCCCTACCTGCTTGACCACCGATACTAATAACAATCGCGCTTCCGATAACAAAGAATGATACTAAAAACACGCCCTGTTGTTCTGAAATAACCTCGGTTTTCATACTTAAACCCTTTCTAAATTAGATTGATTATTTTTTCAAGCAATTCTGCTAGACTAGGGGATAATAAATCTAGTGCCAAGAGAACACTTAGGATTAAAGCAATCAACATAAACACACCAAAGACAAAGATCTTCTTCGGATCTTTATCTTGCCAAAGTAGAACTTCGGATACACCTAACATTGTAAAGCCAAGTATTAGACCGATTATCATACTAATCCCTCAATGAAATACTCTTACTTAGTAATCCACTTGATGTTAAAACTGCATCTATAGTTACCAAAACGTCGAGTTTTGAAAATTCCTCACCCCAGTTAGATTCTAGTTCCCGCCAGATTTTGGGATGTTTTCGATGGATCGTTGCTCCAAATTCGAAGATATCACTCTTGAATTCTTGTTGCACCTTGGTGATTAAACTGAGTACTTCCTGATGGATGTAGGTCTCCAAGTAATGTTCCAACAGTTCCCTTATTTCAGGTTTTTTAATATCAGGACTCACGTCCTCAAAATCAGCTAAACCAACTTCGAGTTTTATCTCCACTTCTATATGCGGTTTGCCATCTCTAATCGTAGCGATGTACCGAGATTTTTTTTGAGCTAGTTCATATGTGATATGACCTGTCGTACCTTCTAGAGTGATGGTTTGAGCCAATACCCCAGAAACTGGAACAGGACGGATCATCGAAAAAAAGAAGCTCTCGGTACCGTCTAACCAGCCAATCATTTTATCCTTTTTAAAAACTGCCGTTCCCCAGATTTCAGTTGTTTTAGTATCACCGTCTTGCACCACCCTCACAGTAGGAAGGGTTGCTGCTATCCCTGGTTCGGATAGCTCTTGTTTCAATTCCCATAGTTTCTTCGGGATAAACTTGGGAGAAAAGGTATGAGAATTAAGGGTATAAGCTAGGTGAGATGAAATTGCGTTATAGATTGGAGATTTTATCTTCATCACATCAAAAGCTGAATCTTCGAGTGATACCAGAACAAAGATATCAGAGCGAACGGATCCTTCCCGTAGAATCCAATCAATAATGGGTGTCATCCCTTCTCTAGCGAGCTCATGACTCACAATTACAATCATCGCATGGCTCCAAAATAGGTTCTGTCCGGATCGGGTTACCATGTTCTGGATCCCATCAAAAATTGTTTCTCCATGCCTGGTTGTAACGATCGGTATCAGCTCTGCTTCGGAACCTTCCCCTTGAATATCAGCGAGTTCAGCGGAGATATAGTATCCTTTTTCTTCGCCTTTATCAATCCCTAGACCAAGAGCGATACTAAATTCGTTGATCTCTCGATAATCCCAGCAACCGCTGAACGTAATTAGTCCGATCAGAATAATAAGATAGATAACCTTTTTCACGCTTCACCCCTCTTTTCTTTAACCAAGACCCTTTTTGCCTGCAGTTTTTCGAGAACGCGAGCTCATTACCCACCAAGGAGCTCGAATTACAGTATCTTGCAACTCGTGTGGCTGCAGTGTGGCAAAGTTTGATAAATAGGGGACTCCAAAAGAGCGCATCGAACACAATTGAATAAATAAACCGATGATCCCGAAAAAGAAACCATAGAGCCCCAAAAAGGCTGAAAATAAAACCAAGTAAAGCCTGATTAAGGTGGCTAATCCGAGTAGTTTTGGTACAGCGAAACTAGCGATCGCAGTCAAGGCAACCACAATAATCATCGGAGAACTTACCAAACCAGCACTTGCTGCAGCATCCCCCAAAACTATTGCTCCTACAATACTGACTGCTGAACCGATCGGATTTGGCAACCTCACTCCGCCTTCGCGAAGGATCTCAAATACAAATCCCATCGCAATTACTTCAACGACGGTAGGGAGGGGAACACCTTCTCTAGAAGCCGAAAGACTTAACAAAAGTGGAGTAGGAATTAATTCCTGGTGATACGTTACTAATGAAAGATAAATTGCGGGCGTAGTAGTGGTGATAATAAAAGAAATGTAACGGATCAAACGATCGAGGGAAGCGAGAAAGTAGTTTTTGTAATAATCCTCGTTGGCTTGGAAGGCTTCCAGAAAGAGAAATGGAATTGTCAAGACAAATGGAGTTCCATCACAAAAGATGGCGATTCGCCCTTCTAAAAGTTTGGCCGCTACTACATCTGGCCGCTCGGTATGACCAACGGTTTTAAAAGGGGTTAAGGGAGAGTCTTTGATCAATTCTTCGATATATCCACTTTCTAAAATGGCTTCAACCTTGATTTCATTAAGACGCTTCTTAACTTCAGCTAAAATATTAGGAGGAGCAATACCGTCAATATAGCCGATAGCGACATCGGTTTTTGTCTGAGTGCCAAGTTTCATAAATTCAAAGCGCAGTTTTTCAGAAGAAATTTTTCTTCTAACCATTGAAAGATTGGTCATTAAAGTTTCGGTAAAGCCTTCTCTGGGTCCTCGGACAACACTTTCTGAAGCAGGCTCAACAATTGATCTAACCGTCCATTTGCGTGCGTTAATAAGGATACCTGAGGCTAAACCATCAATTAACAGAAGTGTTTCTCCATGTAAGATCCCATTTAAGATCTTACTCATATTATCCTGGAGCTCTAATTCGCTGATGGAAATCACTTGTTCAATGATTTCTTTCAACAAATCTGGTCTGAAAAATCTTCTTTCGACTGAAAGCCTCATCAAAGGACGAATAACGTTTCGGCTTAATTCTTCCTTATCGATCATTTGATCAACAAAAATCAAGGCGCAATTCAAAACTTGCGGACCTCTAGTGCGAAACCGACGATAAACAATCGTCTGGTCATTTTGAAAGATGTTTTCCTTTAATAGAGTGAGATTTTGCTCGAGAGATCGCGACAGGCTTACTGTTTTATTGGCTTCCTTGCCTTTTCTGGTGAGTCTATTTAGAAATCCTTTCATAAAAACAGCCCATTTCTAATCAATATCATTTCTGATTAGAATTTCCAAACAGGCTCGGATTATGCAAAATAGGCGGGAGCTAGAATAGGAAAAAGTGAGCTGGAAAAACCCTCATAGTACCAAAGTCCCTAAAATTGTCGCATAAGAGAACAATATATGTAAAAATATTACAATCCAAGATAAAAAATAGGAAAAACGGACTAGTGTAAACAATTCGTAAATATTGTAAGATAAAAGCAAACGAGGACAAGGATAAGTGGGTGAAGCCCAGGTTTAAGGTACTGAAATTTCACTTTCCTCGGAAGCCATGTATAAGGAGGTGGGTTTGCGACCTAGAGGGTCAAGCTCGATAAAGTACCTTAAACAAAAAATTACCAAGGAGTGTTGAGAATGAGAGTAAAGCACAGACAGATTGCTGTTCTGCTTCTCACTTTATTAGCAGTATTGTCGGTGGCTATCGTTGCTAGTGCTAATGATGGTATTACCCAAGGACTAGTTAAAAGATGGCGTTTTGACGGTACACTAGATGGAGCTTCAGTCCACTCAGGTAATCCTCAGTTTGTCACTGGCGTGATCAATCAAGCAATTTCGCTTAACGGTGTAAATGATGCATTGGCTTTAGGTCAAGGCTCCCAGTATCAACCAGCAAACATCACGGTGTCCTTCTGGATTAAACGGACAGGAGCTGATTGGAGTACTGGTGAAAGAGTTGCTTTTTGGGCAAAAGGAGATACCGATTGGGCTGGCAATGGCTGGTTTTTAACGATTGACTCTCGAAGTGCCCAAGAACCAGTTAAATTCTGGGTTGATGGACAACAGATTTTTGGTGTAACCTCCAACGTGAATAGTTTCTATCCACGAAACACTTGGGTACACATAGCGGTAACCTTTAGTTCACAAACCAAGCAATATGCAGTTTATCGTAATGGTGTACTGCAAAACGCTCAAGTAATTAACGGTAATATCAATAACTTCAAAATAACTGCACCGAGTAATATCACCACCTACATGGGATTTAACAGTCCAACATGGGCTGCTGCTTGGGCAGAAGCTGATTTTGATGATGTTCGCATCTATAATCGAGTGCTTTCCGCTCAAGAGATCGCCACCATCGCAGCGGCTGACAACGGCAATGGTGATGACGATGTTTATCACAACATTGCACCTTATCAACATGAGGGAATAAATCCATCGAACGCGATGTATGCTGATTCTGCCCACTTCAGATTGTACTATGGTGCAACTGGAAAGAGAGGACCAAATAACAATTTAGGTATCCTCACGGCGGCAGAGGTTCAAGCAAACTTAGAATATCTTGAAGCAGCGTACGATTTATACGTAAAACAAATGGGATTTATTTCTCCAGGCATGTCAGTTCATGATCATGTCGGCGGACCATACAAGATTAATGTGTATGTATACAGCGAATTGGGAGCTGCTGGTTACATGGGTTATAACGCAACTGCGGGCTTAAGTTTTCTGATGGTTCACGTCAATTCATTTAACCGTAACATGAACTTTAACTCAGTAACTGCTCATGAGCTTGGTCACTGTATGACACTGGCAATGAGAAATTGGATCGATAAGACCAATACTGGTGCCTGGTGGGAAACAATGGCACAATGGTTTGCTGAAGAATTTGGTTCTTCCCAACAATTCGCTGCTTTGGCATCGAAATATGGAAAACCAACTTCTTATACAATCTTTAATCCAGATGTTAGCATAGCGAACTCGAAGTTAACGATTGTCCATGCTAACAACCTTTATCAAGCTCATTACTTCTTCACCTATTTAGATAAGAATCCAGATGGATGGGCAGGTCTTGGAAATAACCCAGTTCGCAGGCTCATTGAACAACATCAAGGGAATGAAACACCACTTCATACCCTTGATAGAATGATGACCAACGGTACTGTTCAAGATTTCCTAGCCTACTATAACGCAAGGCTTGCGTTTATGGACTTTGGTAACCCCTTAGCCCAACAAGCGCTTGTTAATAGGCAAGGGGATTCCAATTTCAGAAATGCTGCTTATTCCAACCTCCAACATATTTCTGGCAACACTTATCGTGTAAAGACTGATCGTCGTCCACAATATGGAGGAAGTAACATCACTCCTCTGCAAGTATCTGGTGGAAGCGGTAATGTTTCGATAACAGTAACCAATCTTGGCAATGGCCGACCTGAAAGTGATTTCAGAGCTATTGTTGCAATTAAGCAAACCAATGGTGCTGTCAGATACGTATACCTTAACAATGGATCTGGTAACTTCTACGTTGCGCCAGGAGAAGAGCCAGTCTTGGTAGTAACTAATACCCCAACAACTTTGTACACGTACAATGCTTTCGAGAGTACCGATAGTAGTCCAGAGAGAATCGGGCTTAATTACCAAGTGGTAATCTCAGGCGCAGCCCCAAGGTACTAAAGGGATAAAGTACTAGGATAAGCTGGATGGGTGCTGAAATTTTTCAGCACCCATTTCTTGCGTAATATGGTAATGGAAGTAATGAAAAATACGAAAATATCTAGAAGGACGATTTTTAGAGGGAAAAAAGAAAAGAAAAAAGTAAGGGAGAGTTGAATACCCTTACTTTTTCGCTTAGTTTTAAATTTAATTATGTGAAAAAGTGATTTTATCACCGTGTTTTAGCGGGTGGGTGAAACTAACTGATTGCCCATTTACTTTAATTTCGAAATTCTTTTGGTTCATCAATGATTCCGTTGGGAGACTACGGAAGATATCGCTAAGGATATAGTCACTTTCACTAAAAGTAGGATATTGAATCACATCGTTATTTGATACAGGTGTATTCCAAGCAACCAGTTTTCCGTTTATCTTCGGATATGGTGGTTCAAGTACTAAAATTTTATCATTTACACTTACCTCGATTTCTTTATATGACATTGTGTTTGCGGCAAGGTCTTTTACTAAGAGTTTTTTTAGTTCATATTCTAGCCTCATGCCTGCATATGCTATTTCGTCCACAGATACTTCCTTGTTGTTGACTCTGATCTCACAGTGCTTGGTATACACTTTTCGCTTACCGTTGATAAATAGCGTATATTCAAGTTTAGTCGGTAGCTCTAGAGCGGTCAGTACTTCACCAATGGTAGAAATTCGATTAACAAATACATCGTCTCCATCTTGCAAAACATATGAAGGAAGTTCGGGTTTGTTATTTACTAAGACTTTTGATTCTAGTTCATACTGTTTGCCATTGACGAAAAGAGTAAGCTTTGAGGACGAAGTTTCAACGATATCGCCCAGAGTAAGTTTAGCATCTTCCCCGTTTTTGGGTTGTTCAATCTCAATAATGTCATTACCAGTTAATTTGGTATCTAAAGAAGCAGGTTCGCCATTACAATAAATTCCCGCTTTTTTGCCGATATCGCCTGGAATGGTTCTTTTTTGGCCGTTTAGTTTGATCGTAATGGATTTTCCAGGTTGTCCGATTAAATTGCGGACCGAAAATCCTGCGTAAATAAGGGCATCAGCGATTGTTGAATCTGGGAAACGCAAAAACTGAATAAGATTTTGATTAATGGTTGCTTTCTGGAGCTCCATCGTAAGACCATTAAGATGAGTATAACCAACAGCTATCGGAGTGATCGTTTGTGGTCCACTAAAATCTGGACATCCTGAAATAAAACTGATAGCCTCTCTTTCTCTAACCCGAACTAGGTGTTGGGGAAGGCTTAATTCTTCCGCTAAGAATTGATCTAAAAGTGGTGTTTGTGAACCGCCACCTACGAGAATTACGCCTTTTGGACTTCCATTGTTTAGTCTTTTAATTTCGTCACTGATCTTAACTGCTAGTTCACCTACTAATGGTTTAATAACCTCTAGAAGCTCATCTCTGGAAATCTTTAAAGAATTTCCAAAAGCATCCTCACATGTAAGTTCATCCTGAACATTGTCAGTTAGCTTTCTTTTTAGACTTTCGGCGATCATAAAGTCTAGCAAGTAGTGTCGTGAGATGCATTCGGTAACTTCATCGCCTGCGACCGATACCATTCCATAATTGATTACAGTACCCTCTGAGGAAATAGCGATATCCGAGGTACCAGCGCCAATATCAACCAAAGCGATGTTCAACATTCTCATTGTGCTAGGAACCACAGTTTGAATCGCAGCGATCGGTTCCAAGGTTAATGAAGCCATATCCAAACCTGCTTCGTTAAGAGATGCTGAAAGCGATTGAACAACGATGCGGGGAAGGAAGGTGGCGATAACCGTTACCTCCGCTCTAGCACCTTGTTGGCCGATCAATGATGCTAGTACTTGCCCATCCAATTTATATTCCACTACACTATAACCGACACAAAGATATCGGTCGTTAACTTTATTCTCACTTGTTTGTGGCAATCGTTCCAGTGCATTTTTTACGGCATCTAATTCGAGAGTTTTCAATGCATCTGAGGTGATCGATTGATTATTGAACAAAGTATAATAAGATTCGCCTTCTTGGGTCAATAAAGAACGACCCGCAGCCGCAACCGCTGCTTGGTTAAAAGACACCCCAGCCATATTTTCTAATTGTTCCTTTACTTCCCGAATAGTCTGTGCGACCTTTGGAATATCATGAATTTGCCCGTCCTTCATTGCACCAGGGCGTTGTTCCTTCTGAAGAGCATGTTTAATAATGTACTTATCCTCATTTTTTTCAAGCAATAGCCCAGCAATCTTTCTGGTTCCAATATCAAGTGCAAAGATACCAGAATTTATCATTCTAACCACCTCATGAAAAGTATTTCAACAAACACTTTAGCTTTCCTTGTTCTTTATTCTTATTTTAAAGGAAACAATTACCATTGCGCCGAAGTAATATTCAGGGAAATAGTCTTTGGGGGAGGTTGTAATGGCTCGAGAAATGCTGACCATAGCTTTTTTTACAACTGATGTAGAGGAAGGATTTTCTAATCGGTTATGTCAGGGAGTTGTTGAAGCAGCAGAAGATAAGAACGTTAACCTACTAATTTTCCCAGGTAAAGCTCTCGGAGCTCCACTCTATTTTCAATACCAGTACAATGTGATCTATAATTTGATCGATAAAAACGTGGACGGTTTGATTATTTCCAGTTCACTTATGCATAGAATTGTCGATTTTAAGAAAGCTCAGGAATTTTATGCAAGGTATTCTCCTTTGCCGATAGTTGTTATCGGTGAAGGAGTTGATGGAACCACGGGTGTCTTGGTAGATAATCACATAGGGATTGTTGATGGAATTAGGCATTTAGTTAATGTTCATGGGCGTAAGCGGATTGCCTTTATTCAAGGCAATATGAATAGCCATGACGGGAAGCAGCGCTATGAAGCCTATCGAGATGGTCTCAAAGAAAATAACCTTGCTTTCGATCAAAATATTGTTGTTCCAGGGGATTTTTCCGCTGATTCGGGCGAAAGAGCGATTGCAATTCTCGTTGATGAACGTCATGAAGACTTTGATGCTATTGTAGCTTCAAATGACGAAATGGCGTTAACGGCCATCGAAGGACTTAAAAAGCGAGGTTATAACATTCCAGCGGATATTTCTGTCATAGGTTTTGATAATATTTACGAAAGTGACTTTAGTGATCCCACTCTCACAACCGTTGTCCAACCAATTTACGAGATGGGATATGCAGCAGTAGATCTACTCTTAAGGAGAATTAAGGGTGAATCGCCTTCTAACGTCATCTTTCCTCCAATTTTGATTGCTCGAGAATCATGTGGATGTAATAAGGTCGAAAATAATGTCGCCAAAAAAAGAAATGAGGCTATGGTGGACATTAATCGAGAAATTCTAAGTACTAAATCCATTGTTGACGGAAAGTATAAGTTAACTGAATTAATTTATGAGGCAGTTAACAATAAAACGTGCAATTTGCAGAGAATATTAACCGATTTTAAAAAGATTGTAGCCGTAGAAAAACTCTCTGGTGAAGCTTGTTTAGCATTACAACGCAGTTTTATTCGAATCAGTAAATTGTTGAGAAAACAAATGGCTAACGAGCGCGATAAAGACGTTTTGAATTTCTTTAGCGATGTAATCGCATTTCTAATTGACCGTGTGCATCAAGCTTATAGCCAGAATTACACCCAATGTGTCGATACGTCGAGGCATCTAAGAACTGTGTTGGATATAATGGTAGCAAATATCGGTTCTGATCCTGTTTCTATAGAGTCTGTGCGGGAAGAACTTATTGAATTAGGAATCCAACCTTGGTATATCTATTTGTACGAAAAAGAGATTTTACAATCTCAGAATTCGATTTGGTCGTTCCCAGAGTATTCTATTCTCGCTAGTGGTCGGGATGAGGAGCGTACACTCAAACCAGGAACTCAGATACGAACCAAGGAGATTATTGATCTTGAAAAATTGAAATTGAACAAGAGGCATACTTTAATTGTTTATCCGCTCTTTTTCCAAGGGCATCAAATGGGAATTGGGTTATGTAATTTTAATTTCCAAAATGCGTGGATGTATGAGCATCTTTTTTTGGAGATCAGTTGCGTGTTAAAGATGTTTAAAGTATTTAAAGAAAAAGAAGATGTTCAAAAACGCTTACAAGATGCGATGTTCGAACTACAACAACGCAACATTCAATTGAACGATATGACCCAGACTGATGAACTCACTGGGCTACTAAATCGGAGAGGGTTTATGATTGCCGCAAGTCATAGTCTAGATCTAGCATACCAAATGGGAAAAGTAGTTCATTTCTTCTTTGTAGATTTGGATGGATTAAAGTATATAAATGATACCTATGGTCATGAAGAAGGGGATTATGCGATTCGTCAAACGGGGGAGATCTTAAAAAAGGCATTTCGCGGCATGGATGTAGTGGCTCGTCTTGGAGGAGATGAGTTTACGGTACTAACCATTGGAACGTCGCGGGGTTTAGAAGAACTATTTCGAAAGCGCCTAGATTACTATGTCGAGTTATATAATAAGGGATCTAATAAACCCTATAAGCTCTCTCTTAGTATCGGTTGTATAGAAAGTACCAATGAAGAGGCGCTAACGCTGGAGGACTTAATGGTAGCCGCCGATCGACGCTTGTATGAAGAAAAGGCTGGAAAAAGAATAGGGGTCTAATCACTTAGAGTCGATATGATAAACATAGGCAAGTACTTTGGCGACCGCTTCAAATAGTTCTGGCGGAATATCAGTTAATATTTCTAAATTAATCAATTCCTCAGCAAGTGCGGGATTGTTGTAAAGTGGGATATTGTTTCGCTTGGCAACTTCAATTATTTTTTCCGCGACATACCCTTGTCCCTTAGCAATTACTACAGGAGCAAGATGTTGATCTTGTGAATAGGTGAGAGCGATAGCTTTTTTCTTTTCCATAATACCACCTAGATAGTAATATCGATTGAACTAGAAGCAGGAGATTTCATTAAGTTGATGATCTCTCGTTTTATTGTTTGATTCTTGCGAAATGCATGGCCATACTTAATTGCGATGTTTCCGAGTTCAAATGGTGAGTCTTTAAAAGATTGTCTGAACAGTTGCAGTTGATCGCTAAAAACTCCTGCTATTTCTCGGTTAGCGACATAGAAGGTAAGTTCCAATTTTTGATCAATTAAATGCAAAACCG
This sequence comes from Bacillota bacterium, assembly GCA_012728115.1. GTDB lineage: Bacteria > Bacillota > Limnochordia > Darwinibacteriales > JAAYFS01 > JAAYFS01. The sequence goes on along the minus strand of JAAYFS010000039.1, from coordinate 3,188 downwards.
CAAAAATGTCATTTAAATTCTTAGTTTTTAATTGCAGAGTCACTTTCAAAGATTTCGTAGCTGCTTCCTTTTGAATAAGCATTTCATTGAGAAGCCATTTGTTTTCATAAAACAAAGGGATCTGAAAGTAAAAATAATTGGGGAAATCCTGATGCAAAATTTTGTTTAAAAGTGCTTCTGCGGTCAGTTGCTCAACAACTTTATGTAAGTTGAGTTTGTCTATGGAATCAGTTTCTAGTCTTGCAATAGCTTCAGGTAATTTATTAGTTGTTTTTGCTTTGAGTATCCTCCTAAAAGCAATTTCAAGGTTGGTTAGATCTTTTTCGATTCCTTCTTCGCTGCTGGGTTTAATTAAAAACTGTTCTACGAGAGATTCGGCCTTTGTTGATTTGGTCCTTGCCGATTGTGTTTCTAACGATTCAGTTTCTAGTGAAATAGCGTCTGCCGCTTCCGTTTCCGAAGAAATGCTGTTTAACCTAAGTGCTTCTAAGTTTTCGAGCAAAGTCTCCTCGTTCCAAAAATTATTCCAGATTCGGAAACCGCCGGTTGAAAGGGCGGTTTCTTTTTTAGCTAGTAATAAAATTTGCTCTATGTTAGAACTATCTGTATGCGAAAACTCTTTAATTTTGCTAATTAGACTTGGAGTAGCTGGGATTTTAAACTCCCGAAGTTTAAGAAGGAAGAGCTCATCGGAAGGCATGCCTTCCGATGAGCCTTGATTAACTATCCTAAAAATTAACTTTCCATCGATATCTGTGCCACGAAACTCAATTTTAATTTGCTCGTCTTCAACCAAATTAGTCTCGTTAGTGACGGTCACTCTTTTGCCGTCGATATCTAATACAGCATGCTTGGAGCCTATTATTTCAAGCACTTTGGCATTAAGGACTGAACCAATCAGTAATTTAAGATTTTGATCGAGCACAGTTGAACGAATAATTGGGTTTATCATACGTCCTTATACCTCAACCATCGGATAATTTCGCGCAGATCAGCGTTTTTTCCATACATTAACATTCCGATTCTAAATATTTTCGCCGAAGCTTTTACAATCAGGATGGTCGCTAAAATTAGTAAGATACCGCTTAGGATAAACTCCCAAAGGCCAACATCCGTGATCGCCGCTCGCAAAACCATAATGATCGGGGAAGTAAGCGGAAAGATCGACGCTAATTGAGAAATCAATCCATCAGGGTTTGAAATCACTGGACCAATGAAAAACAAGCCCATCATTGGAATCATTATTACAAGCCCCTGTGAATTACCAGCGCTTTGAATATCTTCCATGGTGGCACCCATGCCAACAAAAAGTGCACTGAATAGGAGGTATCCCAAAAGAGCGTAGAAGATTGGGACTACTACGTTCGATTGGGTTATTGCTTCCCAAACAGGGAAATCTACGAAGTAGATCAGAGCTGGTATGCCCAAGAGTAACCAGAAAGCAAGCTGAATTATTCCTAGGATAAAGTGCCCGATAATCTTTCCTTGCATCAACTGTTGTGCTCCGATGGATGATAGCACCACTTCTGCCATTCGATCTCTACGTTCTTGAAGTGCACTATACATCAGCATTGAGCCAGAAGCAAACACTAAGTAAAAGATTAGGATCATGTATGCTACTGCTACAACTATTTTATAGAGAAAAGCATCGTCGTCCTGATCAATAGAAACAGTATGGACAATAGCTGGTGCAGTAACATAAACTAAGGTATTAGTATCGATATTAGTCTGCTGGATTCGATAGTACTGTAGCACACTCGAAAGCAACGTGCGAATAATGTTTTCTCCTTCACTCATTCGGTTATTCAAAACTACTTCGATTTCGCCAGTTTCCAGAAACTCTTCATCTAAAATGAAGTACCCCGCCAGCTTGTTTTCCTGAACATCTTCATTTATATTGGCTAAATCATCGGTATACTCAAGGAAGGAGACTGATGGGCTAGGGCTTTCTGCAAAAAAGTGAAAAGCGTCGATTTTGTCAACAACATAGTACTCCGATGGTGCTGGTTGATTCCACCGATCCAAAAGTGCGGGTAATACCGCAAAAAGGGCAATTAACGCAGGGGTTAACAATAAACCGATCAAAAACTGCTTATTTCGTAGATTTCTCATTATTTCCCAGGTAGCTATCTTCCAGGTTTCCTTCATCATCTAACCCCCCTTGAGCAATTTTCACAAAAATTTCGTGTAACGAAAGTCGCGAGATATTTAGTTCCTGTACGCTAATCGTACTTGGTAGATTTACTAGGAACTCGTTAGCCTTTGTACCATCTTTTAATGTTAAAACCCAGTTTAAACCTCCGATTTTTGAAACATTTTCAACGTAGTCTAAACTTTCAAGGCTGGTTAAATCATCGTCAGATAGGATATTTACTCGATAATTTCCATGTAACTCTTTGATTTCAGGTAAAGTACCGTAAAATACATGCTTACCTTTATGAATCAGGAACAATTTGTCGCATAATTCTTCTACAATATTCATTTGATGGCTAGAGAGTAGGACAGTGGCACCCCGATCCGCTAAGGCGCGGATTTCAGTCTTAAAAATCTCTTGACTTACTGGATCCAAACCAGAGAATGGTTCATCGAGGACAACGAATTTTGGTTCATGAATCACCGAGGCAATAAACTGTACCTTTTGTGCCATACCTTTGGACAATTGTTCAACCTTTGCCTTGGCATAGTCTTGTAAATCAAACTTAGTAAGCCATGTCATCCCAATTTCACGAGCGATTTTTTTAGAAATATTTTTTAAACCTGCCAAGAATGTAAGAATTTCGATAACGCGAGCTTCTTTATAAAGACCTCTTTCTTCGGGGAGGTACCCAACCAAGGATTTGGGAATACCCGCTAACTCACGTCCATCGTGCGAGTATGAGATACTACCGCTGTCAGGAGCGGTAATTCCCATGATCATCCTAATTGCAGTGGTTTTTCCTGCGCCGTTTGGACCTAGAATTCCAAGTATTTGTCCAGGCTCAGCCTTAAAAGAAATATTATCCACAACCTTTTTTGTTCCATAGGTCTTGCTAATTCCGTTTACTACTAGTCCAGCCACGAAAACCCTCCTTGTACAATGGTGATGCAGACATACCATGTTAATCAAAGTCATTGACCTTTGACAACCACATAGGAATTCCACTTCAGACAGTCTAATCTTCTCGTAACGGTAGGGCGTTCCGTCGAAC
>JAAYFS010000038.1 GCA_012728115.1 Bacillota bacterium | reverse complement strand
GCAAACAAACTGCATGCGAATAAAAAAATCCCACAGTGAGCCAAATTAACATAGTCTCTGTGGGACAAATTTCGTTATGGTTGCGGGGGATGGATTTGAACCACCGTCCTTCGGGTTATGAGCCCGACGAGCTACCAGACTGCTCCACCCCGCGTCGCCTCTATATTTTAACATTAACTTAAGGTTCTTGTCAAGGAGAAGGGTGTATCAAGGTGATAAAGTCGCAATTTATTTCAGCAACAACTAATAGATGCTATTCTTCGATTATTACGAAATCCCAGGGTTCCACCACAATCCTATCCCCTTTTTTAATAAAAATCCCCTGCGACAAATCCTCTGCATCGGAAAATTGATACGTAAATTCTTGTTGTGTATTAGAGTAATTGAAGTAAAAATGAACTCTGCGTCCCGCATCATTTGTCCCTTTACGGGTAATCAACGGGAATTCCAACCGTTCATGCGCTTCAAATAAACCTGCCTGTTCAGCAACCTTCTTTACTAACTTAAGCATAAACGCATCACTTGGGATGCAACCAACGTATGTAGCCGAGCCACGTCCGTATGTGTTACGAGTGATCGCCGCATATTCCCCCCAATAGCAATGATCATAAACCGCTAACACTTCTGTACCTTCTTGAGGAATAAGTAATTCCATCCAATTATAGATCCTTTGACTCTCATCATCTAACTCAAATCCATGATCCTTCAATTTAAGTCCACGAGCGTTCACGAATTGATTATAGTATACTCCACAAGCCTTCCCGATGATTCCAGGCTGTTCTACTGCTCTTACTTTAATATTTTCATCGCAGAAGCCACTTCGGAGTGAAAAGAGCACATGTCCACCAACTTCAACAAAACGATTCAATTTTTCCAATAATTCATCGGAAGTCGCGTACAATCCAGGAACCACAATAAGTTTATATTTTTCAAAATCTGGACATGATGGATCGATGAAATCGCATTCGATGTTCAGCTTGTAGAAAGGATCGTAAAACTTGCGAAGCAGATCGTTATACTCGATATTTTGACCAAAAACTAAGGTATTCAGTGCAGTTAATGCTTCATTACTGAAAAGAACCGCAACGGAGTTTTTCTTTTTTAAATTTACTATTCTTTTACCGATCCGCTTAAATTCTGCTCCAATGATTTTAGCTTCATTGTAGGTAGCATTAGGCTTAAAATCAAGGCATATATTCGTCATAATAGGAAACGCCATATAAAATCTCCTTCATGAACTACACCCTTTCTAGGATAAACTTGACCTTCCTTCTCCCGCATTGTCTTCATACTAAAACTACCTAGTGAGCCATTGGAACTATGCGTTTAGGTTTACGGTAGTTTTCTGTTTAAAGTAGACTTGGAAACGACCAGAACACGACCCAAATTACCTCACTTTTATTTTAAACACCACGGGATACGGACTCTTAATTGATGTAGAACGAATCACCAAGCCCTCCTTTTGGCGTTCCCATTGGACTTTTTCCGAAAAACCAAGCGCTGACACATCTTCGATAGCTCCTTGGAAATACGAAGTAAGACCAGAAGGTTCAGCTAACGACTTTATCGTTAATACCCCGTCTTCGGGATAGCTAAGAACAGTCGCATAGAGATTGGAACCATTAACCGTAAAACGTATATCTTCCGACGTAAATCGTTTTTCTTGGCTGTCAGTAAATGGTCCTTCAGGAATTTTTGTTGGCCCTTCTCCAAATACCCTCCACACTTTTGAACCGTAAATCGCTTCACCATTAACTTTCAACCATTTCCCAATCTCTAAAAGGATCGCACGATCTTTTTCTGGGATACTACCATCGGCTTTAGGACCAATATTCAATAGCATCGTACCGTTCTTACTCACAATATCTACTAAATCACAGATTAATTCGTTCGGTGTTTTGTAAACATTGTTTTCTGTGTAGCACCATGAATTTTTGGCTACAGCAGTATCTGTTTGCCAAAAATATGGCTTTGTTTCGGCAAATTGACCCCTTTCAACGTCTACAACAGCGGTACCAAACATAAAACAGTCATGCTTGTACGTTATTACCCCTTCATCGCCCCATTCTTCCATCCTGTTGTAATAATAAGCGGCAAACTTTTGTAAATAAGGTTTAAACGCAATATGTTGGATCCACCAATCAAAATACACTAGTTTTGGGCGATATTGATCCACCAATTCACAACAACGAAGCAACCAATCCTCTAGATATTCCTGGGAAGGTTGTGGCTCACTAAAAATATCGGTTGGATCTCTTTCTGGCATTGCTGGCCAATATAGGTCTCCTCGAACCAATGGTTCTTTGACATCGCTATCGAATTCTTTACCGTGTCCCATAAAGAACCAATGTGCTGCTCGATGTGAAGAAGCACACTCCTTTATGCCCCGCTTGTGGAAAGCTTGGAATAATTCGCCTAAAACATCGCGTTTTGGACCCATATCAAAGGTATTGAACTTTGACAGTTCGCTACGATACATTTGAAAACCATCGTGATGTTCTACAACAGGCACCGCGTACTTTGCACCAGCTTGTTCAAAAATATCTGCCCATTCCTCTGGATCAAATTTATCTGCCGTAAACATCGGAATAAAATCTTTATAGCCAAAATCCTTGTGGTGTCCAAAGGTTTTTATATGGTACTCATACTCTGGCGACCCTTGTAGGTACATATTACGTGGATACCATTCGTTTCCAAAAGCTGGGATAGAATAAAGGCCCCAATGAATAAAGATACCGAACTTACTATCTCTAAACCATTGGGGAATCTGATATCTTCCAAGTGAGTCCCAGCTATCTTTGTAAGGACCTTGCTCAATAACTCGATCAATGGTTTTTAAATAAGCATTATACTTATCCATGTTCTACCTCCTCATCCGAATTGTGCCACTCAGCTTTTACTACCCGAAAAACGCTTCATTAAAGATTCGGAAAAGCCCGATTCTCTATTTTGGCATTCTTTCTAAGAATACCAATTTATTACTTATAGTTGTTGTTCATCATCCAATCTTCCAATCCTCTTCATCAAATTACTTTTTTTACACTTTTATTACATTACTTATCATTACTCAAACTCTAATACATTTCAATAAACCAGCTGTTTCGGGGAGAAATCTTATTTTTAAAATGAAAAATTGAAAATAAAAAAGTACCAGCAAAAGTAAGCGCATTACTGAGCGCTACTTCAGACTGGTACATTCAACATTTAGCACCAAAAACATGGATAAATCAATCTATGAAATCTTTATACAGGAGACTAGGTTGGATACCTGTGTTATTTTGATACTTACCGCTTGAATACTTCTCATAATCGCCTTCGATGGTATGATAGTATATTTGGCAAATTTCAATGTTTGGATAGATCCTTATCGGTTGAATACAAAACATCTCTAAGGTCCAATAACCTGCAAAACCAATATCCCCGAAACCAGCAGTTACATGAACAAATAAACCAAGTCTTCCGATAGAGGACCGACCTTCAAGCATTGGCACATACTTGTCTGTCTTGGTATATTCAACCGTTCGACCCAGGTATAGTCGATTTGATTCAAGTACTAGTCCAGATTCAGGAATAATAATCTTTTCGGTTGTATTAGGAATTTTCATATCTAATTCTTCGGCGGTATACACTAGTAACTCGTTATGCAATCGAAGATTGTAGCTGTTTGGGTTTACTTGCTTTGGATTGAATGGCGAGATTTCGATTTCATTACCAATCTTTTGCATTATCTCTTTACCCGATAGAATCATTGTTCCAACTCCTCCAAATTTTTCGCTGTTAGGAGATTCGGCACCTATAAAATTTTTCCTGCAAAAAAGCTTCCCCAGTTGGAGAAGCTTTTTGACTAACCGAGCAGTTCATCAAGTTTAGCTACAATAGAGTGTTTAGGTACTGCTCCGATAATTTTATCAACTGCTTTGCCATCTTTGAAAAAGATCATGGTAGGAATGCTCATAATCCCATATTCACCAGGGGTTTCTTGGTTTTCATCAACATTGAGCTTGGCAATCTTTGCTTTACCTTCATAATCTTGTGCTAATTCTTCAATAATTGGACCCAACATACGGCATGGACCGCACCAAGGTGCCCAAAAATCCACTAATACAACGCCAGAGGCATCAAGAACTTCTTCTTTAAAATTTTGATCTCTTAATTCGATAGTCATCATCTATTCCTCCTTGTCGACTCATGTTATCCTAGTATCATTATATACCCCCACCGGGTATATGTCAACATTAATCTTTCTTAATTGCCATAGTTAAACCATGCGCAAATGGCAAGATGAAACTTTCTAAATCAGGATGCGATTTAACTTCTAAATTGAAACGGTGGATCGCTCGTTGTGTTCGCTTATTGCGCTCTGGGAGATCAAATGTTGGAAATAAAGTATCGTCAAAAACTAAGACTCCTCCTGGTTTCAAAAGAGTAACAAGTTTGTCAAGTAGCGGCAAATACGTTTGTTTTCCACTATCCTGGAAGATAAAATCAAAAGAATCTGTCATTGTTGGAACAATTTGTTCTACGTCTCCCACGACTAAATTAATTTTTTCTGAAACTTCCATTCTAATAAAATTCTTTTTTGCATAAGTAGCAAATTTTTCTTCCTTTTCTATAGTTGTTATTCTGCCCTTTTTAGGCAATCCTAATGCCATGAAGATGGTTGAGATTCCTATTCCTGTTCCTAATTCAAGCACACTTTGAGGTTGTTGAAGAAATACTAGAAGGTGAAGCAACGTTCCTACCTCTAATTGAACAGGTGGTAGGACATCATCACGCATATTGGCTTCTTCAATCAGATTCTTCAAAGCTTGGTTGCCTAGAGCGTTAAAATCTTTTATATATTCCATCACGTTTTGGGGCGTCAAAGGTGCAATCATGACTGAAGATCCTTTCTTATAGTATTTCCTTCCATATTGCGGTATAATAGTCTGTGAAAAATTTCAAGATAACGGAGGTATTATTTATGACAGACAAGTACACAAGAAGACGATTCGACGTAAATGATTTAGAAGCAATCGATCGCGATATTCTGGAGCCAATCCCTTATGAATATAAAGGACGTGATACCGAAGTAGAATATTTTACAGATGAATTCACCTCGGTATGTCCTTGGACTGGTCTACCCGATCATGGTACCCTAACTATTAGGTACATTCCTGATGAACACCTAATCGAGTTAAAATCACTAAAATACTACATCCTATCATACCGTAATGTTGGTATTCTTCAAGAACATGTAGTTAACTCAATCCTTGATGATTTAGTAAAGGTTATTAAACCCAAGAAAATGGAAGTCTATGGTGATTTTGCTTTACGTGGTGGACTCGGTACACGGGCAAAAGCAACGTACACAAAAAGCTAGACTACCGAGCGATGTTGGCAGCTAGGGTACTTAGTACATACTAGCATCCTAACACCTTTTATAACCTCTAATTTCATAACGGAGCCACAGCTTGGACATCCATGAGTAACCTCTTTGGGATATTCAAATCGATCGCGCCTGTTTTGGTAGGCAGCTAGGTGACGATAAACCTGGGCTAGGAGAAGTACGTCGTCGCGGGCTCGATGCGAATTTTGATAAATCCTATCTAAGCCAAAATGATACATCAAGTTTTTTAGTTTGTGGCTACCTTCGCCTCCAGGGTATATGCAAAGTTTCGGAAATAGTTTTCGACTGATTGCTAAGGTATCGACACCTTGCGCTTTACTTAGCTGACGTAAGTTTTGTCGCTCAAACATTGCGTTTAAGAACGAAAGATCAAATGCTAGGTTATGGGCGACTACTATTCTGTTTCCGATAAAGTCCCGAATTTTAACAGCGACTTCATCTTCCCTGGGGGCGTTTTTAACATCTTCATCTGTAATCCCAGTAATTTCAGTTATTCTCGCTGGAATTCTTCGCTCGGGATTAATGAATGTCCCCCATTCTTGACAATCTCCATTTCGTTCTACCGCAAGTAAATGAATCTCGATAAGTCGATCATAATAGGCACTTAGACCAGTTGTTTCGGTATCTAAAAAAACTAATGAACTCATTTTTCATCCTCCGCTATTTGGTATTCTCAATTTGGGTCCAAACTTCCTGTTAGAAATGAAAATAATATTGGTGAAAAACGCAAACTATAGCTACGGAGGATGAAAAACATGCAGTTAAAACAAATCAGACTATTGCTCAAGTATGTAAACACCTTTGATTTAGTTAAAGATGAACTGAAAAAGTGGGAATCCAAAGCGAAGCTTCTACCAGATGAATTGCGGGAGCAAGCCCTTTTAAGTATCAAAAATAAGGCTTTCCATTGTCTTGGTGGATCAATCTATGCTCTCTATCCTGGAGTGAAAAAGGATGAAATGATTACTGCAATCGTCGCTTTACAGACAATAAGCGATTATCTTGATAATCTTTGCGATCGAATGAATGTATATGACGATCAAACTTTCATGCGACTACATGAATCATTTCTTGATGCATTAGATCCAACTGCAGCAGTGAAGGATTATTATTCACTCTATCCCCTCAAAGAAACCATTTATCTACCATCATTAGTCTATGAATGTCAAAATGCAATTAGTAATATGCCGCTTTATGAACTGAACAAACCAAAGATCTTAGAATTAGCCAGCTACTACTGTAAACTTCAGGCCCTAAAACATACCAAACCTGATCCTAAGAAACGAGTAAAAACCTGGATAGAAGATACTTTTACTAATGAGCTTTTTTGGAACGAATGGGCAGCTGCAACTGGTTCAACTCTTGGAATCTTTATGCTTTTCGCTCTAAGCTATAGTCCTGATACCAGCGTTACTCATAACCAGATCTTCGAAGCATATTTTCCTTGGATCCAAGGTCTGCACATCCTCCTAGACTACTTTATCGACCAAGCTGAAGACCATGAATTCGGTGATCTTAACTTTTGTGCGGATTATGAGTCAACTAAAGTAGCAGTAGATCGATTAAATTTATTTTACCAAGTCAGCAAACAAAGAATCGCTAAGCTAAAACACCCCTATTTTCACGATATCGTAATTAAAGGGTTGCTGGCGATGTATGGTTCGGATCCGAAACTTTCGGAACAAGGAATACTCGAAGAGTATAAGAGGCTACTTCGTAATCCATTTTTACAACTGATGTATCGAACATGCCTCAAGCTTCGGAAAAGAAAAGAACTCTACTAATTGTTCCTAGATAGGATATAGTCTGCAATCTCGGTTAAAGCCTGTTTGGCCTTTTGCTGTTCTTGGGTTTCAATTAAAAAAGAATTCAGTATTTGCTTTGCTTGTGACAAAATGTTAGTTACATCCATAGCGATCATTGAATGAATATCGTTTTCAATGATTATTTTTCTTAGTTCTTTAAAACTAAGGTTTTTCCAATCGCTAGTTAGTACTCCTAACTCTTTTGCCTTGATCAATGGTAAAGTCCAGATCCCTTCCGCATGATCGTCGCCTACCCGTTTACCTAAAATATCGGGATCACCATAGTAGTCTAATACATCATCTGTCATTTGAAAGGCATAACCCAAAAGTACCCCTAACTTTTCCAAATCATCTAGACGTTCTGAGCTCGCTAACAATCCTCCAACTCTACAAGCCGCACCCAATAAGCAGGCAGTTTTATCGTAGATATAATCCCAGTACTCCGCTTCTTCCTTTACAGGATCGACTAATTGATTGACCTCTCCTTCGCACATACGACAGACCACATCGGTCATTGTAGGAATCAAATTATATCCTTTATGTTTAGTAAAAAGCTTAAAAGCTTTTGCAAAAAGAAAATCTCCTGCCAACACCGCGACAGAAGCACCATAAAGATTATTTAGGGTAGCTTGCCCTCTGCGAAGATCAGAATGATCAATAATATCATCGTGAACTAAGGAAGCCATATGAAGTAATTCAATCCCAGCAGCGACATCAACAATATCCTCAAACACTCCGCCACCGCATAAACTTGCACATAACTGAACAAGAAGTGGTCTGATCATTTTACCTTTCTTATTACTCAGATACCTCAGTACTTCTTGCATAAAACCCCGAGAATTGAGTATTTCTGTGATCTTTGCTGTGACTTTCTCCAAAACAGGTTGCCTAACTTCTTGTAATAGTACTTGGGAGTTTATCTGAATCAAATCCTTTCCTTAAACTACCCTTATTATCATCTACTAAAGATTTGGTTATTCGCAGATAGATAAAAATCTCCCTTGGGCGCCGTTCTTTACTCACCTTTTCTCACTGTAAAGCCACATCAGAAAATACAATGCAACTTGGTTTAGACCGATCGCTAGCCACCGTAACCATAAGTTTTCAACCCCAACCCAACTTAGGAAAGCTGACAAACCTAGGTACACGACTAAATGAACGATCCCCTCACGACCAATATCAACCGCTTTGGACAAATACTTAGTCATTACTCACCTCCTTCAGGAAAAAATGTAGGATTAATTGGTATTAAATATTTCCATGTAGTACGAGTTTGCTCGATATCCTGCTGAAAACAACCACGAAACTCCTTCAACGATTAGTTGTCCAAGGCTCTTATCAAACAATTCTTGGCAAGCATAATCAGCTACTGCTCCAGCCATTAGCCAAGCAATGCCTGATAAAATCGCTCCGCCGTTGACGTCTCTGAGTTCGTCTTCTGTTAATACTTCTTGCCAGATTGTCGCAGTTTGGAGTTGCATAACCACACCCCCTTTCCTTTTTTCGGGAATCGATTCCCCGTTTGATTTTATATTACAATGAAGGATTCAAAATGTCAACACATTTTTCTTTATTTTTCGAATTTTCTTTTTATTAAAAAAGGGTCTAATGAGCCCGCTTTTAAATTGTCCATTGATTATGGATTAACCCAACTAGGTACCACTTGCCCAAAAATTTTTCGAATACTAATCGTAGACTACACCAATCCAATCCACCATAGTCTGGATTGAACCCTTGGAAATAGTATTCTACTATGATCGGTTTGTGATAGACCTCAAACTGATTTTCTAAAATATTACCCCTACTCAAAACTTCGTTATAGCCCACTTGGTCTGCTTTAGTAAAATCAGCCGAGTACACAAATCTATGATAGTACTCACTAGGAGTTAATCTGATTTCATTTCCTGTTCCATCATAGTAACCCCAGTGATAAATCTCCTTATCATCAAAGAATGTTTTCATTTTTTCTGCACTAAAGACTACATCACGTTCTAAAGAAACAAACGTATATGGAGTAAACCGCACTCCTTTGACAGGATGAACGAGCTTTGCAATAGCTTCTGTATTTTTAGCGTGAAGAGCTAGCAAGACCTCATTCGCTCTGTTTTCAATAATATTTTTAGCCAATTGAGGTTCAATAATCCCATCCGATTTACTAACATTAAAAGAACTCCAAACTAAGACTACCAGTGCTAGAAAGATAATAAAGCTTAAGCGTTTTCTCAAATCAGTCACCTCAAAGAAGCCTAATTATAGCAAAAAGGGATCAGCTCAGTGCTAATCCCTTGTAACAACTTACCATCCACGTTCTGAGTATCTATCTTTTTGAGCAATTTCATCTATAACTATACCTGACATAGGTTCGCCTAAGTCTTCAGATACTCTGGCAATCAATTCTGGATCGTTGTAATTCTTGGTCGCTTCCACAATAGCCTTTGCTCTCTTTACTGGATCTCCCGAACGGAAAATTCCAGAACCTACAAACACACCATCACAGCCTAGTTGCATCATTAGGGCAGCATCAGCTGGGGTAGCAATTCCGCCCGCAGCAAAGTTTACTACTGGTAGTCTACCCATTTCTGCAACCTTAACAACTAGTTCATATGGCGCTTGTAGGTTTTTAGCTTCAGTCATTAACTCATCTTTAGACATCGACTTTAGTTTGCGAATCTGACCATTTACAGTACGAATATGCCTAACCGCTTCCACAACGTTTCCAGTGCCCGCTTCGCCCTTGGTGCGAATCATACTCGCGCCTTCTCCGATTCGTCGCAAAGCTTCGCCTAAATTGCGTGCACCACAAACAAATGGAGTTTTAAACTCACTTTTTAAAATATGGAATTCTTCATCCGCAGGAGTAAGTACTTCACTTTCATCGATATAGTCTACACCGATAGCTTCTAAAATTTGAGCTTCAACCAAATGTCCGATTCTAACTTTCGCCATAACAGGAATAGAAACAGCTTGCATAATCTCTTTAATCATCTTTGGATCGGACATTCGAGCAACTCCGCCCTGTTTACGAATGTCGGAAGGAACTCTTTCAAGAGCCATAACCGCTACTGCGCCAGCGGCTTCAGCTATCTTTGCTTCCTCCACATTGGTAACATCCATAATCACTCCGCCAACAAAGCTTTGTGTTAAGTTTTCTTTAGCCTGCATATCAACACCTCTTTCGCTACTCTTATTGTATTTTTACATATGAATAATGTGTTGTCAATAACTTGCATTATAGTTAGAAGATAGAAAAGTGGCGCAAGAACGCGCCACCTTTACGCCCTAATCTTACGATAAAAGTTCTTTAGCCTTAGCCACTACCGAATCTGGTGTGAATCCAAAGAAAGCTGCTACTTCTTCTCCTTTACCGCTTCGGCCAAATTCTTCGATTGACATAACTTCTATCTTACTACCAGGGCTGATACTATACCAACCTGTTCCAATTCCCATTTCGAGAGCCAAAATAGGTTTATCGGTAGGGATGATAGAGGCTTTGTATTCACAAGATTGTTTTTCGTATTCATCACGGCAAGGTACTGACACAACACGTACCCCTATTCCCTCTGAGTCGAGTATTTTAGCTGCCTCTACAGCTAAACTAACTTCGCTTCCAGCAGCGACTAAAGTTAACTCAAGGGGTTTATTTTCTTTATAAATCACATACCCACCTTTGGAAAAATCGGCATCTGCTGGTTTTTCCATTACAGGTAGCGCTTGTCTTGTAAGAATTAAAGCACTCGGACCGTCTGTTCTCTTCAGAGCATCAACCCACGCTAACTTAGTCTCTTCCGCATCTGCTGGTCGATAAACGTTAAGATTAGGAATCAAGCGTAAAGATTCGGTATGCTCTATCGGTTGATGAGTAGGTCCATCTTCGCCAACGAAGATCGAATCATGAGTGAATATGTAGATCACTGGTTGATTCATTAAGGCAGAAAGTCTTACCGCTGGACGCATATAGTCCGAGAATACTAAGAAGGTAGCACAAAATACTCTAAAGCCACCGTAGACGCTAATTCCGTTTACTATGGCCCCCATAGCATGCTCTCTAACACCGAAATTAAAGTTTCTACCTGAAAAATCATCAGGATTTATACTTCCTTTACCCTCCATGAAGGAGTTATTCGAAGGCGCTAAGTCTGCAGAACCGCCGATTAGATTGGAAATTTCGTTTGCTAAAGCGTTTAAAACTTTACCGCTAGCGGCGCGAGTTGCTAACTTTTCACCAACATTAAATTTTGGAAGCTTATCGACCAAATCTGGTGAAATTTCAACAGTCACTCCTGCATCCCATTCAGCTGCTAGTTCAGGATATTTTTCTCTCCATTCGGAATAAACTTTTTCCCACTCCGCTTGAGCTGCCTTACCACGAGCGATGTTTCTTTCTCTCATCGCTTGTACTTCGTCAGAAACATAAAAGTCTTCCTGTGGTAATCCTAATGCTTCTTTTAAGCCTGCAACTTCTTTTTCTCCTAATGGAGCTCCATGTGATTCAGCAGTACCTTCTTTAGTTGGTGCACCTTTAGCAATCCTAGTCTTGGCAATGATCAAACTTGGTTTAGTCGTCTCAGCCTTGGCTTTTTCTATAGCATCGTGAATTTCTGCGATATTATGACCATCGATTTCAATGACTTGCCAACCATAGGCTAAGTAACGATCTTTGACTGACTCGGTAAAGGTTAAATCGGTTGAACCCTCAATCGTGATCTTATTTGAATCATAAAACACTATTAATTTACCTAACTTAAGATGGCCAGCAAATGATGAAGCTTCTGCACTAATTCCCTCCATGAAACAACCATCACCAGCGATAACATAAACATAATGGTCAACAATATTGTATCCTGGACGATTAAACCGTGCAGCCATCATTTTTTCAGCGATTGCCATACCAACCGCATTAGCAATTCCTTGTCCTAATGGGCCAGTAGTAGTCTCAACACCTACTGTATGACCGTATTCTGGATGACCAGGAGTTTTAGAATTTAGCTGTCTAAACTGTTTCAAATCTTCGAGCGATAAATCAAACCCAGCTAAATGAAGCAATGAGTACTGCAACATTGAACCATGTCCGCCTGATAGCACAAATCGATCACGGTTTCTCCAGTTAGGATCAACTGGGTTGTAAATCATTTCATTAAAGTATAGGGAGCTAGCAATATCGGCACAACCTAATGGTAAACCTGGATGACCCGATTTTGCACGTTCAACTCCATCTGCAGATAAACCTCTTGTAATGTTTGCGACATTTTGGATCTCATCGTACGAAAACTCTCTCTTACCCAAGATAATCACCTCTTTTTTTGTTTTTGCAACATGAACATTGTTCTTTATGGCAATCCGCCTTGCATCTACTTACGTTACAATCAATGAACTCTTTGAGTTTTGCGAGATACCTTTTTTCTGCCAGAAGGTAGTGTTGACAAATCGGGGAACGTTCAAGATCCTTTTCCAACTCCAGCCATTCAACTGGATCAACAAACTCCTTCTGATTGAGAACGACGTATTCTTTCAAAAGCTCTAAAGCAGTTTGGTCACGCTCTAGAGCCTCTTTAGCTTGACAGTATTCACGATACTCACTTGTATTTTTAATTTTTTCTGAATCTATCATCTCTAACCCCATTAATTTCTAGGCGAAACAACCAAGAAAGTAAACCGAAAACTCCTGAATGTCCAGGAGTTTTCATGCCTGAAGGCTTTTCTTTGGTTTATCTAAGTACTTCGACTTCTTCACCATTTGTTAAACCTGCAGCATTCGCTTCATCGGTATCAAGATGCAATTCAAGAACAAAGTCATTACGAACTCTGACAAGCACGTTTTCAAAAACTACAGCGCGCTCACCCTTGGTTCGTACACGAACGATATCTTTATCCTTAAGTCCAAACTTTTCCGCATCTTCTTCATTCATATGAATATGCCGTTGGGCAATAATTACTCCTTGTTTCAAAGTAACAGATCCTTTAGGTCCAACAATGATTACGCTCGCCGAGTTTTCTAGTTGGCCAGAATCTCTTACTGGGGGTCTTAAACCTAGTGCAAAAGAATCTGTTTTCGAGATCTCGACTTGAGTAGCACTTCTAACTGGTCCAAGAACTCTGACCTTTGGAATATATCCTTTATTGGTAACTATCGCTACTGTTTCTTCAGCAGCGTATTGACCTGTTTGACTTAAGTCCTTTAAAGGTTTCAACTCATAATTATCTCCGAAGAGAGTAAATAAATCTTGTTGCGATAAATGAAGGTGACGGTTTGAAATACCAACTGGCACCTTACCTATTACATCATTTGACATGTCACCACTCCTGTCTAATATTGTACGTGAAATACTTCGCCAATAATGAATTTTATTCCTTCCTGTCCCTTAAGTCAACTCTTTGAAAAATCTATTACATTTCTTTACTTATGGGTTGACCAGTACGTTTTTTCATGTTATATTAAAAAAGGCCGCAGGGGAGTAGCTCAATTGGTAGAGCATCGGTCTCCAAAACCGAGGGCTGCGGGTTCGAGTCCTGTCTCCCCTGCCATCTTTTATTTAAACACTAATCGATCCACATTATAAGTGAATTCCTATTAGTTTAATTTGAACAAATTTGCACGAGCTAAATCTCGTGCTTTTTTTGTCTTTAAATATGACCAATTGCCTATGTTTTTATGACTCGCTACTCATCAAACTCCATTGTTATTATCAAAATGACCATTTTTTCCAAACTCCCCCGAATTTTGCCTGATAACTACCTGCTTTACTACGCTTGAATTTTCTATTGCCTCTGAAATGATAGTTTTTAACTTTAAATTCTACTTTTGATGTACTTTATGGAAAGTCAATAATTTATCGATTATAATAATAACAGAAGCAATTTACCGTGAGCGGTATTTACCACTAAAGCAAGACTTACTATTTCAACCAGAAAGGGGGTTCAAGCTTAGCTAAAACTATCTCCTTGTTATGGATAATACATATTTATTGTCTGCACTAAGAATGAATCTTACCCATAG
>JAAYFS010000037.1 GCA_012728115.1 Bacillota bacterium | reverse complement strand
GCCTAAAATTCTAGGCAGCCCCTTTCTCCCCCAACTTTACTGCCCAGGAAGATTTAATAGCGTCCTGAGTGCTCCGATAACGTTACCATCTGGGGCGTCTTCAAACACAAACGCCAAGATGAATACTAATAGGAGGAAAGAATCTGAGATTGCGATTGCAATATTTGTGTCAGTTTGATCTTGACGCGATCTTTGTACTAAATCTTGGATTTGTTTCATCCACAACCCTTGAGCTTGATCTTGATCTTGGGTTTGAACTTGGTCTTGGTCTTGGAGTAATAGGTTTAGTTCAGCGAGAATTTTGTTCAGTCTTGGTTTTCTACCATATGACATATCTATTTCTACCCTCCCACTTGGATACTAAAGGTACCTTCACTCTAAAATATTCCGTAGGGATAGGTGTTGGACTAGTATTTTCGGATGAAATTAGGTACTAAATTTAACGAAAAACCTATTGTCCCAATACCTTAGTAGATTTTTCTTGGACCAACTCTATACAAAAACGTCCAATTAAGATACAATGTTACCCAAAACAAGTAGAAAAGTAGGAGATGTATATGGATTTTCGTCAATTTATAAAAGATAATATCTGTATTACTGACGGTGCAATGGGTACATATTATTCAAACATCTCATGTCAAAGCAATACAATCGCTGAGTTGGCCAATATTAGTAATCCAGATTTAATTCGCTCAATCCACCAGGAGTACGTACAGGCTGGAGCAAGATTGATCCGAACAAATACCTTCTCTGCTAACACCCCTACTTTACGAAAACCACTCGCTGAAGTTCTAACTATTATCAAACAAGCTTGGGTAATAGCTAATGAAGCAATAAAAGGTTCTAATGCGTTTGTCGCGGCTAATATCGGACCGATTCCTGAACAAAACGTTCTAATTTCTGATTATCAAGCTATTCAAGATGAGTTAGTGGCAATCGTCGATACTTTCTTACAGTTGGGAGCCCAAATTTTTGTCTTTGAGACTCAAAGTGATCTAGAACAAGTTCGATCGATTGTTAAATATATCAAGCAACAAAGTCACAACTCCTTTATCTTGACGCAATTTGCCCTCACACCTGCTGGCTCAACAAGAAAAGGTCTTTCGATCCAGAGCTTGTTGAAAGAAATAAAGGATGTCCCAGAGATTGATGCTTTCGGGTTTAACTGCGGAGTAGGACCAACACATCTTTTTAATCTCTTAAAAGGGATCGATTGGCAAGGTAGCATTGTTTCTGCACTACCTAACTCTGGCTATCCCGAAATAATCAATGAACGCACTGTTTATAATCATAATCCAGAATACTTTGCTCAAGTGATGGTTGATTTTAAAGATTCGAATTTTAAAATCTTGGGTGGTTGTTGCGGAACCACTCCCGAGCATATAAAACTATTAGCAAACAAAGTTCTCGATCATCCAAGCCCTAGCGGGAACTATAGTTCAGTCACAGTCAATGAATCCCGAAAAGCACCAGTCGAGAATAGTTTCTATGAATATCTTATAAATGATCGGTTCCCGATAGCAGTTGAATTATCTCCACCTACTCATAGCGATGTAAGTGGTTTGATTCAAGCAGCCCAGATTTTAAAAAACGCCGGAGCAAAAATTATCACTATCTCTGATTCACCTCTAGCGCGGACTAGAGTTGATTCGATAGTACTTGCCGCAAAAATCCGTCGCGAAATTGGAATTCAAACCCTTCCTCATCTTTGTTGTCGAGATCGCAATATAATAGGGTTAAAGGCGGGTATTTTGGCGGCCCACATGGAAGGAATTAGGAACATCCTTATTGTCACTGGTGATCCCATTCCGAGTTCAGATCGAAGTGAGATCAAAAGTGTCTTCAACCTAAATTCTATTCAACTTATGAAATTAGTTCAGACCATGAATAGCGAAGTTTTTCTTGATGATCCAATAAGGATCGGCGGTGCTTTAAACCTAAGTAGTAATAGTAAGGACCTAAAGGGCGGCAGATTGGTACAAAAAATCGCGGCTGGGGCATCGTTCTTCCTCACTCAACCTGTGTATTCACTTGAAACATTAGAAAATATCCAAATGATAAAAAATAGCACTCAAGCGAAAGTTCTACTTGGCATTATGCCGATCGTTAGCTATCGTAACGCAATGTTTTTACACAATGAAGTACCAGGAATTTCAATTCCTAGCGAAGTGATTAAACGGTTCGAGAACGTTACTGATAAAGAGTCTGCTAAAAAAATCGGTGTTGAGTTAGCATTAGAACTTGCCGATCAATTAAAAGGGTGTGTCGACGGATTCTACTTTATCACCCCCTTAAACCAAGTGGGTATGATTGAGAATATCCTAAGGCAACTAAAAAAGGATTGACAGACAATGTGAAAAAAACTACAATTTGCAATATAGTTTAAGTAAGACGTGCTATGAATAGTCAATAGTTATTGTGCACTTTGACAACCACATAGTAATTCCACACTAATTAGTAGAACCGGCTGTCCACTTATAGTTAGGATCAAATGGCCGATTATCAGT
>JAAYFS010000036.1 GCA_012728115.1 Bacillota bacterium | reverse complement strand
GACCGATTTTGAATCCTTATGAACGGTAACTCACTTTTCATTTCAAAGGCTCCCATTTTAGTATTCCAACCTAAAATTCGCTACCAGCCAATAGATTCCTATCTGATTTCAAATTTTTCAAACGCAAAGTTGATTTTTCTCTATTCATTGGGCACTAACAGAGGCAATAGGGGCATGTGGTGGGAAATAATCAATGATTTATCATGAAAAGAAAGTTGCGGTCTTTTGTCTAGAACATTTAGAAATTAATCTAGTAGCAGGTAAATGATAATTTCCTTTGAATATAATACTTAGTAAATATTTCTAAAAGTAGTTAAATTTTTCAGCCGAAAAATTTAGCGCACTTAATCCACATTATTACGGACGCTGAAAGGATGGATTATATGAAAAGAATTGTTAGTTTGCTCTTAGTATGTGCGGCTCTTACGCTTTCTCTTGGTATTTGCGAATCAGTTGGCGCTCAGGATTCTTATTATGACATGCCAGTTTATACAGGGCGTAAGTGGGAAAGCGATTATGAAATGCGAACTTGGAAATTGCGTCGAAATGTAGCTGGTTTTGGCAGACAGTTTGAGGCGGCATTTATTGGTATAGCAGGTTTCGATACTTCTGCGAGCTCTTCATATGTAGTGTTTGTAAAATCTGAAGGGGAAAAGCGAGCACTCCCATTATCATTGTTTTCTGCCGAAGATCAGGAATATGCTTTAACGAAGCAACAAGAACTTATAGAAAAAACATTTCAGGAACGAGTAGGGAATGAGCTTCCAACCTATTTAGCTAGACCAACTCTTGATACAGGGGCAACAAATATTGAAAATCCTAGGCACCCAGGACGATATGGCAGCGGGCCATGGGATATTGTGCCTGAATATCACGAGGTTGACCTATTAGAAGGAAAGTATTTTCGATTTATCTCTGGTCGCAGTGGAGGTAGTCGCTGGAATAACGAAGAATTTCGCGAAAACACCAAAGAATATTTCGATTGGTTATTTGAATTCATTGCTTACGAATTAGGTGCGCCAGGTCCATATGGTGATGAAGATGTTCGCTACAAGACCGATGTTGTAGTTACAGACACTGGTTTTGGAGGAGGTTGGGCTTTCGGTGGCTCATCAATGTGGCTTCATTCGGACATTTTGCACCCTGGCTCAGGATACATTCCTCATGAGTTTGCTCATGTGGTTCAGCATTATTCTGGTGGATTACGTAGTCCGAGGGCATACAGTGGATTTGGGGAAACCCATGCTCAGTGGGTATCCCATCAATTTAGTCTCGGTGAGGTAGGTCACGTAGGCACGTATGCTGATCGAAGCAATTATCATTTATCATCACCACGGATGATTTATTGGTCATGGATCTTTATGCAAGCGATTACGGAGCATCCAGATCTCGGACCAGATTATCCGATCGCTGTTTATTACGAATCGAATAGAAATAATTCCAATAGAATTATGCGTAATCATGGCAATACTCAAGAAGATCCATTGCAAGCATTTATGCGTTTAGGATATGAAAAAGGAGCTTTTAAACACCCAGAAAAAGGCTTCGGTGATGTAATCGGTGAAATGGCTGCCAAAAATGCTACTTGGGATTATGTCTTTAGATATCTATATCAAAGTGAGATTAAGCCAACCAGGTATAATAGAACTTTATTGATGCCTGTTCCCGATCGCGAAGGTTGGTTTGCTCCGATGCCTGGTTTTCTACCTCAACAATATGGCTACAACGTCATTGAGCTAGTTATTGATAACGAATCAGACCTAATTGAAATAAACTTTGATGGAATTGAAGTAGAAGACGGGGCGGATTGGCGAGCTACTTTGGTTGTCGGAAATAAGAATGGAAGTGTTCGATACAGTAAAATGATTAATAGTGGATACACATCGATCGAGTTACGCGAAGGGGATAACGAAGCATATTTAACAGTAGCAGCTACACCTAGTGTTTACCGACCTGTGGAAGTAAACCGTGATTTTCGATCGATTGTTAAGTATCCATACGAAGTGGAAATCAAAGGGGCTACCCCAGCAGCATACTTGCCCGATTACTTAAAACTCGATCACCTAATCGGCATTATGGGAGATCGTCATCCTAATGGCGGAGGCTTTGTTGCTCGCTCAGCACGGGTTGATGAAAGCGTTTACGTTGGAAAAAACGCAGTAGTTTTTGGTGCAGCTCGAATAACGGGTAATGCACGAATTGAAGATTATGCTATCGTGATGGATTCAGCTAGAGTAGGTGATAACGCGATCATTGCAGGAAACGCAATAGTCCGTGATCATGCCCGTGTTATGGAAAATGCCTATGTGAGAGACGCTGAAGTTCGCGGTGGAGTAACGGTTGCTGGAAATGCCCGCGTTCTTGAAGGAGTATATGTAGAAGGTAGCGGTCGAATCGAGGGAAATGCTACATTAAGAGATCGTGGTTATGTTTATACCAGTTCTGGCACCAATCAAGCACATATTACAGGTAGTACAATAATAGGTCTGAATTCCGAATTTAGACCTTGGACAAATAACCCTGTTACCGATGGTATTTTCTACGATTTAACTGAAAGAGCGAGTGCCTCGGCGGGTAACACCAAAGGAATGTATGCTCATTGGGATTTTAATACTGCGATTAAGGAAATTGTCCGTGACAATGTTTATTATAGTGACGGAATCTTAAGAGGAAATCCAGATCTAGCTAGAATTGAGGGGCGGGGAGTTCTCGTTCTGAACGGTAATGATCAATACGTCCTGCTTGAAAGAAGCGTAGCAGAATTTAGGGAGCTTACCATTGAGATGGTGTTTAATTGGGCGGGTGGAGAAGCTAACCAAAGAGTCTTTGATTTTAGTAGCGGTCCAGAATCAGGCATGTATTTGATTCCAGAAAATGACGAAGGTTATCTAGAATTTACTATTAAGAGTAATGGAAAACAGTATCAAATCGTCGGTACTGAAGCGCTAGCTACAAATAAATGGGTTACGGTTGAAGTAGAAATTATGAATCAAAAAGCTACTTTAATAGTTGACAATCACGTAGTAGGTGAAGTAGAAGTAGGCGTAACGCCTGTAGAATTGTTACCAGTTGCAAACTATATCGGTCGAAGCTTTGATGGCAAATACTTTTTGAAGGGTATGATCGACGATTTCAAAGTCTATGCACAAAAATAAAGAGGATAAAAAATTGAAGTTGGAGAGATAATTCCCAGCCTCAATTTTATTTTGGAGTATACCAACCTCCAACATGCGAGGCAAGCCTACGAAATCCAAGACCTTTCAAGAACTCAATCCTCGAAGTAGAATCGGGGAAATCAGAAATAACATGCCCCTTTTGAGACATTCTTGTGATACAACTAGCCAAAAACATTGAAAATTCAGTATTGGTGAGGCTAAAATTTTCACATAAGTAAAGGTCCATCATTCTTCCTACTAGGTGGTCGAAAAAGATAGCTCCAGCCATAATCGTGCCAGTTGAATCGACCGTGACACAGATTTTAATGCGATCTGCAGAAAAGGCTTTTAATAAAAACTTGACCGAGTCATAAAAATATTCATAACCTCTAAAAAGCTTGAGGTTTTCTTCGTTTGCCTCGACTTCGCGGATTTCGATTAAAGGATGTGGTTGAAGCCATTCAGGAAGTAAAAACAATCCATAAGCGACTTTCGTATCTATATACTCGCCAAACTGCTTAATAATCTCATAATGGATTGAGGTTCCACTAAATGCCAAGAAGCATCTGGTATACTGAGGAATTAGTTGCAAAAAGGCAATTAACGCATCAACGTCTTTATACTTTATGTTTACATTTTTAATATTTGGTTCAATTCTAATCGATATAACATTTTTCGCTGATTCATAAACGTAGACTTGCTGGATATAGGTTTGGTTTTTGATAGGCTCAAGAACCGAAATCATCGTGATATTAGCAAAGTGATCTTTTAAAAGCTCCTCTCTAAGCCCTGACAAGTTTTTTTCTCTTTTGGTAATTAATTTCGCTATTTGCTCTCTAACCTCTTTCGGTGTTGATGGTTTTAGGCAGTTGGCAGCAAATTGTTTCTTGGTTTGATAAATCCTACCACGAACGGTGCTCTTTGGTATCTGAAGGGTATTCGCGATTTCCTGATAACTATATCCTTCTAATGTTTGAAGTTCGAGAGGTTCACGAATCCTCTTAGGAGTAGCTTTAATGATGCTGTATAGGTCACTTTGCTCAAAATCGCTTAAAACTTCTTCATCAGGAAGATTCTGAGTATCGGTAAGGTTATAAAGAATCTCCTCATTAAATCCTTCGACGTTGCCTTTTCTGGATTTTTTGCGGTAATACATTTTAATTTTGTTATTTGCTATCCCGAAAAGCCAGAGATGTAGTTTATTAGGGTCTTTTAGTGAATCGATTGAGTTATATGCTGATTCGAAAACTTCCTGAGTTAGATCCTCGGCATCAAAAACATTACTCACTTTAGACAAGATAAACCTATTAAGTCTTAAATAATATCTCTCAATGATTAGTTCAAACAATGCATCTTTCGAAGATTCTTTTTGAGCAAGATTAGCTACAACTTGCTCGTTTTTTGAAAACGTTTTCATGAAATTTCTTCACCTCATAAAATAGTTACCAGCGGTGATGAACATCTTCTTTAATGTATTTGTTATAAATGTCAGCAACTTTCTCCATCACTTCCGAAGAAAGCCCAGGCATATTAATCGAGGATACGTTTTCTTGTACTTGGCTAGTTTTTTTGGCACCAGGAATGGTACACGAAATTTCGGGATGCATCAGGATCCATTTGAGAGCAAGCTGTGCTAACGAAAATCCTGAAGGTACTAGCTCTTTTAGTTCTGACACAGCTTTTAGTCCTTTATGAAAATCTACACCAGAAAATGTCTCACCGCGATCGAATTTTTCACCATAGCGATTGAAATTGCGGTGATCGTCTTCAGGGAATTCAGTATCGGCAGTGATTTTTCCCGTAAGGAGGCCACTTGCTAGTGGTACCCTAGCTATAACTGCAACGTTCCTAGCCTTACATTCCGCCAACAGTTTTTCAGCTGGGCGATGTCTAAACATATTAAAAATAATTTGGACGCTAGCAACGTTCGGATATTCGATTGCCTTTAATCCTTCTTCAACTGTTTCAACGCTTACACCATAGTAACGGATTTTACCCTCTTTAACCAAACTGTCTAGGGTCTCAAACACTTCGGGTTTGTAATACACTTTGGTAGGTGGCGTATGGAGTTAAATAAGATCCAAGCAATCTCGTTGAAGATTCCTAAGACTACTCTCAATAAAGCTCCTAATATTGTCTTCTGTATATCCTTCCGCTATATGAGGCGATAGCCGTCGGCCTAGTTTTGTCGCTACTTTAATTTCATCGTTATTCCCAATAAAACTTCCAATAAGCCTTTCACTACGTCCATTTCCATAATTATCGGCGGTATCAATAAAATTGACGCCTAGATCTAAAGCTTCTCTTAAGGCGTCTAGTGCTTCCTGATCATCAACTTTACACCATGAACCCCCAATTGCCCACGCACCGAAACTTATCTCACTAATTTGCCAACCTGTTTTCCCAAAAACTCTATATTGCAAGCTAGCACCTCCTTCTTTATTTTCTACCTTGGGTTTATTCTCTTTATTGCTATAAATTTCCTCCTTTGGTGAAACTCTTAGTGTTTAATTTCAATTTAAATAATTCACATCATTTAAGAGGGAAAAACTTGGTAAAAATGGAACTTTAAAGGCATTAACCTAAAAGCCAAAAAAGGGGGGATCCCTATTGACTGATGCGAAAACAATTGATTTTCGTAAAACCATCTTTGAGTTAACGAATAATGACAGAGAGATTATTAAAATAATGAGAGAGCTTGGATTTGACCAGGTTACAAATCCAAAAATGATTGCTACAGTGGGTCGAGTAATGACTATTCCGAAGGGTGCTAGGATGAGGGGAATTGATTTAGACTCGGTTCGTAAGGCTTTCCAGGCAAGAGGGTATACTATTGTAGAATAAAAATGATGATTGTTTTGAAAAGCTTAATAATAGCGCTGCAGTAATTTTAAAAAGGAGGTTTTAGGATGTCCGAAATCATCAATAACAGGGAATATCGCCAAAAGGTGTTGAAGGAACTAATTTTAGAGTTACATGCGGGAAAGACAATTGATGAGGTTAAAGGGCGATTTGAAAAACTCATTGAAGGCGTTTCAGCAAGTGAAATTTCCCAGATGGAACAAGCGCTGATTGCTGAAGGAATGCCTGTTGAGGAAGTCCAAAGGTTATGTGATGTTCATGCAGCAGTTTTTAAGGGTTCGATCGAGGATATTCATAAAGAGATCACCGTTCAGTCTTTCGAAAAGCCTGGTCATCCCGTCCATACTTTTAAACAAGAGAATCGAGCTATTGAAGATTTAATAAACAATAAAATAAAACCTGCTTTGAAACAGCAGGATCGCTCAAACGTTCTAGAAGGATTACGAGAACTACTTACGATTGAGAATCACTATAGTCGGAAAGAAAACTTACTCTTTCCTTATTTAGAGAAAAACGGAATCACCGCTCCACCTAAAGTAATGTGGGGAGTGGATGATGAGATTAGAGCAGAGATAAAGAACGCAATCGAAGTAGTAGAATCTGATGCAGAGTTAAAGAATGAAACGAAAGAAATTGTTTCGGATGCATTAGTTCGCGTCGATGAAATGATCTTTAAAGAAGAGAATATTCTTTTACCGATGGCTATTGAAACACTTTCAGAGGACGAATGGTACGCAATTTACAGAGAAAGTGATCAGATAGGATATACTTTAATTAACCAGGATGCCAAATGGGAGCCAGTTCGAGAGGATGTAGGTATTAAAGCTGTTTCTTTGCCAGAATCCATTAGCAAGGAACAGATTAGGTTTGAAACTGGGGTAGTATCGATTAAGGAAATGGAGTTAATGCTTAATCATCTACCTTTTGATATAACTTTTGTTGATAAAGACGATACCGTAAAATATTTCAGCCACGGCAAAGAAAGGATTTTTGAAAGGACTAAGGCTGTTATCGGCAGAAAAGTCGCTAATTGTCATCCTCCTGGTAGTGTTCATATCGTCGAAAAAATCGTTGCTGATTTTAAAGCAGGAAAGAAGGATGTAGAAGAGTTTTGGATTCAGCAGAAGGATAGATTCATCCATATCAGATATTTTGCTGTACGGGATGAAAACGGGGAATACCTTGGAACAATGGAAGTTTCCCAGAATATCCAACCGCTAAGAGAATTGACTGGGGAAAAACGGTTATTGTCAGAAATTTAGGGGGCAAAATAGCCCCCGTTTTATTTAGAAAAGACTTTTTTTCCTTGAAAGTATGTTGCAACTATTTTGGTTTCTTTAAGAATCTCTGGTTCATTGTTAAAAATATCATGGGAAAGGATAGTAAAATCTGCTTGATAACCTGTTTCAAGCTTACCACGATAGTGTTCTTCATTGGCGGCAATGGCAGCGCCAATAGTATAACCCTTTACCGCTTCTTCAATAGAAATTGCTTGATTGAAGTACCATGATTCTGAACCTGCTTCATTCCACCGTTTTCGAGCCACAGCACTATATAGTCCGAGTAAAGTATCGCAACTTTCTACTGGAGCATCAGAACCAAATGCAAGCGTTGCTCCCGAATCAAGTAAAGAACGGAATGGGTACGCAAATGCACATCGCTCTCCCCAGTGCTCATCACTCATGTAGCGATCCTCAGGGCATTGAGTAGGTTGCATAGATGCCACTATGTTCAATTGAGCAAAGCGGGGAATATCTACAGGTGAAACTAACTGTGCGTGCTCAATTCGATTTCTTAATTTTCTATTTCCAACAGTTTCAATAGCATCAAGTACCGCTCGATTTGCCCCGTCTCCGATTGCATGAACTGCAACTGATAGCCCCGCGTTGTTGGCTTTAGCGATCATTTCTTTTAACCTATTTTCATTTGTAACTCTGATTCCAAAGTTATTAGTGCCAGTATACGGTTTTAACATCCACGCGGTCCGTGAACCTAATGATCCATCGGCAAAAATTTTCACACTTCCGATGCGTAAAATTTGGTCACCAAATCCTGTCCGAATTCCTAAATTAATAGCTGAATCAAGCTCTTCGACAGGGATAGAGAGGAGGACCCGGAATTTCAATCCTTTCGATTCTCTTAGTTCTTGTAAGGCAAGCCAAGTTTGTCGATCTTCCATAGTATGTACTGCAGTAATTCCAAAAGAATAGGCAACTGAAATCGCTTTTTCGAGTGCTCTTTTTCGCGCTACTTCAGATGGAGATGGAATTTTATTTAGCAATAATGTTATCGCTTTTTCGGTCAAAGTTCCAACTAGTTCGCCATTAGCATCTTTAGTTATTGCTCCGCCTTCAGGTGCAAGGGTTTCCTTAGTGATATTCGCTAATTCAAAAGCGATTCGGTTTCCCCAGACTAAATGACCATCCTTAGCAATCAGAACAACTGGGTGGTTGGGAGCTACCTTGTCCAACCAACTCATTTGAGGCCAACCTTCTTCCCAATCATTAAAATTAAAGCCTCTTCCAATGATCCATTCGTTTGACGGAACCATTTTTGTTGTTTCATGTACTTTTGCTAGTGATTCATCTAAAGTGCAATTATCCAAAATAATATTATCCAATCCCAGCCCAAAATTTAATAAATGAAGATGCGAATCAGTAAATGCTGGTAAGATAGTGTATCCTTGGAGATCGATTTCTTTCGAGAAATTGTATTTCGCCTTAAGTTCATCTCTGCTTCCAGTTGCCTTAATAAATCCGTCATTAACCAAGATAGCCGAATAGGTATCCATCTGTTTGTTCATTGAGTAAAATTTCCCGTTAACAAAAAGTGTTCCCATGCTTTCACCTCGAGTTTTTTAATTGTTTCCTTTAATCCTTGCTTCGAGATGAAGTAAAAAAATCCCCCTTTATAGATGAAAGTGGCTATTTCTATTTATGTTTTGCAAAAGGTGTTTTTTGGAAGGAACCAATTATGGCAAAGTCAAATTAAAAAGTAAGAAGAACAAGTGATTCGCTCGACAATTAATTCGCATGAGCATCAACAAGAAAATAAGTTGGGTGGGAGGAATTACAATGAAGTATCAAATATTTGGCACTGTTATGCCGATGATTGAGATCGAGCTCCAACGTGGGGAAACGGTGTATTCACAATCTGGTGCGATGCAGTGGATGGATGAAGCGATCTTAATGCAAACAGAGATGAGAGGTGGTTTCCTAGGAGCAATGAAACGCACCTTTACTGGAGAGAGTATGTTTGTAGTAAACTTTACTGCTGAGAGAGATGGTGCTAAAGTCGCCTTCGGGCACACCTATCCAGGTCAAATCTTGACTTTTGACTTAACGGATAAAGCATTAATTTGTCAGCAGAGATCTTTTCTCTGTGCCAGCACAACGATCGATTACGATCTGTATTTTCAAAAACGCCTTGGAGTAGGTTTTTTTGGCGGAGAAGGATTTATTATGCAAAAATTTAGAGGTAGCGGCCTATTGGTAATTGAGATGGATGGCGAAGTTGTTGAGAAGGAATTAGCTCCTGGTGAGAGAATTCGGGTATCAACTGGTTCGGTTGGGGCATTTGAGGAAAGTGTTACTATGGATATCCAACCAGTTCGAGGCTTTAAAAATATGTTTTTAGGTGGGGAAGGTTTATTCTTAACGACATTAACTGGTCCAGGTAGGGTTTGGCTCCAAACAATGCCCGTTCAGGACATGGTAGGGGAAATCTCAAAATATTTACCAAAATCAGTTCGTTCAAATGATTAAACACAGGGAGAATCTTCCGCCTTTTTTTGATTTAGAGGGGACATTTTTTGGTTAAAGAGTCATTATGTGGTAAATTAATGATGGAAGGTGGTGTTTAGAAGTTGCAGGTAGTTGGAATTGATGTTGGTGGTACGAATACTGATGCGACTTTGCTCAGTGAAGATAAGCGTGTTTTGGCGATGGTAAAAACGCCAACAGATCATAGTAATATTTTAGCTAGTACTAAAGCTGCATTAAATAAAATTCTAAAACTCAAAAATGATGCACATCCTGTACAGCTTCATCTATCCACCACGCTATCAACTAATGCGATAGTCGAAGGTAAAGGGGATTCAACTGCAGTACTAGCTCTTGCTGGACCAGGGTTGAATATAGCAGACTTTGGCTTTAACTTTTCAGTTTATTCAATACAGGGCTATGTTGATCACCGCGGCAGAATCGTTAAGGAGATTGATCGAGAGGAAATTCTTAAGATAGCTAATCAATTAAGAATCGATGGAACAAAATCTATTGCTATTGTCGGCAAATTCAGTCACCGAAACAATAGTTTGGAAATTGCAGTGAAAGAATTATTAGAGACACAAGGTTGGTTTAAAGTAATAACCTTAGGGCATCAGCTTTCAGGCAGTCCAAATTTCCCGCGGCGAATAATGTCTGCTTATCTAAATGCTAGTGTTGCATCTATCCAAGCAAATTTCGTGCAAATGATCGAAGAGATAATTAAGACTAACCCAATTATATCCGATGTAAAAATTCTAAAAGCTGATGGCGGAACTATGGGTTTGAAAGAATCTTGCCTTAGACCGATCGAAACTATTCTATCTGGACCAGCTGCAAGTATAATGGCAGCTTTAGCACTGGTAGAGACTTGTGCTGATAATGCTGTGGTGGTAGATATCGGTGGGACAACTACCGATATAGCGGTAATTGTTGGTGGAGAACCACTATATCAAAGAAACGGTGCTGTGATTGGAGAATATCAAACGCTTGTACCAGCCTTATTGACTCATTCGATTGGGCTCGGTGGTGACAGTGAAGTTCACATTGAAGAACATAATATTGTCCTGGGTCCCAAACGAGCTGGTACAGCAGCAGCGCTTGGCGGTGATTCTTTAACTCCTACTGACGCAGCTATCGCTCTAGGTTTGGTGGAATTGGGAGTTAAAGAAAAGGCGATCGCGGTTTTAAAACAACGCACAAAAGGTAAGTATGATTCTTGGTTAAAACTTGCCGAAGCAATCATCGATGCATTTGCTTACCAATTAAGTGAGGCCATCCACGAAATGTATCAAAGATTAACTAAGGTTCCTGTGTATACCGTTTCGGAGATTCTGGCTCCAAAGGATATAAGACCGAAAAAAGTGATCGGTTTAGGGGCACCAGCCACCGTTTTTATTCCACTAGTTGCCAAAATACTTAATCTGCCATATCAAATTCTGCCTTACTCAGCTGGATCTAATGGAATAGGGGCAGCCGCTGCTAGACCGACCCTGGCCATTTCTCTGCATGTTGATACCGAAGAAGAAAGTCTGATAATCCCAGAATTAGCTTATCGTGAAAAAATCAAACGTCGTCTTTTTTTTGATCGAAAACAAGCCCGTCGTATTGCAATTGAAAAATTAGAGTCTTATGCAGAACAAATGGGGTTATCTGATTATGGAGAAATTCAAATAATCGAAGATGAAGCATTTAATGTGGTACGAGGGTTCTATACGGTTGGTCGTATTTTCAGTATAAAAGCTCAGATCCGACCTGCTGTTTGGCGAGTGAGGTGACAGAATGATAACTGCAAAACATCGTGTAGGTTTAGTCTTTTTTCCAGCCTTCGATTGGTGTATCTCTGCGGACCACCCCGAACGCGAGGAGAGACTCTTATATACTAGAGATCAAATTATTGAGGAAGGATTACTTGATATACCAGGTATTGTTGAATACCGACCCATTGTTGCAGAAGAAAAGGATATTCAAAGAGTACATATTTGTGTTCCGAGTGTGGCGAAAAGGGTAAGCGAACCACATCGGATTGCGGCTGGAGGCACTATGTTAGCCGCAGATTTAGTCCTTGACAAAAAGGTGGAGCGTTCCTTTGCCTTGCTACGCCCGCCAGGGCATCATGCAAATCGAATAGTCCATGGTTCTCGTGGATTTTGCACCATAAATAACGAAGCTATCATGGTAGAACATATTCGTCATCGTCTTGGACCAAAGGTGCGGATCGCTATTGTCGATACAGACGCCCATCATGCTGATGGAACCCAAGATATTTTCTACAATGATCCAGGAGTGCTTCATATCTCACTTCATCAGGATGGTCGCACTCTTTATCCTGGTACTGGAAGTTTTCTGGAACGCGGTGGACCAGCAAGTTTCGGACAGACAGTTAATATTCCGCTTCCGCCAGGAACTGGTGATGAAGGGATGCTTTATGTCACGGAGCAATTAGTTCTTCCGATTCTTGCTGAATGGAAGCCAGATCTCATTATCAATGCTGCGGGACAAGATAATCATTACTCGGATCCTTTAACAAATATGGAGTTTTCAGCAAGAGGATACGCACAGCTAACAGACTTACTTAATCCAGACATCGTGGTTTTAGAGGGTGGTTATTCAATTGAAGGTGCTTTACCATATGTAAATGTCGGATTAATCTTGGCACTAGCTGGTTTGGATTATTCTCATCTTAAGGAACCTGATTGGCATCCTACTCGTTTGAAACAATCAAGACAAGTAACAGAAACCATTCATGAAGTGGTAGATCAAGTATGGAATCTTTGGGAAAATAGAAAAAAAGCAAATTTACAACAAATCTTCGGTAAGGATCGTTTTTATACTCGTCACAGGCAGATCTTTTACGATACCGACCAGATAATTGAAAAGCAATATGAAAGAATAAGGTTATGTAATGAGTGTTCAGGGTGGCGACTTATTTTTTCAGAAACAAATGAGGGTGTTGGTTTAAGTTTTAAAATCGCGGCGATCATCGTTCCGTGGTTATCCTGCAACTTATGTCGTAGAGAAGCTTTAAGCGATTTTGATAAGCTAACCGAAAGCAAAACACTTGATTATGTTTATTTTCAGGATAATGAACAGGATTTGTTTCTTTGCAAATAGAGAAAGTACCTTAGTTACAAGTTAGGGACGAGTTTTTTGAAGGATTTAGGAAAATTTTTAGTGAAATATGATTTGCAAGTACTCGTAAAGGAGGCAGTTATGGCTGGGAAAAAGTATAAATATATCTTGTTCGACGTTGATGGAACGCTTACTGATCCGAAGATAGGTATAATGCGATCGATCGACTGGGCACTAAAAAAGGTAGGTATTGTGGAAGAAAATTTTGAGAACCTGGCGCGTTTTGTTGGCACAGGCGTGAGAAAATCTTTCATGGAGTTTTACGGTTTGGATGAGGAACTCGCAAAAAAAGCCTCTAGTTACTATGGCCGTCATTGGTCAGAATTAGGCATTCTTGAAGCGGATATTTATCCTGGAATGGGTGAACTTCTAGCGGAATTAAAAGAACAAGGGAAAAGATTATTCGTTGCTACTTCAAAACCGACTTTTTATGCTAATCCGATTATGAAACATTGGGAGATTGATCACTTTTTCGATGCGATAATCGGTAGTAATCTGGATGGTACCCGGGTTGACAAAGGTGAGGTTATCTCTTATATTTTTGAAAACTATATTCCCAATGTAGATCGCAACGAAGTTGTTATGGTTGGTGATACAGTCTACGACATTGTCGGCGCTAAAAATAATGGTATTGACTGTATTTCGGTAACCTATGGTTATGGAATAATAGATGAACTCCAAGCCCATGAACCCACTTTAGTTGTTGATAGCGTTAAGGAGCTAGGAGATGTTTTGAAGGGGTGAGATTTGATGGAACAATCCCTGGTTGTAAAAATTAAGAAGGAATTAGACCGGTGTATTGAGCCAGAAAAACGAGAGTTCTACCCAAAATTCTTTCAAGCTTTTCCTGGTGGTTATGGTGAAGGTGATAAGTTTTTAGGAGTTAGAGTTCCTTTTCAGCGAAAAATTGCCCAAAAATATTACCGTCAGATCTCATTTGAGGAAATAGAAACTCTTTTACAAGATCCTTATCATGAACGCCGCTCCACTGGTCTTTTTTTACTAATTAATAAATACGAAAAAGCAAAAACTGATTCAGAAAAGAATACCGCTGTTGAAGTATATTTAAGAAACATAGATGGGGTAAACAATTGGGATTTAGTAGATGTAACCGCGCCAAAGATCCTTGGTGCTCATCTAATGGATCGAGATCGAACAGTTTTGTATGAGTTAGCCAACTCTCAATCTTTATGGAAACAGCGCATCGCCGTTTTGACCACTTTTTATTTCATTAAAAACGGTGATTATTCTTGTACTCTGGAGTTAGCAGAAAAATTTTTGGAGCATGAACATGATCTGATGCATAAAGCAGTAGGGTGGATGCTTCGCGAAATAGGTAAGCGTGATTATAATACAGAGTATCAATTTTTGACAAAACATTATAGGAAAATGCCCCGAACAATGCTTCGTTATGCAATCGAGCATTTTGAAGAACCTATTCGGCAGGCATTCTTAAAAGGAGAGATCTAAAGTTAATCTTGACCTATTATATTTTTCTATGTCGAGGAGGAGGGGAGAAAATGTCGGTATATGAATCAATATTAGCTAGGCGAACCATTAGAAAGTTTAAACAAGAAAAAATCAAACGCCAAACCTTGGAAAAGTTAGTAAACGCAGCTAGAGTGGCACCATCAGCACAGAATCTTCAGCCGTTAAAATACATTATCGTCGATCAGGCTGAAAAAGTAAAAGATATTTTTGAGAATGTTCGATGGGCTGGTTTCATCGCACCAGAAGGCACCCCTAAAAAAGGTGAGGAACCAACAGCCTTTATCGCTGTCTTAGTTGATACTTCCATCAGTACATCTGGGTGGGAGTTTGATCTAGGTGCTGCGGTTCAAAACCTGATTTTAACTGCTTGGGAAGAAGGAATTGGTGCGTGTTGGATGGGCGCGATTAATAAGCCCAAGATCACGGAAATACTTAGTATACCTGAGCATTTGAAACTAATCCATGTAATTGCCCTAGGCTATATTGGTGAACAGCCAGTATCCGAAGATGAGGGCGGAAGCGTTAGGTACTATAAGGATGAACAAGGTACCTTACATGTTCCTAAACGAAAACTAAGGGACGTGATCTTATCATAACACAAACGTATAAGTATGATACCCATGTTCATACCAAAGAGGTAAGTCTATGTGGTCAAGTTAGCGCTTTGGATGTGGTCAAAATGTACAAAAATGCGGGATATACTGGTATTGTGATAACAGATCATTACTATAAAGGTTTCTTTAACTCATTAAATAATAATACTTGGGCCGAGAAAGTAGATGTTTTCACTTCTGGCTATAAGCTTGCCTATTCTTACGGTAAAGACTATGGTCTTGAAGTACTGTTCGGTTTGGAATTAGCACTAGGTGAGCATCTTAATCACTACTTAGTGTATGGTTTAGACGAAACTATATTAAAAAGCCATCCGGAAATTTTTGATTTATCCTTGAAAGATCTTAAATCGTTGGTTGAAAGTTATCAAGGGCTAATCTTCCAAGCTCATCCGTTCCGACCTGGAAACGAGATATTCGCGAGCGAATATCTTGATGGAATTGAAGTGTTTAACGGTAATCCCAGACATCCATCGAAGAATTACATCGCTCTAGCTCATGCTCAGGAGCATAATCTAAAAGGCATTTCGGGATCAGATTTTCACCAACCCGAGGATCTTGGGCGTGGCGGGATTATTCTGGATGAACATGTAGCTTCTACCCAGGAATTGGTAAAATGGTTAAGTAAAAAAAGCGAAATACCATTGATCGGTGATCCAACTAGCTCCTCTTAGGTTTCTAAGAGGAGTCTTAATATCGGCAGGATAATCCTTTCCATTATCGAAATTTAAACATACCAAGATAAAGGAGAAAATATATGTTCCAAGTTAAAACTTTTGACGAAACAATAAGTATTCTAAAAAGTATTTTTTCGTCCTTTAATATTAATGCTGTTGAAATAACGATTCTGGAAAGCCTCAATAGGGTCTTAAGCGAAGACATTCATTGTAGGGAAGATCTGCCTGGATTTAGTCGGTCCACGATGGATGGCTTTGCTGTAAAAGCCAAGAATACCTTCGGCGCTAGTGCTTCCTTACCAGCTATGCTAGATCTCGTAGGAGAAGTAAGAATGGGCGAAGTACCTAAATTCACCATTCAAGATGGGCAAGCATGCTACATACCTACTGGAGGTATGCTACCTGAGGGTGCGGATAGCGTGGTAATGATCGAATATGCGGAAAGAATCGACGATATCAATGTTTTAATTGAAAGGCCTGTTTCTCCTGGTGAAAATGTTATCCATAAAGGAGAAGATATAAAAGCAGGCGATTTAATCTTCGAGAAAGGGCATATTATAAGGCCTCAGGATATAGGAGTACTTTCTTCAGCGGGTATTAAGACCGTGCCTGTTGCGAAAAGGTTAGAATTTGGAATCCTTTCAACGGGTAATGAGATAGCGGATCCTTTCCAGCCCTTACCATAGGGTAAAGTGAGGGATATTAATACATATTCACTTGCTGCTGCAGTAGTCGCAGATACCTTTATTCCTAAAATTTATGGCGTAATAGCAGATAATGAAGTTGAACTACGAGAAGCACTCCAAAAAGCGATCGATGAAAATGATTTGGTTTTGATTTCAGGTGGTAGTTCGGTAGGTACTCACGATTTAACTTATAAAGTGATCGATTCGTTGAAGGGCAGCGAGATTTTAGTACATGGCATTGCAATTAAACCAGGAAAACCTACGATTGTAGCTAGAGTTAAAGACAAGTTGGTTCTTGGTTTACCTGGTAATCCTGTCTCGGCCTACCTGATTTACTATGTATTAATCAGGAGTTTCTTAAGCGAATTAGGGTTCTGTCGAAAACCATTAAAAATTAAAGCAAAATTCGCTGAAAATTATGCATCAGCCCCAGGTCGGGATGATTGTATCTTAGTTCAACCTGTTGAGGGGTTAGACTCTATGGTCATGCCAGTTTACAGCAAATCAAACATGATGGCTACAATGTCACAAGCGATAGGCTATGTTCATCTACCTTCTTACAAGGAAGGAATATATAAAGACGAGATCGTTGAAGTTAACTTATTCTAATGAGGTGTTCACATGGCAAAAAGAAATATCTATATAGATAATATCCCGCTTGAACAAGCTCAAAAACTCTTTCAAGAAGCTATTAAAGAATGCTCCATTTTTCAACTAACTGAATCCATTGGTGTTGAAGACGCCTTAAATCGAGTTACTGCGGAACCAGTATTTGCAGAGATTTCTAATCCTCATTTTAACGCTGCTGCGATGGATGGAATAGCTATTGCTGCTAAAAAAGCTTTTGGAGCTTCTGAGAAAAACCCCGCTAGGTTGAAACGTCAAGTTGATTTTATTCATGTCGACACGGGGGATGTGATTCCCGAAGGCTACGATGCAGTGATAATGATTGAGGATGTAATCCAGGAAGACGATGAAACGGTGTTAATATATAAAAGTCCTGTACCATGGCAACACATTAGGCCCATAGGTGAAGATATCACTGCCACCGAAATGATAATACCATCAAATCATCAGATTTCTCCAGTTGATATCGCCGCCTTGCTAGCTGGAGGAGTTATGGAAGTTACGGTTTATAAGCGACCTAAAGTTGCGATTTTGCCAACTGGAACTGAGTTGGTGGAAGCTGGGAAACCCCTTAAAAAGGGCGATATTATTGACTTTAACTCCCACATGTTTGCAAATTTGATTACCGAGTGGGGAGGAGAACCGAATCGGTACGGAATTACTAAGGACGATTATGAAGAACTAAAGGAGAATATCCTTAAGGCAGTTTCGGAAAACGATGTAGTACTCGTTAACGCTGGCTCAAGTGCTGGAAGCGAAGATTATACCTCCAGTATCATTCGAGAACTAGGTGAAGTAGTTGTCCATGGAATTGCGATCAAACCTGGTAAGCCTAGCATTTTAGGTATTATCGATAAAAAACCTGTGCTGGGTATTCCTGGATATCCTGTCTCTGCCTTTTTCGTGATGGAGCTTTTTGTTAAACCACTAATCGATAGGCTAACAAGGAGACAAGTCAAAGCACGTAAAAAGATCCCTGCAACAACAGCAAGAAAAATTGTTTCCTCGCTTAAACATGAAGAATATGTGCGGGTTAAGTTAGGAACTGTTGACGGTAAGTTTATCGCTACCCCCTTAGAAAGGGGCGCGGGTGTAATTATGTCCCTGGTAAAAGCCGATGGATTTGTAACCATCCCTCGCAATTTAGAAGGGTATGAAGCTGGCGACACAGTAGAAGTCACTCTGTTTAAAGACTTTGAAAATGTAAAGAACACCATTGTAGCGATCGGTAGCCATGATCCAATGTTGGATATATTGGCTGATATTCTGCATCGAAACTATCCAAACCTGTTCCTTAGCTCATCCCATGTAGGTAGTATGGGAGGAATAATGGCTTTAAGGCGGGGTGAATGTCATATTGCAGGCATTCACTTGCTAGATCCAGAGGATGGCACCTATAACGTGACTTACCTGAACCGTTATCTAAGAAATGAAGAGATGGCTTTGATTCATGTTGTAGAAAGAACTCAGGGCTTAATGGTAAAGAAAGGCAACCCTAAAGGAATCACAAGCTTAAACGATCTAATGCGCGAGGATGTTCGTTTTATCAATCGCCAAAAAGGTTCAGGTACTAGAATGCTTCTCGATTATTATCTAAATAAAATAAACATTGACCCAGCACTGATTAATGGGTACGACAGGGAGGAGTACACCCACCTTACAACAGCGAGTGCGGTTTTGGAAGATTCTGCGGATGTTAGTTTAGGAATTCTATCTGCCGCTAATGCATTGGGTTTAGACTTCATTCCGATTTGTGGCGAACAATACGATTTGGCTGTACCTGTTAAGTTTTTGGAACAAGGATTGATCGATCCCCTGCTTGAAGTAATTAAGAGTGAGGAGTTTGCTCAAGCCTTGGAAAGAATGGGTGGCTATGAACTAAAACGGATAGGTGAGGTAAAATACCTAAAGTAGGTGATGGAATGAAAGACCCGTTCGGACGGCAAATCAACTATTTACGCATTTCCGTTACAGACCGCTGTGACTTACGTTGTCGGTACTGTATGCCAGAACAGGGGATAGCAGTAAAATCACATGATGAAATCTTATCGTATGAAGAGATTCTCACTTTTGTAGAAATGAGCACCAATTTTGGTATTAATAAAGTGAGGCTAACGGGCGGGGAACCGTTAGTTAGAAAAGGAATCGTAGATTTTGTTGCAAGAATCAACCAGATTCCTGGCATAAAAGAAATTGGTTTAACTACCAACGCTAGAAAGCTTGCCCCGAATGCCAAAGCACTGAAAGAAGCGGGGTTAAAAAGTATTAACATTAGCTTAGATACCCTTGATCCAGAGAAATATCGTTATATCACTCGCTGGGGTGATTTAAATGATGTTTTGCATGGAATCGATCAAGCGCTTAAAGTTGGTTTTGATAAAGTGAAGATCAATGCAGTGCTAATGAAAGGCTTTAACGACCATGAAATACTGGATTTAGTTAATCTAGCCAAGGACAAACCTGTCGATGTACGGTTTATCGAGCTTATGGGGATTGGGCAGGCAAACGAACTAGCTAGTGAATATCTCTCAACAACCGAAATAATGACACACATCCCAGGACTGAGAAAAGCTTCTGATGATAATCTAATCAATGCTGGGCCAGCAGATTATTACCCCCTCGAGGGATATCAAGGTCGGATAGGGTTCATCAGCGCCTTAAGCAATTGTTTTTGTGGTACATGTAATAGATTGAGACTAACATCCGACGGGAAGTTAATGCCTTGTCTTCATTCAAAGATAGAAGTGAATGTAAGACCCTATCTTAAGGAGAAGGATCTGGATGGTTTAAGGGATGCGATCCACGGAGCGATCGAATTAAAACCTAGTGGGCACAAACTCTCAAATGGGAAACAAGTTTCGGATGATGGAAGATATATGTCTCAGATCGGAGGGTAGAAAATGGGCTTTACGCATTTTAATGAAGCGGGACAACCGAAAATGGTTAGTATCGGAGAAAAAAATGTCACTGCTCGGACTGCCGTTGCGGTTGGGAGCGTGAAAATGGCTCCTTCAACGATCGAATTGATAAAACTGGGGCAAATGAAAAAAGGTGATGTTTTAACCACAGCGCAGATAGCTGGAATTATGGGGGCAAAACAAACATCTGCACTGATTCCGATGTGTCATAATATTTTAATAGAAGGAGTTGACCTTAACTTTGCTATCGATGAAGAAGAGAGTAGAGTTAAGATCACCGCTACAGTACAAACAACTGGTAAGACAGGGGTAGAAATGGAAGCACTTACGGCGGTTTCTATCTGTGCTTTAGCTATCTATGATATGTGCAAAGCAGTGGACAAAGGAATGGTTATTGAAGAAATTAAGTTAGTCAAAAAAACTGGTGGTAAATCCGATCTGAATTTACTTAAAGAGTAGGGGGAGGATAACGTGGATATTAAAGGCAGAGTGGCCTCGATAAATATTAGTGAAAATAAAGGGACTGTCAAAACCCCTGTAACAAAAGGAATACTCAAAGAAGAACATGGATTGGTCGGAGATGCTCATGCTGGTAATTGGCATCGACAGATTAGTTTAATCGATATAGAAAGCATTAAAGTCATGCAAGAAAAAGGTTTTGGTGTTGAGATCGGAAATTTCGCTGAAAACATTACCACCGAAGGAATAGATCTAACTACCTTAAAGATCGGTGATCAGCTTCAAATAGGTTCGTGCTTGATTGAAATAACTCAGATCGGTAAGGAATGTCATACCAAGTGTGAGATCCATCGAAAGGTAGGGGCATGTATTATGCCGAAAAAAGGGATTTTCGCACGAGTATTAAAAGGTGGAGAGATTGAAAATGGGGCTGATATTTACCTAGTTTCGGGTGACGTCAATGATTAAGGCCGCAGTAATTACAGTGAGTGACAAAGGGTCGCAAGGGTTAAGAGAGGACTTAAGCGGCCCTCTTGCTATAAAATTGCTCGAAGAGATATCAATCAAGGTGGTAAAGTATTTAATACTGCCTGATGAACGCGACCAGATATCAACCACCTTAAAAATACTATGTGACAATAACGAAGCGAATTTGATTATTACCACTGGAGGAACTGGCCTTGCGCCTCGAGATATTACTCCTGAAGCTACCCTAGACATTCTGGAAAGACAAGCACCAGGCATTGCTGAGGTAATCAGGTTGAAAAGTCTTGAAAAAACTCCAAAAGCTATGCTCTCCAGGGCGGTGGCTGGGATAAGAAAATCTACGCTAATTATTAATCTTCCAGGAAGCCCAAAAGCAGTTCAAGAAAGCCTCGAGGTAATCTTGCCAGTACTACCTCAAGCGATCGAAATCCTTACAAGTACGTCTTTCGAACATTAATTGGAGAACCTTTGAAGATATAGTCTAAGATCGTCGGGTGTGTTGATATTAAAGAATGCTCGTTCTGGATTAACAAAATTTTTTATTTCCGTTTCGGAAATATATCTGACTGAAACTTGATTATAAAAAGAACTTACCTTGAGAGTAAGATTTTCCACACTGGCAATTATTGGTTTTAAACAATTTTTTGAATAAATTGCATGTAAGGGCTGAAGATGTCTATAGCTCACTGGAACTACTGCATCGTATCCAGAACATTCCTTGAACATAAACTCGATAAGCTTTCGATCAAGATATGGCATATCACAAGCCATTACCAATGCGTAAGGCGATGTGGCTACCGAGAGGCCAGAGTAGATGCCAGATAACGGACCTCTATCCTTAATCAAATCTTCGATAAGAGAAACACCAAGATATTCGAAGTCCTCGGGTTTATTTGTAACTATGATCACTTCATCGCATAAAGAACGCAAGGTGTCGACTTGATAATCGATAATCTTGGTTTGATTTACTTTTAGAAACGCTTTGTTGATACCCATTCGTGTGTTTTTACCACCAGCCAAGATGATTGCCGATCGTTTTTTCATCCGTATCCAACCTCGAGCATTTATTGCTTTTATTATAGCATAGGAAAAAACAACTGGGAATTAATTACTAAAGATCTTTTCTCGAACAGATAGACTTTTTTAATAAAAATCTCTACGGTATGTGTTGATTATAAATAGCAAAATAGTAAATGGGATGTGTTTATTGTGGTAAAGGGACTATACATTCTTGGATCGGATAGTTTCCAAAAGATCTATGGCGAAGAGGAAAGAGCAAATATTGAGGAAATGGTTGAAATTATCGCCCCGCCCCAAACAACACAGAGTATCTATCAAAACCTCGAGCTTCTTAAAGACGTAGAAATAATTCTGTCTGGATGGGGTTGTCCACGAATGGATCGAAAATTCTTGGCTGCAGCCCCAAAACTCAGGGCAGTTTTTTATGGAGCGGGTTCAATTCGTAAT
Source organism: Bacillota bacterium (assembly GCA_012728115.1). Lineage (GTDB taxonomy): Bacteria > Bacillota > Limnochordia > Darwinibacteriales > JAAYFS01 > JAAYFS01. The sequence goes on along the minus strand of JAAYFS010000036.1, from coordinate 46,609 downwards.
GTGGTTACCGAGGCCTTTTGGCAAAGAGGTATCCGCATAACCAGTGCTTACGCTGCTAACGCCATTCCTGTAGCTGAGTTCACCGTGTCGCAATTGATTTTTTGTCTAAAAAGGGCTTGGCAATATGCTTTAGAGATAAAACGAAATAAAAAGTATCCTGCCAGAATCGAAGTGACAGGGGCTTATGGATCAACTGTTGGTTTAATATCGCTGGGAATGATCGCTCGCCAAGTATGTGAATTATTACGAAATTATGATTTAAAAATTCTTGCATATGACCCATTCGTATCTAAAGAAGAAGCAAAACGCTTAAATGTGGAATTGTGTTCGCTAGAGGATATATTTCGTTTTTCAGATGTGGTATCACTTCATTCACCGTGGTTAAAAGAAACAGAGAACATGATAAGAGGTAATCATTTTGAGGTAATGAAAGAGAATGCTTCCTTTATTAACACAGCTCGGGGCGCGATAGTGAACGAAAAAGAAATGATTGCTGTTTTGCAAAAACGCCCTGATTTACTGGCTGTTTTAGATGTGACCTGGCCAGAACCTCCATTGCCAGATTCCCCTTTATACGATTTGGACAATGTAGTTTTGATGCCTCATATCGCTGGGTCTTTAAACGGCGAATGTAGGCGAATGGGAAGGTACATAGTTGAAGAGCTGGAACGCTATCTTAACGGAAAACCGTTAATGTGGGAAATTACGGAAGAAAAATTAAGACTTCTTGCATAATTTTCGGCTTGGAGGTTGAAGAATACATGCGTACTGCAGTCACGTCGGTAACTTTTCGTCAATTAAAGCCTGAAGAAATTATTGAGTTGACACTTCAGGCCCAGTTAGACGCAATTGAATGGGGAGGTGACATTCATATCCCTCACGGCGATTTATTTACTGCACAGAAGGTAGGTGAATTAACAAGGAAAGCTGGTTTGTGCGTTTCTTCCTACGGTTCATATTATCGAGTAGGGACGGGAAATGAAGATTTTAACAAAATTTTAGATACGGCTTTGGCTTTACAGGCGCCTTTAATTCGCGTCTGGGCAGGAAATGTTGGTTCAAAAGACGCTACCGACGCTTGGTGGGATAAAGTGGTCAGTGATGCGAGAAAAATTGCAATGCTTGCGGAGAAACAAAACATTAAAGTCGCTTTCGAATATCATGGAGGAACACTAACCGATACACCTGATTCAACCGATCGTTTACTTCAGTTAATAGATCATCAGAATATCATGACTTATTGGCAACCTCTCGCGGACTGGGGTTTTGAATATCGCTTGGATAGTTTGACCCGCGTACTTCCACACCTAGCAAATGTTCATGTTTTTCACTGGAGTGCGGCAGGTGAACGGTATCCTCTCCAAGATGGAATACAATATTGGCAGGGCTATTTAAAAAAAGTACGTCAAATAAATGATGAATTCATCCGGTATGCAATCATAGAGTTTGTGAGAAATGATGATAAAAAGCAGTTTCTTGAAGATGCTCGTACTCTAAAATCGATCCTAACGAACCAGGACTTATTCAGCTAAGAAGTTCTTTTGCGCTAAGGCATTAAGAATTTTATCCATAGTTTCTGGTGAGTCTGTCTCGATCGTATGTAAATGTAGACCATCGGTTAGTATGAGTAGAGGTTCAGACTTGGAGTGCTTTAACCGCTCAATAAATTGTTCGACATCATGTCGAGAACGCAAATGGAGATTTCCTGTTATTTCACCATAAACAGGGTGTTCAACAGTTACATCCATTACATACCCACCAAAATCAATTATTGTAAATAGCTCATCTTTGATTTCTGCATAGTCACTCGAGTGTTTTGCAGCTATTGTTTGCACTGTTCTTTCAGGATTTGTAGTAGCTGTACGTTCATACATATAACCTTGTGGGGTAGCGATAATAGTATGTCCTTGAGCTCTTAATATGGCGATATCAGAAACAATTACTTGCCTAGTTACCCCAAATTTCTCACTTAAACTTAAACCCGTGATCGGTTCTGTGCTGTTACTCAAAATTTCCAAGACCGATTCTCTTCGAAACTTTGTACTCATTTTTTAAACCTCCTAACTCTTAAATTCATAATAGCATATTATGTAGCAAATGTCTTGACAGGTGTATATACACCTGTGTATACTTTAATAAAATAGGGTGGAGGCGGATAAAGATGAGAATACAGGTAAAAGAACTCATTTATGGAGCAATTTTGGCAGCGCTTGCGATACTTATCCCAGTGGCTTTTCAAGGGTGGCTACAAGTGAACATTCCACCATTTTCTGCCACAATCGGAAGTCATATTCCTTCATTCCTTGCCATGTTTATTAGTCCTTGGGCAGCCGCTTTTGTCGGTATTGGATCCACTCTTGGGTTTTTAATGACGCTCGGTCCTGTTGTTGCTGCGCGAGCTGCAGTTCACATCCTTTTTGGTGTTGTTGGGGCAATTCTGTTTAGAAAAGGTTTTAAACCATCGCAAATATTATTAATGATTCTTCCAATTCATGCGTTAGAAGCATTCGTAGTTTTACCCTTTGGTTTTAACCTCTACACTGCGTTTGTGGTGGTTGGAATAGGTACAGTTTTTCACCATCTAGTTGACTCGGTACTTACTTTAGGGTTATATAGTTCATTGAGTAAAGCAGGAATCGCTTTCGATAACATCGTACCACAGAGAAAGGGATTAAGAAATATATCTTCGAAAATATAAGCATCATCATTCTAAAGGAGTGATAAAATGTATTTCGATGGAGCGGGCCAAGAATATACTGATGAAACGTTAAGAATTGCTATCGAAAGGGCAAAAGAAGACGGTTTATCCCTAGTTATTGCTTCCAATACTGGAGATACTGTCTTTCGTGCTTTGGAATTGGGAGCAGGAGGTTTAGATATTGTCTGTGTTACCCATATGACGGGATTTAGAAATCCTGGGGAAAATGAGTTAGAAGAAAGTAAGCGTGCTGAACTAATTGAACGTTCAGTAAAAGTATTGACTACTACACATGTCCTTGCTGGAGTTGATCGGGCGTTACGGACCCAATTCGGTGGCATCTATCCACCTGAGATTATTGCTTCTACTTTGAGGATGTTTGGACAAGGAACAAAGGTTTGTGTAGAGATTGCAATTATGGCTCTGGATGCTGGATTGATTGAATACGGCAAGCCGATAGTTGCGGTGGGCGGTAGTGGTAGAGGTGCTGACACTGCATTAGTACTTACTCCAGCCCATTCGAACAAAGTATTTGAACTTAAGATTCATGAAATCTTAGTAAAACCTGCGAATTGGTAGATAAGATGGAATGTTACAAGCTTCACTCCTAATATATATTCAGAGAGTTACTGTTGGAATATATTAGGAGTGATTTTTTATGGGCAAAAAAAGAGGTACCATTTTATTGGTTATTCCGAAGCATTATTTTGTTGCCGTTGCACTCTTACTCTTATGTCTAATCGGTTTCAGTATTTATCGATCCTATCCACTTGCGATGGTAGCACTTAGCGTTCGGTCGATCGAGATCGAATATGATGTAATGCTGGATGCTGGTCATGGTGGTATCGATTCTGGTGCAGTGGGTAGGGATGATGTGTATGAAAAGGATATCGCCCTCGATATTGTTTTAAGAATGAAAGAAATCCTTGAAAAAGCAGGACTTACAGTCGGACTCACGCGGGATATCGACACCGATTTAAGTCACCTAAGTTCAAAAGGAACTAGACATGAAAAAGACAAATTAGCTCGCTTTCAACTGATGCATAAAGGTAGAATCGGTATGAGTGTGCATGTCAATGCAAGTAAGGATCCTTCCGTTAACGGTGCCATTATTTTTTACATGCGCGATTCATATATTGGCGAACGTTATGCTCAAAATGTTTTCGACGAGTTGGAACGAGTGCAGAACATGAATCATAACTATGTAGTCCCAAGAAGCAACTTAATATTACTCAAAGTAAGTCGACCTACTATATTAGTTGAAACTGGATTTATCTCCAACTCTTCAGACTATGAAAAATTGATCGATCCAGAGTTTAGACAATCCGTAGCAGAAGCTTTAGCAAAGGGAATTATCATGTTCCACTCGACACATTATCTTGAACAAACCGAATAAACGACATCATTGAGTTGAGGCACAATTCTAGTTAAAAACTCATTGAAATTTTCAGCTGCACCACTATCTGCTTGGTCAGAAATAGCACGAATAATTACAAACGGGACTCGGTTTAAATAAGCTACATGAGCTATTGCTGCCCCTTCCATTTCAGCACAGGCTGCTTGAAAATAAGCAGCTATTTTTTCTTTTTGTTCATACGAAGAAATAAATTGATCACCACTAGCAATTAACCCTAAATGAGTTCGTTCTTTGCCCACAACGCTGTACGAAGCATCAAGGGCAATTTCGACTAGTTTTTCATCCGCTGGAAAGGTACTTAAATCCATTCGCGGGATTTCGCCAAGCCTATTTCCAAACGCAGTTGTATCAAAATCATGGTGGATAGCCGCCGAAGAAACCACAATATCACCGATTTTGATTTTTGAGTCAATCCCGCCAGCAACCCCCGTATTAATAATCGCCGATACATCAAACTTATCGATTAAGATTTGAGTACACATGGCGGCATTTACTTTCCCAATTCCGCATTTTACGATGATAATTTCTTTATTTTCTAATCTAGCCATCACAAAATCTAATAATCCATAGGACACGACTTTGATATCATTAAACCGATCAATTAAGGCTGAAACCTCTTCTTCCATCGCCCCGATAATGCCAATGCGTTCCATAACATCACCTCCTAGATAAGTTTAACACAAATGTATTTTTCAAGCTATTAATTCTGGTATAATACAGGTAAGAATGGGGGGCTAAGTTTGCGAATACTTCATACTGCGGATTGGCATCTTGGGCGAAGTCTAGAAGGAAATTCCCGTCTTTCCGAACAGGAAGAATTTATCGAAGAATTGTGTGAAATTGTTTCTAACGAAGATATTGACTTAATTTTAATTGCGGGCGATATTTTTGATTCAGTTAACCCTCCCGCTAAAGCTGAAGAGCTTTTTTATTATGCTATCGAGAGATTAAGTAACAACGGTCAACGGACTGTGGTTGGAATTGCAGGCAATCATGATAATCCAGAGCGACTGTGTGCCGCTAATCCATTGGCTATTCATCAAGGTGTGTATTTATTAGGGATGCCAGCGGATATCCCTGCTCAATCACGGTATGGGAAACATCGTTTAATTGATCGAGATATATCCTATTTATCGTATTTTAGTGAAAAGCGCAATGAACTAGTAAAGTTATTCGCTCTACCTTATCCATCTGAGATGCGTTTAAATGAGCTTTTAACTAAGTTTTCCGATGAACAAGTTCCCTTGGATGAAAAGACTTTGCAGCAAAGTTATGTTACAAGGATTAATTCCTTATTCAATGCCATAACTAATAAATTTACTGATGATGCTATTTGTATCAGTATGAGCCATTTATTTATGGCTGGAAGCCAAGAAAGTCAATCAGAACGTCCGATCTCAGTCGGAGGCGCATATACTATCCCTATTGATGTTGTTCCGCTTAAATCGCAATATTTTGCACTGGGGCATTTACACCGTGCTCAAACCTTAAAAGGGACAAGTGTCCCAACCCGCTACGCTGGCTCACCGCTTGCCTACAGCTTTTCTGAAAGTATGCATGCAAAATCGGTGACCGTGATAGATATAAAGCCTGGTAGCGAGGCTATTATTAAAGAAATTCATTTATCATGTGGTAAACCATTAGTGAGATGGGTGGCAAAGGAAGGAATCAGCCAAGTGGAAGAATGGATTTCTAAAGGGCGAGATAAAAATGCTTGGGTTGAATTAGAAATCCACCTCGATGATATTCTTACTCCCGAACAGCTGCAACGAATCAGAGCTGAACACCCTGGACTTTTAAACATAATACCAGTATTTAAATCGGAAAATCTACAAATGGAATTGGAACGCCGTGATGATTTACCGATCGATCAACTCTTTATTCAATTCTACTCTCAACAAACTGGAGGAGCTACGCCAGATAAAAAGCTTGTAGCTCTGTTCACCGAGCTATTAAGTAGCGATGCCGAGTCTACTCCATTAGAGTTTGCTGATGAAGTAGCTAGTAGTAGGGAGGAAGAAAAATGAAGCCGATAATACTCACCTTTTCAGGATTAAATAGCTATCAAGAAAAACAAACTATTGATTTTCGTGCACTTGGTGATAGCGGAATATTTGGTATCTTTGGTCCAACAGGCAGTGGGAAATCTACCATCCTCGATGCAATCACCCTCGCACTCTATGGCAAAGTGGAACGCGCCACCAATCGTACCCAAGGAGTTATGAATCACCATGAAAATCGCCTTTATGTCTCTTTAATCTTTGAATTGAATCGAAAATCGGAACGCTTTGTTTTTGGTGTTGAGCGAAGCTATGTGCGGGCAAAAAATAGCGACATATCGATCAGAAATACCGTGAGCCGTCTAGTACGCTTAGATGAGGCAACCTTTGAACCTATTGAAATCTTGGCGGACAAAGACAGTGATGTGACTGGGAAAGTACAAGAATTACTTGGTTTAACAGTAGATGATTTTACCCGGGCGGTGGTTTTACCTCAAGGTAAGTTTGCGGAATTTTTGTCGCTAAAAGGATCCGAACGAAGGCAAATGCTTCAAAGACTCTTTTCATTGGAGCGTTATGGGGATCAGTTAAATGAAAGGCTAAGGAATCGACTACTTAAGGTTACAAATAAATTAACAGAAATAGAGTCAAAACAAGTGGCTCTTGGAGATGCTTCTGATGAAGCATTGGCTTTGATAAAAAAAGAATTTAATGCAGTTCAAGAGTTAGAAGAGAAGTTAACAAAGGATTTAAAAGAATTTGAAGATCGCTTTAAAAAATTGAGTGAAATTTGGGATCTACAATTAGAGAAACAAAAAGTAAATCAAGCATTAGAAAATATAAAGAATAAAGAAGAAGGTATTATCATCCTTAGGAAAAAGGTTCAAGCAGCTAAGGAAGCAGAATGTTTTAGACATCTTCTTTCACAACAAAGTATAGCTATTGCTGATATTTGCCAGTATAACGAGCAACTTCTTAAACTTCGAGCACGGGAGAAGCAAGAAAAAAGCCAATATCATGAATGGAAAAAAAGTTATGAAGAAGCATCGGCTGTGTTACAAGAAAAAGAACCATTCTACCACGAACAAAAAAACAAATATTATTATGCATCAGAACTAGAAAACGAACTTGCTAAAATTCAAGAAGAGGTTTCGATTGCTCTAGGCGAAATTAATATCCGGGAACAGGAATTAACTCAAAAAGAAGCTTTACTAGCTAAAGAACAAAAACAGATTGATGAATTAAAAGATCACATAAAATCCTACCAAAATCGGATTGAGCAGATAACTGTTCCCAGCCAGAAAAAACAGGTTATTACCCAAACTTATCATCAAGCTGTGAAACTGATGGAGCTTGAAAAAGAGTTAGAGCAGGATAAGGGAGACCTTACTGAGTGTATTCAAGTCCTAAAAGATCTTGAAGGAGAATTTAAAGCAATTGAGGCAGAATTTGAAACTAGCAACCAGAAAATCTGGGCGCTGGAAAAAGAAGTGAGTGTAGAGAACGAAGAGGGGCTCTCTGTTGAACGGAGATGGCTTGATTCATTTCGTAAGCAACTTGATGAATTAACTACCATGAAGAATAAAGAGCTGGACTTATGCTCCAAAAAGAATTTGCTAGATCACAGAATACACGAAACAAGGGCCCAATTAAACGAGCAGCAGAGTAAATTAGAAAAAGCAAAAGGGGAATATCAAACGTTAGCTGACAAGCACCAACAACTCCAAAAAGACTTTGCCGCTTACGAACTAGCGGGTCAATTGAAGGAAGGGGATCAATGCCCAGTTTGTGGTAGTACAGAGCATCCCGCAAAACCGATCAACATGGATGTTTCGATAGAGCAACTCGCTAGTATTGCGTTACAAAAAGATGAATTGTACCAAAAGCAGGGTACAATCCATGCTAAAATCGGAGAATATACGCAGAGACTCCACCAAGATAAAAAGGACTACAAGGAAGTTTCCGAAAGCTTGAATGAATTGGCTTTAAAGACAAAAGAAATTCGAGCCCAACTTATTAGCATATATCAAGATTATGAACTTACAAAGCTCGAAGAGGTTTTCCAGGAAAAACTAAGTGAACAAGAACTTAAAGAAAAAGCATTAAAAGAGGCAAAGACAAAATTGATTGAACTGAAGGCGGAAAACAGTAGAACCTCGCAGTTATATAACGAAATAAAACAGAGATTAACAGCAGTAAAAACTAAATGCGAGCTGGTGCAAGAATCGGTTTCGGGACTCGAAATAGAGTATAAAAAAGTCGAGTTGGAATATCAAAAGTTCGCTGGTTCCATGAGCATCGATGAAGCTGTGAAACGGTATAACCAACTTCAGTTACAGGAAAACGAGTTGGAACAACTGGCAACAAAAGTGAAAGAGGCATCGGAAACAAAGAGTAAACTAGATGCCCAGTTTGAATCTCTAAATATAGAAGTTACTGAGCTTAAGGCCTGGGTAGAGCGCCTCAAGGTAGGACAAGAGAACTTAAATGAAAGGAAACAATCTATCCATGAGAAATTATCAAACATTCTTTCCGAAAAGTATAAGAGTGCTGGAGAAGCTTTGGAAGAAGTAAATAATAAACTAAAGGCATTAAAAGAAACGCAAGCATCCACCCTGGGGGAAATGAATCTAGCTAAAGAAAAGCTTGATGCAACCCAAAAATTGATCCATACGCTTACAACTAAGTTAGAAACAGTCAATGAGGAACTAAGACGGACAGGGGAAGCCTTGGAGGATCTTTTGATTAAATCTTCATTCAATACACTAGCTGATGCTAAAGGTGCGTTGCTTTCCTTAGGAGAAATCGAACGTTTTCAGGAAAGGATAAATCAATTTGATAAAGATCTGCATGTTCTTATCGAACAACAAAAACGAATCGATGCCCAACTGAAAGATCAAGAAGTCACTAAATCCGAGTGGGAGGAAATTCAAACTCAGCGGAAAGAACTTCGCCAAAAACTCGATCAAATCGTCGCCAACCGAGGTGCTATCGGCGAAAAATATAAAACCATTAAAGAAAACAACGCCAAATGGAAAGAGTGGGAGACAGAGCGAGTTAAACTAGAGGAAGATAGGCAACGCTTAGCAAAATTGCAATCGGTTCTAAAAGGGAATGCATTTGTTGAGTTTATTGCGGAACAACAATTACTTTCTGTTGCAACTGATGCATCGATCCGTTTAGGAAATCTGACAAGATTCCGTTATGCACTTGAATTAGATTCCACAGGTGGATTTTTGATCAGAGATGATGCCAACGGAGGATTAAAACGACCTGTTAATACCCTTTCGGGTGGCGAAACATTTGTCACCTCCTTGGCACTAGCTCTGTCCTTATCAAATCAAATTCAGCTAAAAGGTGAATTCCCGCTAGAGTTTTTCTTTTTAGATGAAGGTTTTGGTGCCTTAGATCCTGAACTACTTGATACAGTAATGAACTCCTTAGAACGACTTAGGCTAGGATCGATGATAATTGGAATAATTAGCCATGTTCCTGATCTCAAACAGAGAATCAATAAAAGGATCCTCGTTCATTCAGCTAAGCCAGGCAAACATGGAAGTTATCTAACTATTGAATAGGAGGGTTAATATGACACCACTAAAGTTTGATTTTAGTAACGCACTTGATTTTATTGGTAACCACGAAATTAGCTATTTAAAGAGAGATGTTCTTAATGCTCATAATCAGCTGCATCAAGGAGGTGGAGCTGGTAGCGATTTCTTAGGCTGGGTGGACCTACCAATTAATTACGATAGAAATGAGTATCAACGGATTAAAGAATGCGCCAAAAGAATCCAGGATACTAGCGATGTGTTGATCGTAATCGGCATAGGAGGTTCTTACTTAGGAGCGAAGGCTGGCATTGATCTGTTGACTCATTCTTTTCATAACCTCTTACCAAAGGAGAAAAGAACTGCACCCCAAATCTTTTTCGCAGGCAACCATATTAGCTCAACCTATTTAACCGACCTACTTGAACTAATTGAAGGTAGAGATATCTCTGTTAATGTTATCTCCAAATCTGGTACCACCACCGAACCAGCGATCGCATTCAGAATTCTTAAAAAATACTTAGAAGAAAAGTACGGGGTAGAGGAAGCCCAGAAGCGAATTTATGCGACAACCGACAGCGAAAAAGGTGCGTTGCGAGACCTTGCGACCAACGAAGGCTATGAAACCTTTGTTATTCCTGACGATGTAGGGGGCAGATATTCTGTTTTAACTGCCGTTGGCTTATTACCTTTGGCGGTAGCAGGTATCGATATTGAAGAAATAATGAGTGGCGCACAAGCAAGTTACCAACAGTATCTGAATCCTGATCTAGAGCAAAACATTTGTTATCAGTATGCCACAATTAGAAACTTGCTCTACCGCAAAGGAAAGACGATTGAAATCCTTGTAAACTATGAACCAAGCTTTCACTATTTTGCTGAATGGTGGAAACAACTATTTGGAGAGAGCGAAGGTAAGGATAATAAGGGAATTTTTCCTGCAGCAGTAGATTTTAGTACAGATTTACATTCCATGGGGCAATACATTCAAGAAGGGTTACGTCAACTATTTGAAACCGTTTTGTTTGTGGAGAAGGTTGAAAAAAATATCGTGCTTGAGAAAGAAACAAACGATCTCGATGGTTTGAATTACCTTGCAGGCAAAACGATGCACTTTGTAAATGAAAAGGCGTTCTTGGGTACTTTACTTGCCCACTCTGATGGAAATGTACCGAATTTAGTTGTAACCATTCCACAAATGACGCCATACTACTTTGGTTCATTAGTATATTTCTTCGAAAAGGCTTGCGGAATCAGTGGCTACTTACTAGGTGTTAATCCTTTTAACCAACCTGGTGTTGAAGCATATAAGCGAAATATGTTTGCGCTACTAGGTAAGCCTGGATTTGAGGATTTGCGTGCGAAACTAGAAAAGGGGCTAATGCGTTAGTTTAGCCCCTTTTTCTTAGCTATTTTAAAGCATCTGGATTTAGCGCTTGAAGTTCATCTAAAACAAAGATTCCTTCTTTGCGAACTAATACACCATCAAAATACATTTCTCCGCCACCGTATTCTTTAGTCTGGATAGCGACTAAGTCCCAGTGTATAGAGGAATTGTTTCCATTAAAAGCATTTTTGTAACATTGACCAGGGGTAAAATGGAAACTGCCCGCGATTTTCTCATCAAAAAGAATATCGTTCATTGGATGGTTGATATACGGATTGACACCGATCGCAAATTCTCCTATGTAGCGGGCACCCTCATCACTGTCTAAGATTTCATTAATTCTTTTAGTATCATTAGCAGTTGCAGATACTATTTTTCCGTCCTTAAATTCAAAGACGACATCCCTAAACGTAAAGCCTTGATAGGGTGAAGGAGCATTATAGCTAATTTTGCCGTTTACTGAGTCACGAACAGGTGCTGTAAACACTTCACCATCTGGAATGTTATGGTTTCCAGCAGATTTAATCGTAGGAATATCTTTGATCGAGAACTTAAGGTCAGTTCCTGATCCAACGATATGCACTTCATCAGTTTTGTCCATTAGGGCAACCAAAGCATCCATCGCTTTTGACATCTTTGCATAGTCAAGGTTGCAGACATCGAAGTAAAAATCTTCAAAAGCTGCTGTACTCATGTTGGCTAACTGAGCCATTGAAGGTGTTGGATAGCGCAATACCACCCATTTAGTATGAGGAATCCGAATCTCCGTATGGACTGGATGGTTAACATATTTGGCGAACATTTGCATTTGGTTCGCAGGAACATCAGATAGCTCATTTACATTATCACCAGCTCGAATCCCGATGTAGGCATCCATTTCTTTCATCCTAGCAGCTTCATAGCTGGCCATTAGATCGAATTGCTCCTTTGATGCATTCCATATCAGACTTCGATTGATTCGATAATCCTGAAGACTAACAAAAGGATATCCACCTGCAGCATACACCTCATCGATCAAGGCAAGTACAAGTTCTTTGGTCAAACCAAAATTCTCAATTAGTACCTTTTCGCCTTTCTGAACATTACACGAATAATTGACTAAATTCTTTGCCAAGGTCATGATCCGTGGGTCAGTCATTGAACCGACTCCTTTCTTATATTCCTTTTATACAAAGTTTATCAAAAATTAAATGGAAATACTACCATAATGTCACCAGATAAAGTTTCGACTTGATTGCAGTGCGATCCTAAAAGTGATAAACTGATGTAAGAATCTGTCAGGATGGGGGATTTGAAGTGACAGAAACCAAGGATCTTGTTATTAAAATAGATTCCATTTCCGTGAAATACGAATCTAAAACTGTGCTAGAAAACATAAATTGGGAAGTCAAAAAAGGTCAAATGGCAGCCATTATTGGACCTAATGGTGGTGGAAAATCAACCCTCCTTAAATCATTAGTAGGGATAGTTCATCCATTTTCAGGGAAGATTTTGATGTTTGACAAGTCACCAGAAAAAGCTAGGCCAATGGTTTCATACCTACCACAAACGGAAGAGATAGATTGGCAGTTTCCAATCTCTGTACTAGATGTTGTAATTCAAGGGCGTTTAGTACATAAAAAGGTTTGGCAACGCTCAACCAAACTTGACCGAGAAAAAGCATACGAAGCACTTGTTTCAGTTGGAATTGAAGATTTAGCATCAAAACAAATAGCGACTCTTTCAGGAGGGCAGAAACAGAGAACTTTTTTAGCGCGAGCAATTGCTCAAGAGGCTAGTTTAATCATCCTCGATGAACCAGCCACTGGACTCGATGCACTTGCTCAACACGAACTACTAGAGTTATTTATCAAACTTCGTAATCAAGGTCGAACGTTAGTGATTACTACTCATGACTTAAACTGTCTTGCTGAAAACTTTGATGTGGTGCTCGCTTTGGACCAAAAAGTTGTGATGCAAGGCTGTCCTCATGAGGTACTTAAGTCTGATATATTAACAAGGCTCTTTTCTAAGCATTTCCCAACCATCAGTTCCTCTGGGGAGGTCACCATTCATGAACATTGATTTCTTTATCGAACCTTTTCAATACGGGTTTATGACAAGAGCTTTAGTTGGAACTACTTTGGTTTCTCTATTATCGGCGATCATCGGCTCATTCCTTGTTTTGAAAGGTTTGGCTTTCATTGGCGATGCCATCGCTCATACATCGTTTGCTGGCATTGCGATTGCCCTTCTTCTAGGTCTTAATCTTTATCTAGGAGCGATAATTCTCGCTATTTTTACCGCGGTCGGTGTTACGTTTTTGAATCGTACGAGCAAGGTGCGTAATGATACCGCCTTAGCAATTCTTTTTACAGGTGCGTTCGCTTTAGGTGTGATCCTTTTGTCTGCAATGCCCAATTTCGCAGGCGATCTTTCCTCGTTGCTGCTAGGTTCAGTCCTAGCCATTAGACCACAGGAGGTTTACTTAATCGGAGGGACGGTTCTTTTTGTAGGCTTGATAGTTTCTATTACTTTTGAACATCTAGTCTTTTCCGTATTTGATCCAACAGGAGCGGAAGCCGCTGGACTGCCAGTAACATGGTTAGATTTGTTGTTAATGATTCTAACAGCAGTTTCAATAGTCGTAGCTATTCAAGCGGTGGGAATGATTTTGGTCGTCGCTTTGATGATTACCCCAGCTGCTACAGCATCGCTTTTTACGAAAAAACTATCCCATATGATGATCCTCGCTGGTATTTTAGGATTATTTGCATCCTTTATTGGTATTATTATCTCGTTTCATTTTGCTGCACCTCCTGGTGCAACAGTGGTATTAGTAGCTACAATTCAATTTGCGATTGGCTTAGCAATATCAAAAATGCGGAGGTAGCTCAATTGACTGAAGATCTGATCGTCCATGTTTCAGCTGAAGACGCTGGTTTAATGATAAAAGAAATAATCTACCGCCGTCTGAAACTTAGTAGGGGGTTATTAAGAAGAATGAAACAAGGGGGTGGGGTATTTCTTAACGGCACCCGCGCCTTTGTTACTCAACGAGTAAAAGAAAACGATGTAATTTCTATTTATTTTCACGATTCCGCAACCGATTTACCCGCAGAAGATATTGAACTTGATATTCTTTGGGAAGATGATTCTCTGGTTGTTGTGAACAAGCCACCAAATATGGCGGTCCACCCGACAGGATCATACCAAAGCGGTACATTAGCGAATGCTTTAGCATATTATTGGCAAAAACAGGGACTTAAGCGCAAAATCCGCCTTGTCCACCGGCTCGATCGAGAAACATCTGGTGCGATCTTAGTTGCTAAAGAGCCCTATGCCTTCCATAAACTGGTGCAACAATTGCGGAGAAATGATTTAACGCGTAAATACTTGGCGATTTGTGAAGGACATATAGAGCATCACAGTGGGGTGATTGACCAACCGATTAAGAGGGCTGAGAACGACGAAGATCACGGCCTTAAACGAGTAGTGGACGCTGATGGTAAACCAGCCAAAACAAAGTATGAGGTAATTAGAACCTATTATCATGACAAGGAACATAAACTCACCTTAGCCAAGCTTCAGTTGTTTAGTGGAAGAACTCATCAGATCAGAGTGCACCTTGCCTGGCTCGGATATCCGATTTTAGCTGATCCGATTTATTCAAAACCCTCAAGTTTGATCAATAGACAAGCGCTTCATGCATGGTCACTTTCATTTAGGCATCCCCGAACAGGTCGGACAGTAAACATTTCGGTTCCATTACCTGGTGATATGGCTGATATTCTAAAGTATTGTAAAGAAGGAGAATTGGGATGATCCAAGTCAAAAAAGAAACATTGTATGCTGGAATGTTGAAAGGGTTACTTACAACATTCGACCTAGCAAAAATTATCATCCCCGTGTCGATAGTTGTGACGATTCTAGGGAAAAGTGGAGCACTAGAGTTTCTCGCTGATTTTGCAGCTCCCCTAATGCGCGTCTTTGGTCTTTCCGGTAAGGCTGCGCTGGCTTTATTCAGTGGTTATTTCATTAATCTTTACGCTGCCATCGGTGTGATTCTCACTCTTTCTTTGACTTTAAAAGAACTAATGATTATCGGGGTTATGTTAATGTTAAGTCATTCTCTCTTTATGGAGTTAGCGATCAGTAAGAAAGCGGGTTGCTCTCTGTTTTATGTACTTCTGGTCCGCTTAATTCCTTCACTTCTAGTTGGAATACTCGGGGGGTGGCTATTTTGAGTATTTTTGCAACTCTTTGGGAGGGTTTACTTAACGGAATAAGTAATGTTTGGAGTTTAGCTATCATAGTAATTCCAATTATTATAGTTTTAGAAATTGCTAAAGATAATTCTATCCTAGATAAATGGTCTCACAAACTACATCCACCATTAAAACACTTAGGATTAAGTGAAAATGCCGTTTTTCCGATCTTGGTAGCCTTTATCTTTGGTTTAACCTATGGATCGGGAGTAATCATCTCTTATGTGAAGGAAGGCAAACTCTCCGACTACGAAGTAAGAGCAGTTGGATCTAGTATGGCTTTAGCACATGCGTTAATTGAAGATACTTTATTGTTCTGGAGAGTAGGAATTCCAATCTGGATTCTCCTACTTCCGCGGCTTGTTATTGCTTATGCGCTTGTCTGGGTTCTAAATAGAATACATGCTGGGAGATTTTTACCATCTTCAGTCCTAGCCAAATTTACCTTTTTTAACAGGAAAAGAGTGAACTTGTGAGAATAAAAGATAATAGAGTCGATAGTTTTAAAGTACAAAGGAAAGGTGCAGTGATTTAATAATGAAACGAAACACAATTTTAGCAGTTATGTTATGTTCAATCCTTTTTATTTCTTCTCCAGCATTGGCCTTTGGTTTGACTGGCGAGATGGTAAGAGTACATAAATTTGAAGTTCCTTTCGATAACATTGAGTTGAAAAATGTGTATGGGGGTCAGTTTCGCTTATTTAAAGTTGGACCATTTTCTGTAGTGTCTGATGCTCAATTTGCAGGAAATGACGATGGAATCAGTTTGGTTTGGGACTTAATTCGGAAAAATATTGAGGATATAGAAGACCCAGCTGAATTAGAGGGACAGCGTTATGTCATCGCAGATCTAGGTGGGAAGGTTCGAGTAGATTGGCCAATACCTTTTAGAGGTTCGGTAATCGGTGGTGTAGGATATAAATACACTGGATTCGTTCATCAAAATAACGACAATTTTTCCTTTGGACTATTTCAAGGATTAACATATGAAGCTGGGCTTGGCGTTGAAATTGCAAGAGGCTTGAGAGCATATGGGTTGTACGAATTTGCCCCTATATTAACTAGTACTTATAAAGAAAATTTAGATGCAGAAAATGCTCAACTATCGAGTTTTGAAGTCGGGATAGAGTACAAGATTCCGTTCTTGGTAGCTAAGGCTGGTTATAGAACAGAGAATCTAAAAGCAGAAGAAGCCTATTCTCATCGCTTTAGCGGTGTCTTTATCGGAGCTGGACTTCATTTCTAGAATATTTTTTAGAACATATGTTACGAAGAACACCCTATTTAGAAAACATAATAGGGTGTTCTTAATGTTTTACTTTCCAGAGAGGGAATGCTATTAAATCCTTAATCATCCAATTTGATCCAGTGGGAATTATGTATAACCGAGTTCTCACAATAATATCGTCTCTAGCATAAAAATTCAGCTCAACTTCTATTTCATCGGCCAACCTATATCTTAAGAGTTTAAATTCCGTGATCGGATTGAACGACTCAAAGAAATCTAAAATAAGAGAGCTTCTCTCATTCGGTTCTACAAAACTTGCTGCAAGTAGTTCTTTGTTTTCCTCATTGACATTCTTAATTAGAACGGAGAGCCAATTTTTTAAGGCTTTCTCGATATTTTGAGCGATTTGTGGATCCAAGTTAATGTCGCTTTCCAAAACAGGCTGCAAAGCTAAGTTTGATATGACTAATTCTGTGCCTTCGATAACCCATGCTAGTTCGAGATCGTAATAGGAATAGTGTTCTATAATAACTGGATTAACAATTGGCGTAAGTGCCACCTTGATTCGAATTGTATCATCAAAAATATGAAGTTCTTTTTCTTCATACAGGAATTTCTCAATAAACCAGGGAATATCTAAAAGGTTGTTTAGAGTTCCTTCCGTAGGTAGGGAAGAATGTAGTAACTTCTCTAATTTTAGACCATCTCGTTCTGAAAGTGATTGAATAAAAGAGCTAGTTAAAGTTTTACTTGCTAGCACATAACGTCCTAACTCAGTAAACGAAGGTATTTGTGTTTGAATCGATTTAGCATATCCCGTCTCATAAGGGACAATCAGGATTAAGAGAATAAGAAACGTGCCTATTATTAGACGCTTCATAATGACCTCCAAAATACAGCATTTTAGCAAAAGGAGCCACGCAAAAATGAAGACTTTTATTCAATGGCTACTCTATGGAATACCGATCGGATTTATTAATTTAGTTCCTGGAATTAGTGGTAGTAATATGGCATTAATTCTAGGTATTTATAACGAGTTGATCGATGCGATAAAAAGGGTAAAGCTAAAAAAATTACTACCATTTATTCTTAGCCTTTGCTTGAGTATCTACCTTGGCTCATCGATAGTGACATATTTCCTCGATACCTATCCGCTCGAAGCAAACGGTGCTATTCTTGGCTTTATCTTAGCATCCGCCATGATCATTATTAAAGGAGTACAAGATGCAAAAGCAAGGCGGGAAGTATGGATTATTTTCTTTCTCAGCTTCCTAATCATGTTTATGTTTTCGGATATCATCTCCGACTTTAATAGTTCGTTTCAAGCTCCTCAAGCAATTACCCTAGTCTTTGTGGGTGCAATTGCGAGTGCTGCGATGTTGATCCCTGGAATAAGTGGTACAACCGTTTTAATTATATTTAATAGTTATGAATTAATCTTAGAAGCTGTTCAAGACCTCAATCTTGGGATTCTACTCCCATTCGGAATTGGGGCATTGGTTGGGTTATTAGCTTTGGCTCATTTACTTAGCCTGCTATTAAAAAATTATCCGAATGGAACCAAAGCAGTCCTCGCTGGATTAATTCTTGGCTCCATCCGAGCGTTTGATTCTACTTGGGCGTTACAATCAGTCTTGCCTGCAGTAGTTGCCTTTTTAACGCTAATTGCGATCGATTTATTGATCTTAAAACGGAATTAGAGACACAAGGTCATGGTTCGATGAGGGATACCTGCATCATCGTAGATTCCTACATGAGCTGTAAAACCTGCTTTTTCATAGAACGGAATTGCTTGGAGCTGGGCACTTAAGATAGCCTCTTTTAAGCCTAGGCGCCGACATTCGTGGATAAGTGAATTAAGTAAGGTAAGTCCAATACCTAAACCACGGTATTCTCTCAGAACCGCCATACGACCGATTTTTCCTGTGTTATCGTCAAGGATTATTAAACGGCCTGTGGCTACCATTGTGTCACTTACAAAAGCGCCAAAGTGAATAGCGGAATCATCATAATGATCGCGTTCTTCTTCGAGAGGAACATTTTGTTCGTCAACAAAAACCTTTAAACGAATTGATAATGCTGAGTTAAATTCTTCTTTGGTGAGGATTCGGCAAATTGTCTCCATATGTACTATCTCCTTGCATTTACTTTTTCTTATGATTAAAATAACATTTAGGAAAACACGTTATGATCATTATATCATGTGGACTTCCGTTTTTATAGAGGGGCATGGATAAATGAATTTGCAAATTGTATCTTTAGGACTAATTGAATATAACGTTGCGTTTAGACTACAGGAAATTCTTTTGGAACTTAGGCAAGAAAATGCTATCGATGATATTCTTCTCTTACTTGAACATCCACCTGTTATAACAATGGGGAAGCGTGGTCAGACTTCACATGTTCATCTAACCCAACAACAGCTTAAAGCTCTAGGTGCGTCATTGGTGACCACAAATCGGGGAGGCGATGTTACATACCATGGTCCTGGTCAAATAGTTGGTTATCCGATCATGGATCTAAAACTACATGGAAAGAGTGTGCGAAAATTTATTTTCAATATAGAAGAAGTGTTTATCCAACTTCTTAAAGATTATAGTATTGAAGCTGTAAGAGACCCGCAGTATACTGGAGTTTGGGTTGGGAATGACAAAATTACAGCGATCGGTTTTGCTATCAAACGCTGGGTTAGTATGCATGGATTTGCCTTGAATGTAAATACCAACTTAACGCACTTTAATTGGATTACTCCATGTGGAATAACCGACCGAGGAACAACTTCACTTGAGAAACTGCTTGGACAAAAGCAAGATCTCAAGGCAGTGATGCTTAAACTCAGTCAAAAATTTTGTGAGGTCTTTGATTTAATACCACAATGGCTAACGGTTGATGAACTAGCCAGTCTATTCAAAGAGAAAGGAGTTACTGACCAATGTATAAGCGAAAACCTAGTTGGCTGAGAGTTGGATATCGCTCAAACGAACACTCCCTTGAGGTCAAAGAGATGCTAAACAAACTCTCTTTACATACGGTATGCCAAGAAGCAAAATGCCCCAATATAGTAGAGTGTTTCGGAAAGAGGACCGCTACATTTATGATTCTAGGAAGAATTTGTACCAGGAAATGTACTTTTTGTAATGTAGAAAAGAACCAGTCCACTCCCTTAGCAGTGGATCCACTCGAACCAGAACATGTCGCTCAAGCAGTCGCCCAATTAAAACTTAAACACGTTGTGATCACTTCAGTATCAAGAGATGATCTTGAGGACGGCGGGGCCTCCCAATTTGCGAAGGTGATCCGAGCGATAAAAGATATGGATAGTAGCATTATCGTAGAAGTATTAATTCCTGATTTTAATGGATCTTTAGCAGCTCTTCAGACAGTAGCAGCCGCTAAACCTGAGATTATTAACCATAATGTGGAAACCGTTCCGCGTTTGTATCCGAAAGTAAGGCCACAAGCAATTTACGAACGATCTTTAGAACTTCTAGCCCGTGTAAAGGAATTGGACTCTTCTATTCATACGAAATCTGGGATTATTTTGGGGCTTGGAGAACAAAAAGAGGAAGTATTACAAACCCTGAAAGATTTACGGGCTGTGGATTGTGATTTAATGACGATCGGGCAATATCTTGCTCCGTCCGCAAAACACCACCCTGTAATCGAATATGTTTCACCTGAAGAGTTCGAGTACTACAAAAAAGTAGGTGAGGAATACGGCTTTAAATATGTAGCCAGTGCACCACTTGTTCGAAGTTCGTATCATGCAGAAAAAGTTTCTGAAAAACTTTTAAATACAAAGGAGGAGATGGATTGAGTTACGATTTAATAGTTATCGGTGGAGGTCCAGCGGGTTACCTAGCGGCTGAGCGAGCTGGGCAAGCTAAATTAAAAACCTTGGTAATTGAGAAGCGTGCTTTGGGCGGAGTATGTTTAAATGAAGGTTGTATCCCATCGAAAACTTTGCTCCATTCAGCCAAAATTTATGATTATGCGCGGTTTAGTGAAAAATATGGAGTCAAATCCGAAAAAGTAAGTTTCGATCATGCGACAGTGCTTAAACGGAAGAATAAGATCGTTAGAATGTTGGTATCTGGTATCAAAAGCAAACTAAAGAAAAATGAAGTAGATGTTCTTGAAGGGGAAGCTGAAATTCAAGGACGGGATGAGAATGGAATTAACGTTAGTGTTGATGGTAATGTATATTCTGGAACCAATCTATTGATTGCCACTGGTTCATTACCTGCTATTCCACCTATTCCAGGACTAAAAGAAGGCTTAGAAAGCGGCTTTGTACTTACAAATCGAGAAATTCTTGATATTGAAGAGATCCCAGAAAAACTGGTAATTATCGGCGGTGGAGTAATCGGTTTAGAAATGGCCTCGTATTTTAACTCGGCTGGTAGTAAAGTAACCGTTATTGAAATGTTGGACCATGTTGGCGGTTATATAGATGCAGATATCTCAAATATTCTTTTGAAGAACTATCAAAAAGCGGGGATTACCTTCCACCTCAACTCAAGAGTCACTGGTATCGAGGATTCAAAAGTCATTTATCAGGTGGATGGAGAAACCGTTTCTGTCGAAACGGATAAAGTATTAATCAGTACTGGTAGAAAGCCAGTAGTTAATGGCCTTGGTTTAGAAACGATTGGGGTAGAAGTACAAAATGGTGCAATCATAGTTGATGGCTCAGGACGAACAAATGTACCTAATGTTTATGCAGCTGGCGATGTTAATGGTCGTTCGATGCTAGCTCATACAGCGTATCGCGAAGCGGAAGTAGTAGTAAACACGATATTGGGCGACGTCGATGAAGTTAATTACGATGCAATTCCCAATGTGATTTACACCAATCCAGAAGTAGCATCCGTAGGACACACCGAACAAAGTGCCAAAGAAGCAGGTATTGATGTTGATTCAATCACTATTTCAATGCGTTATAGTGGTCGTTACATGGCTGAAAACGAAGGCGGAGATGGAATCTGCAAGATTCTTTTGAATAAAGAAACCCAAACAATTGTTGGTGTCCATATGATCGGAAGTTATACATCAGAGATCATTTATGGGGCTGGAATCTTGGTTGATACTAAGATGAAGTTGGAAGATATTAAGAAGTTAGTGTTCCCACACCCGACGGTGTGCGAAGTAATTCGGGAAGGTTTTTTTGAGTTTTAAATAAATCGTACATCCTTGGGTACATTAAAATGAAATGACTTTTTTCTCAAGGAGTCGGCGATTTGATGAATGGATTAAAGAATTGGTTAGAAATTTCACGTCCGTTTTCTTGGAGCGCATCAATTGTTCCAGTATTTCTTGGTGGCATTACGGCATACTTAAATGGAAATTTTAGCGATGCGCTCTTTATTTCAATTCTTTTTTGCGTTTTGTTGCTCCATTGTGCATCAAATATATTAAATGAATTCTTTGATTGTACGAATGGAATAGACCAACCTGATGTGCTAGCGGCGAGTCAAGTCCTGATTGAAGGCAGGATCTCTCCGAAACTGGCTTTGCATGTTGGACAAAGTGTTATGGTTTTGTTTTTCCTGATGTCAATCGCTTTTGCAGTTGTCTATCAACGTTATTGGGTGATAGTCTTTAGCGCGGTAGGGATCTCGGGTGCATATTATTACACCGCTCCACCATGCGAACTAAAGTATCGTGGACTAGGTTTATTTGTTGTGTTCCTTTTATTTGGTCCTGTTCTTAGTCAAGCTGTGTATTATGCACTTACAGGCGAGTTTTCATCAATGCTTTTATGGACTTCACTACCCATTGCATTTCTAGTAACAGCGATTCTTCACGGAAATGATTTACGTGATATTGAAACAGATATAAAAATAATCACGATCGCTAAACTAATGGGTTTGGGAAAAGGGGTTTGTCTTTATTCGGCCTTTCTATGCGCAACATATATCGCGGTTTTTTGGCTGATTTTAATGAAACTAGTTCCGATAATCACTGGATTAGTATTCCTTACCATCCCTGTCGCTTTAATGAACATCAGGAGATGCAAATCTCAAATTTTTTATGACATAGATATCCAGACCGCAAAACTTCATGCAGTTTTCGGCTCGATTTGGATTTTTTGTCTAGTGATTTGAGAAGGAGATAGCAACTAACTACCGAATAAAGATCTATTGATTAATACCCTTAATAGGAGGAGAGAAATGTTCTACAAAACTACAACTGTTATTTCACTTATCTTGCTTGGCGTAATAATTGGGCTTGCGATTGGATTGGCAATTCAAATTAACGATCCTGCTTTAAAAACCGCAGGTGCACAAAAATACATTGGTGAAGCAAAAGGATTTATCGGTCCAGTTAAACTTGAAGTACTTGTTGATAATGGAGAAATCGTTAAAATCAATATCTTAGAGCATAATGAAACTCCAGGCGTTTCTGATCCAGCATTTGAACAAATTCCAACTCGAATTATCGAAAACCAAGGCACCGATGGAGTTGATGTTGTTACGAATGCAACATTTACTAGTAAAGCTATCATTGAGGCAGTAAATAATGCCTTAACAGGAGTTTTGTAAGATTTTTGTGATATTTCCGAGCCCTATTGATTACTCAATAGGGCGATTTTTTTACAATTAATCCAAATTTGTGCATTGTATTTCCCAAACTGAATTGATATAATAACTGTGTGCACAACTTTGTGCTCAACGATGTTAGGGGGAAATATGATGCATCCATATGTCGAACATATCAATCCTTACTTAGGTAGGTTATTGCAAGAAATTGGAATGAACAAAAGGTACAAAAAAGGTGAGGGCTGTTATTTATACGATGATCAAGGCAACCAGATTTTGGATTTTATCGCTGCCTACGGAGCGCTGCCTTTTGGCTTTAATCATCCAACAATTTGGGAGGCGATCAACGAAATCCAGGCCTCACTCGAACCTAGTTTTACTCAGCCATCCTTTTTAGAGGCTGCTGGGGCACTAGCAAAAAGGTTAATTGAGATTGCTCCTGCCAATATGCAATATGTTACATACACTAATAGTGGTGCGGAAGCAGTCGAAGCAGCAATTAAATTAGTTCGATCCCGAAAGAAGAAGCTCGGAATTCTCGCCACCTCCAATAGTTTCCATGGGAAAACTTTAGGTGCTCTTTCTGCTACAGGTAATACAGGATATCAAAAGGATTTTGGTGCTCCAGTTACAGGGTTTAAGCACATCCCATTTGGTGATATCAATGCTTTGCGAATGGAATTTGAGACAAATGGTGAAAACTATGCCGCCTTTATTGTCGAGCCTATCCAAGGTGAGGGTGGTATAGTTCTTCCGCCAAAAGGATATCTCAAAGCGGTAAGAGAAGTATGTGATGAATTTGGAGCACTATTAATCTTCGACGAAGTCCAGACAGGACTTGGAAGAACAGGAACAATGTTTGCCTGTTTCGATGAAGGTGTAGAACCAGATGTTATGGTACTCGCCAAGGCACTTGGTGGTGGAATTGTACCGATCGGAGCAGTTTTATGTACCGAAGATGTATATACAGAAGAATTCGGTAATAAACATTCCTCCACATTTGCGGGCAATTCTATTGGTTGTCGCGTTGGTCTTAAAGTGATTGAAATGTTAACTCGCAATGACTGTGAGTTGATCAAAGAAGTTAAAAAGAAGGGCGAACTACTTAAGAATGGATTGCTTAAAATCCAAGCGAAGTATCCAGATATTATCAAAGAAGTTCGAGGTCGCGGTTTAATGATCGGTATCGATTTAGGTTCGGATCGCGAGCTTTATCCAGATAGTTTGCTAGGGGTAATGGCTGAACAAGAAATATTGACACCTTTGTTCTCAAGCTACTTACTAAATACAGAAAATCTACGCGTTGCACCAACTTTAAACGGTGCTAGTGTAATTAGAATTGAACCTCCATTAATCATTAGTTATGAGCAGATAGAGACTGCATTATCCAGAATCGAGCGTGCGGTTAGAATGCTTGCTCATAGAAATACAGCGGCATTAATCGGTCACTTAGTGAATTATAAAGATCCAGACGATGAAGATCCAAAGCCATTAGTCAGAAAAGAAATTGCAAAACCATCTGATGATCCGAATGAAGGCAGGTTTGCGTTCCTCGTTCATCCACTCGATCTGAAAAACTATACGGAATTTGATAAGAGTCTACAAGTATTGACTGATGAACAGTTAGAAGATATATCAAGCCGCTGGAATGATATGGTTGAACCTTTTGTTGTTTCCAGTACCACAATAGTAAGTAAGACGGGCCAGAGTGCTTACGGCGAATTTATTGTCGTACCTCGGACCGCTGACCAATTGGTAGAAATGTCATCTGAACAAGCTCAATCGGAGATTATTGCTGCAGTTGAATTAGCACGTTCAAGAGGTGCAAAAATCGTTGGTTTAGGAGCTTATACTTCGGTCGTTACTATGGGTGGAAGATCCTTGACAGGCAAGGTTGATGTTCCAATTACGACAGGGAACTCTTATACTGTGGTTTCGTGTGTAGAGTCGTTAATTTTAGGTGCACAAAAACTCGGAATGGATCTCAACAAAGTAACAGCTGCTGTAGTTGGTGCTGGCGGAGCAATCGGTAAAGCCTCTGCGGTATTGCTCTCTGAAAGTGTTAGCGAGTTAATTCTAATAGGTAATCCTGAACGTCCAGAAAAAAGCGAGTATCGGATGTTGAAGGTTGCCGCTGAAATACTTAAATATCTTTCGGATCTGAATAAAAAAGGCGTAACATTTTCACCAGGCGCAATTGGTCATTATGTCGGGAAATTAATTGACCTACCGACACAAGATGATTCGCTCACTGCTTGGATCGAGTTAGTGAAAGATTTGCGTGACAAGAAAGATTTTCCAATTAAGATCACAGTAGATCTCAATAAGTGGTTGCCTAAAGCAGATTTAGTGTTAGCGGCAACAAGTAATACAAAGGCTATGCTCACTTCTTCCAACTTGAAGTGGGGTGCTTTGGTTTGTGATGTTTCCCGACCAGCAAACGTTGCTGATGAAGTACTAGATAATCGGAAAGATGTATTAGTGATCGATGGTGGTGTTATTGAAACTCCAAATAAAGCTGATTTAGGTTGGGATTTTGGTTTCGATAAGGGTCTAGCATATGCTTGCATGTCTGAAACAATGATGCTCGGTCTTGAGCAGCGTTATGAAAATACAAGTATCGGTGCCGATCTGAATCTCGATTACTTAAATGAAATGCGAGAATTAGCACAAAAACATGGATTTATTTTAGCGGGTTTTCGTAGCTTTAATAGACCAATCGATGACTTAGTTTGGCAACAAGTGATCAGTGAAAGACAGAGTGCTTGCGGAGCCTAATTGTGGCAACTACTTATGGAGGAGTACAATATGGATAATGTAATCGTTGAAAGTTTCACCTTTGACCATACAAAAGTTAAAGCTCCGTTTGTTAGGCACTGTGGCAGGATCCTTACTCCTAGAGGAGACGTGATCAGTAAGTTTGACTTACGGTTTACTCAACCAAATCAAGAAATAATGCCTACAGGAGCTGTCCATGCTATCGAGCATTTGCTTGCGGGGTTTTTACGGGAAGAATTTGCAAACGTGATCGATGTTTCCCCGATGGGATGTCGGACAGGATTTTACTTGATTCTAGTCGGGGAATATTGTGAAAATCAGATCGCTGAAGGTTTAAAGAACTCACTTAATAAAATATTAGCGGCGGCTGAAGTACCCGCCGCTAATGAAATTCAATGCGGAAACTATCGGGATATGTCCCTACCTGAAGCTAAGGAAATAGTAAAAAGAGTGCTTGATGCACTCAATCAATAGCTGCAGATTTATAGCAACCTAGTAGCTTAAAATATGTAGTCTTTTCCTTCAGTAGTTCCAGAGCAAACCTGGTGCGGTCAGCCAGTAGATTTCCTGTAAAATCAACATAGAAATAAAATTCCCAAGGTCGATCAGGGATCGGTCTTGATTCTAAACGCAAAAGGTTTAAATCGTGGACCGAAAAGATTGACAAACTTTGAAACAAACTACCCGCTTTATGAGGTAGGGAATACACTATGCTTACTTTATCATTGTTGTCTGATTCCAGAATTTCTTTTCCGATAATAATAAAGCGAGTGTAGTTATGATTATTGTTTTGAATACTAGGTTTTAACACTTGTAAACCATATATTTCTGCTGCTCGTTCGCTTGCGATACAGGCCTTATTTGGTGAGGCCTGTTCTTTTATATACTGAGCACTGATCGCTGTATTGAAGTAGGGAATCTTCATCCACTGCGAAAAAGAAGTTAGAAAGCGCGAACATTGCTGAAAACCTTGTGGATGCGAATAAACTTCAGTAATTTGCTCGATAGACGCACCAGGAATTCCAAGTAGGTGATGTTTAATCGGTAAATATACTTCACCGACAATATAGAGGTTGTACACATTAATTAAATCTAGTACTTCATATACTCCGCCTGTCAGGGAATTTGCTAAAGGGAGTACACCAAATTCACCGTTTCCCTCAGTAACCTCAACGAACACTTCTTCAAAGTACTGAACGGATATTCGCTCTGTTTTAGCACCGAAATATTTAATAGCGGCTTCTTCACTAAAAGAACCTGGAACCCCTTGATATACGATCTTTTTTAACATCTGGTCACCTCATTAATCGCTGCTATTTGTCTAACTGCTTTCATTAATTTTTCGAACTTCTCGGGCTTTAACGATTGAGCTCCATCGGATACAGCTAATTCAGGTTGATGGTGAACTTCAACAATTAGACCATCGGCTCCGACAGCGATCGCTGCTTTGGATAAAGGTTCAACCATTCTCCACTTTCCTGCTGCATGACTTGGGTCAACAATGATTGGAAGGTGGCTAAGTTCCTTCACGGCTGGTACTGCACTTAAATCCAAGGTATTGCGGGTATAGGTTTCAAAAGTTCGGATCCCACGTTCGCAAAGGATCACTTTTTTATTTCCCTCCGCCATAATATACTCGGCAGCCATGAGCCATTCTTCGATAGTGGCGGATAAACCCCGTTTAAGTAACACAGGCTTGTCCGTCTCTCCAACTGCCTTTAAAAGAGGAAAGTTTTGCATGTTTCTGGCTCCGATTTGTAAAACATCGGCATAGCTCGCAACAATCTCTACAGTGTCAGGGGACATAACTTCTGTTACGATCGGTAAACCAGTTTCGAATTTCACTCGTTCCATAATCTTTAAACCTTCTTCTTCAAGGCCTTGGAAACTATAAGGGGAAGTACGAGGTTTATAGGCTCCACCTCTGAGCATGTGGGCTCCAGCTTCTTTAACGGCAGTGGCGATCGTCAACAGTTGTTCTTCACTTTCTACCGCACATGGTCCAGCGATATACACATTGTTACCACCACCGACTTTCACACCTTCGATATCGAGCACTGTGTCTTCTGGATGAAACAACCGATTTACCAATTTGAACGGGTGTTGCACTCTAATGACGCGATCAACATGCTCATTAGCTTGAAGCTGGCTTAGATCGATCTTTTCAGTATGTCCCACCAATCCAAGTAAGCAATAGTTTTCTCCTTGCGAAACATGAATTCTACAACCCAAACTTTTTACTTTTTCGATTATCCTATGGATCTCACTTTGGGGGGCATTCGGTTTCA
The DNA here is from genome assembly GCA_012728115.1 of Bacillota bacterium. Lineage (GTDB taxonomy): Bacteria > Bacillota > Limnochordia > Darwinibacteriales > JAAYFS01 > JAAYFS01. Next base: position 18,471 of record JAAYFS010000036.1, on the reverse strand, counting down.
TAACGATGACCATGCGCAATTCCTCCTTTATGATAAAAAAAGAGGCTTTCTAAGCCTCTATACTCTTAACCTATGTCACTTGAAACTTTCATACAGAATAGAGATTTAGATTAGGCGTGCTTTTCAATTCGTTTTTGATAAAGTTAAAATAGCCAGCGCAATAAAAGTAGCCCCAGCTCCAAAAAGCAAAAACGAAATTGAAAACCCTGCTTAAAACTCCATTCCAAATCTCTATCATTTGACCTCAGACCTTTATGTGTTTTCAGATATTATAAACCTAATCGGTTAATTTTGTCAACAAAATCAAGAGAATTATTACGCTATTTAAGAAAGATTTGGAGGGTTACCATTAATCCTGTATAATAGAAGTAGACACTAAAGTTAACGAAAATGAGGAGCTGGTTTTGGTGACTCCCGAATTAGAACAATATGTAAAATCTTTAGTTGAGAAAATTGTCGAAGTAATTCCCGTCGAAGAGATCTTTTTATTTGGTTCATACGCCTATGGTTCTCCGAATGAAGATAGCGATATTGATCTTTGCATACTAACCACGACTAACGGCAACCAAGCCCTAGAGCTTATTAAACGTGCCAGAAAAGCAATTGCCCCAATATCTCTGTATCCAGTCGACCTATTGGTTTATACCAAGGAAGAATTTATAGAGCGAGCAAGCATCAAAACTACGCTTGAATACAAGATCAAGAGGGAGGGAGTGAAAGTCTATGGATAATATAGCGGTTGCAAAAGAGTGGTTTACCTTAGCTGATTTAGATTTACAATCGGCAGTTTACTTACAGAGAATGAAACCCAAACCGCTAGAAATCATTGCTTATCACTGCCAACAATCCGCCGAAAAATATCTTAAAGGGTTTATTGCCTTTAGTGGTGCACGAATAAGAAAAACCCACGATCTAGTGGTGCTAAACCGCGATTGTCAACGCTACAATTCGTCCTTCATCGAGATAATGGACGAATGTATTAACTTGACAGACTACGGGGTAAATGTAAGATATCCTTTTCATGTTGATCTTGAAGAAAGAGATGTAGCAGAAGCGATTGAAGACGCAGAGATTATCAAAGAATTTATTGAATCCTTAACCAAAATTAAAACTAACTAAGAAAAAGCACTAACCGTTAACGGTTGGTGCTTTTTTACTTCCTAAACCTAGTAATCATGCTATAATGTGTAATAAGATTCACAGGAAAGAAGCTGATAATGATGGACAAAAAACGGATTGTGGTAAAGGTAGGCACTAGTTCTTTAACCTATGATAACGGGAGGTTGAAACTTGGACAAATTGAAAAGTTAGTTCGTGAAGTTGCGGATTTAGTCAATAGTGGGATTGAAGTTGCGATCGTGTCTTCTGGGGCAGTAGGAGCGGGATTAGGGCCAATGGGTTTAACTCACAGACCAAAACGTATTGAAGAAAAACAAGCTGCCGCAGCTGTGGGGCAAGGCATTCTGATGCAAACATACTCCCGGCTTTTTGCAGAGTATTCCCATGTTTGTGGGCAAGTTCTTATTACAGCGGAAGATCTTGAGCAACGAAACCGATACCTCAATAGTCGTAATACCTTGGAGGTTTTGCTTCAAAACGGCATTATCCCGATCATTAATGAAAATGATTCAGTTAGTTTCGACGAGATCGCTGTCGGAGACAATGATACTTTATCTGCATTAGTGGCAACGTTGATCAGTGCTGATTTATTAATAATTCTCTCGGACATCGATGGAGTATATACGGAAGATCCTCGCCACAATTCGAAAGCGCAACTAATTCCAATTATCGAAGAAATCACACCAGAAATCGAAGCAATGGCAGGAGGAAAGGGCACTCTAGGAACTGGCGGAATGGCTACCAAGTTTCAAGCGGCACAAATAGCAACTAATGCTGGTATTCCTGTCGTAATTACTAATGGTGCGAAAGATTTTGCAATTACTCAAACTGTAAATGGGGAATCAATCGGTACGAAGTTTTTAGCCAAACCAGTTAAGCTACCTAGTAGAAAGCGATGGTTAGCATCAATATCTCATCCTAGAGGACAAATCATCATCGATCGTGGGGCGGAAGAAGCGCTTTATAATGGAAAGAGTTTGCTCCCAATCGGGGTGGTTTCCTATTCTGGCGAATTCCAATCTGGAGATCTTGTTCAGATAATTAATAGCGAGACAGTTGAGATAGCAAAAGGCTTATGTAACTATTCAAACAATGAACTAGATCGAATAATGGGTAAGTGTTCGGAAGAAATCGAAAGACTTGAAGGAACCTTTTCTTTCCAAGAGGTTGTTCATCGCAATAATTTGGTTATTACCAAGGTGGTTTCTAGAAAGGGGAGGGCAGAATGGAAGTAATCAAAAAGGCTCAACTTGCGAAAATAGCATGTAAAGAGTGGGTCAAATTATCGAACTCGGAAAGAGATCACGCACTTATTACAATGGCAGATAATATAGAAGAGAACAGTTTAAAGATAATCGAAGCAAACCAAAAAGATATCGAAAAGGCAAAAGAAAAAGGAATTTCTGGCGCAATGTTAGATCGATTAACGCTTACTAAAGAAAGAATTGCTAGCATGGCACAAGGAATTCGAGAAATATCCTCGCTTCCAAGTCCACTCGGTGAAACAATTCATGGGAAGGTTACGAATCAAGGTCTACAGATTTATCAAGTTCGAGTTCCTCTCGGTGTTGTAGGAATTATTTATGAAGCAAGACCAAATGTAACAGCAGATGCTGCTGCATTATGTTTAAAAAGTGGAAACGCGGTAGTGCTAAGAGGTGGCAGCGAAGCCATTCATTCAAATAAAATGATTGCAAGACTCTTACGCGATGCTCTCCAAAAATTGAACTTACCTTTTGATGTAGTTCAATTAATAGAGGACACAGATAGGTGCCAGGTTCAACAAATGATGAGACTAAACGGCTTAATTGATGTATTGATCCCCCGTGGCGGAACGGGTCTAATAAAGAGCGTAATAGAAAATGCTACTGTACCTGTGATTGAAACTGGGGCGGGAAACTGCCATATCTATGTCGATTATCCAGTAGACTTGAATGAAGCCATAAAAATAATTGAAAACGCAAAATTGCAGCGACCAGGGGTTTGTAACGCGGTGGAAACAGTCTTGGTTCATGAAGATATAGCTTCTCAGTTGTTACCAGATCTTAAGAAAAGATTAGAAGAACGGGTCGAACTAAGAGGATGTGAAAAGGTCAGAAAGATAATCGACGTTGCAGAAGCTACCGAAGACGATTGGGAAACCGAATACTTAGACCTCATCCTAGCTATTAAAATCGTTTCATCGCTTCAAGAAGCCATTGCGCATATCGAAAAATATAGTACTAACCATTCAGAGGCAATTCTTACGAACGATCTAAATAATGCTCGCCGCTTCGTTAAAGAGATTGATTCGGCGGCTGTTTATGTCAATGCTTCAACCAGATTTACCGATGGGTCGGAGTTTGGCATGGGTGCAGAGATCGGTATCAGTACTCAAAAACTCCATGCTCGAGGTCCTATGGGTCTAACAGCATTAACATCTACCAAGTTTGTTATTTATGGTGATAACAGCGTTCGTAGATAGGACAATGCCAAATTAGATACAATTAATAATTACTTAAGATAACCCAGGAAATTACTTGAAAGAGTAACTATTTCCTGGGTTCTTGCGTATAAATAGAGGATAGATAATGGAGGATGTTGAGGTCGATTAGAGGAGTTGATAGGATGATCAACAAACCAGAACCCATTAAGAGCGATGAAATCATTACGCTTGTAGAGCAGGGTAAAATTTCGGTTAGCGATGCCTTGCTTATGTTTAGGGGAAAACCTCATAGTATTACCCCAACACACCAAAGCGTAACTAAGGAAAAACCGCCAGCCAAACCCAGGATAAATCCAGTTGTGATCGAGCACACTCCAGCGGAAGAAAGTATCAATGATGTTATTGCCGAGCTGGATAGCCTGATCGGTTTAGATTCAGTTAAAGCACTGATAAAAGAAATCCAAGCCTTTGTCCAAATCCAACAAAAACGGAGCTTGTATAATTTAGTCTCTGAACCAGTAGTGTTACATATGATATTTAAAGGTAATCCAGGTACTGGAAAGACAACCGTCGCTAGAATTATTGGAAAGATGTTTAAACACATGGGGGTGCTCACTAAGGGACATCTTCTCGAAGTTGAACGAGCAGACCTAGTGGCTGAATATATTGGACAGACTGCTCAAAAAACCCGAGCAAATATTAAAAAGGCTATGGGTGGAATACTGTTTGTGGATGAAGCATACTCTCTAGCACGGGGTGGTGAAAAAGATTTCGGAAAAGAAGCAATCGATACTTTAGTTAAGGCAATGGAAGATCATCGTTCCGATATTATCGTAATTCTCGCGGGTTACTCCCAACCGATGGAAGATTTTCTTCAAACCAACCCTGGTTTAAAGTCTCGTTTTCCGATCATCATTGATTTCCCCAACTATTCTACTTTTGAGCTATTTAAAATTGCTGAGAATATGTTAGAGCAAAGACAGTATAAATTGAATAAGGAAGCCAAAGCGAAACTATACATCTTGATTGAAAAGTTAGTCGCGGTGAATGAAGAAAACTTTGGCAACGCGCGAGTGGTTCGCAATATTATTGAGAAAGCTGTTCGCAGGCAGGCTGTAAGATTGGTATCCAAAGGGCAAATTACCCGTAATGACCTTATAGAAATCGTCGCAGACGATATTCTGGAGGTGCTCAATGAATGAGATCCATCATAGTCTTGGGGCAAACAAATGTAGGCAAAACACTTTTTACTATTAATTTTGCACATTATCTTGGAATTGAATCGTTGACTTTTAAGTTTATTGATCATAGAGGTGAATACACTCGTACGTACACGATTAGCCAAGCTATTGAATTCCTTGTCAGCCCCAAACCTCATTTTACCAGAGCCTTACACTCCATTGTTCTGTCCATGCCATGGGGAAAAGGTAGAAAAGCCTTTGAATTATTAGACACTGCGGGATTAACTAATGGAATCCACCAGGATGAACAAGTAAGAAAGGCGATGGGGCAAACGCTAACAGCGGTGAGAGAGGCTGATTTAATTTTCCATCTCTTTGATGCTGCAGAGATTGGAAAAAGGGACCTTTTATCTGCGGTAAGTGATGTCGACTACCAAGTAGCGCAATTTGGTCAAATGCGCGCTGGTTACTTAGTTCTCGCCAACAAAATGGATCTTCCGCTCGCCAAGGATGGTTTGCGCAAACTGCAGGACAGCTTCCCTGGGCATGTTGTGATTCCGATTTCTGCCCTCTACAAAACTGGTTTTAAGGAGGTTAAATCTTTTGTTAGGAAACATCTCTAGTATCATTTCGATCCTCCTGATAGGCTTAGTGATTAAAACTATGGATGATGCGATAGATGATGATTCTGATATATCACGTCGTTTTTTTCCGTACATCATCCTTTTATTTACTGGGGCATTATTACTTAATTTTAATCTTGCCATTTCTTTGTTTTTAGCTAGTTATGCTGTTGGAATGTTTTTCGAACCATTTACTATTCTTCCTACGGGCTTACCTAGCTGGGTAGAGACTATCCTTGCCTTAATCGCTTCAATACTCCTTACCTCTATTACCCAAACTATTTGGGCTGTATTGATCATTTTTTCGATTCAATTGCTTGATGACATAATCGATGTCACGGAAGATGAGCAAAGGGGCTTTCGGAATGTTGCTAACAAAATTGGAATTAGTGAATGTATCCTCTTATTCTTATTGTTTACTTTCTGCGCAACAAAATCCCTACCCATTCTCTCTGTCGTATCTCTCGTTAGCAGTTTAATTATTAGTGAAATAATCTTTCCTAAAATAAAAAGGGAGGAAGTATTTGATGGGGGATTTAAACATGACTGAAATTCTTTTCTTGGTTTTCCTTGTTAGCATTTTTCTTTCTTATTTTTTTGGCAGACGAATTGGTTTTCGTCAAGGATATGCCTCTGGCGAAGCAACGAATACGCTTCGCCAACGAGAACGATCGTTCTATAGCGGTCGATGTCAAATTTGCGGCTCAAAACTTGAAGAAATCGATTTTACTAGTTCTAAGCAGGAATAAAACGGCATTTAAGCGAATATCTCCTCGATTGTAATAGCAGAGGAGACGTTTTAGCAGTGTTAATGTTCTATTCTTTCTTCGGAATGTTTCTTTTCGGTGTAATGCTAAGTATAGCTGGTCCATCACTACCCTATTTAGTGACTGAGTTTGCCTTAACTCAAACACAAGCAGGATCGCTTTATTCTCTACGCGGTATAGGCATGATTGTCGCTGTCTTACTTAGTGGACTTTTGGCAGATTTGATTGGAACAAGAAAAGTAATTTTGGCTGGTGCGATCTCTTGGGTAGTCGGTTTATTAGTGTTTGCTTCCGCTACCATGGATGTGGTAGCGCTTTTTATCTGGATCTTAATTGGTTTTGGTTTAGGAGCAGTAGATGTCTCTTTAAATACTCTCGTCGCCCAAGGAAATCCAGAAAATACAGGTACTGCGATGAATAAACTTCATTTTTGGTTTGGAGTAGGGGCAGTTACTGGTCCATTAGTAGGTCAATTAATTCTTTCTTATTTTTCTTGGCGGGTACTATTCAGTCTTGCTGCCTTAGTCTCAGCTTTTGTTTTTATTCAAATCGCCAGGCAAAAATTCCCCGAGGTTCCCCATAAGCATGTTTCACCTATAAAAAATCTTAAAGCAATCTTGGGATTGCCGTTTTTAATGCTTGCTACCATAACTTTTTGCTACACTGGGATTAGCACTTCGATCATGGGATGGATCAATACTTATCTAATTGACTATTTGCGTTTCTCCGCATGGTGGGCAGCAGCCTTACTATCGACATATAGCGTTGGTCTGGCGTTAGGACGCCTTTTTTGTGGATTTATCGCCGAAAAAATGCCTTATCAGTCACTATTAGCGCTGGTATCGTTATTCTCGGTAATTACCTCAGGAGTTGCATTTTTAAGTAATAACCAGGTGCTAGTATATATCGGGTTTGCCTTGACAGGCTTCGCGTTTGCTTCACTATTACCATTAACACTTTCCGTTGGAACATCTAGATTTCCGACACTCGCAGGGACCATAACAGGTATTACCATGACTTTTGGAGCGGTGGGTAGGACAATCATTCCTGGTCTAGTTGGAGTAACAGCTGACTATGCAGGTGTCCATCAAGGATTTAGATTACTTTTTATCTTTGTAGTGGTAATCCTAATAGCGACGATTACGCTCGCAATCGTTTTGAAAAAGTCTCCGAAAATGGTAAAATAGACTATAGAGGTGATCTACTTGATTCAATCATTCGGATTGGAATTTGATACTGAAGAAGAAATGTTAGAAACAGCAAAAAAGCTGTGGAATGTACACAAAGTTACAGGCGAAATGGAAATGGTTGCTTTACCTAATGGGAAGTGGAGATTGAACATTCATTCTGAAAAGCAGCTGAGGGATTCCACGCTGGAAAAGCTTAATGGAAGACTAGTTACAGTAAAAATGGATACTGTCGATCCAGGAGTGGACGAAGAAGAAGAAGAAATGGAGAACGAGTTAGAAGATGATTCAGACGATAATTAAAAAGGCAAAAGACAAGGTAAAACCAATTTTTGATAGATATGAAGATGTTAAGCTTTTTAATCAAAGAAAAGTTCTTAATGCGTTTCAGCAAGCAAGGACTGGTACGCATTGTTTTATGGATTCTACAGGGTATGGCTATCATGATCTTGGCAGAGAAACTTTAGAAGAAATCTATACACATATTTTCCAGACTGAAGCGGCTTTGGTAAGACCCCAGATCGTTTCAGGAACTCATGCAATTTACTTGTGTCTTAGTATACTTAAACCAGGGGATGAACTTTTGTCACTAAGCGGCTCTCCTTATGACACACTCCAACACATCATTGGCACTAAAGGCGATTCAGAACGCTCATTGATTAAAAAAGGAATAAAATATTCCGAAGTGCCTCTCGATCAAGATGGACTGCTTGACTATCACGCAATTGAACAAGCGATTAAGCCCACGACCACAATGGTAATGATTCAGCGTTCACGTGGTTACCTCTGGCGACCATCGATCAATATTGAATCGATTAAAAGGGCATGTGAGATAGTAGCAAAAATTAATCCTAACTGCATCATTTTTGTGGACAACTGTTATGGTGAATTTGTTGAAACTCTTGAGCCAACTGAGGTTGGTGCGCATTTAATGGCGGGTTCTTTAATTAAGAATCCTGGTGGCTCTCTAGCTACCAGCGGAGGATATGTCGTCGGAAAAGAGGAACTAGTTGATTCTTGTGCCGATTCACTTACGGCTCCTGGGCTTGGAAATAAGATGGGACCTACCTTTGGTCTGATTCGTCCACTGATGCAAGGACTCTTTATCGCTCCTCATATCGTAAGCGAAGCTTTGTTCGGAGCTATTTTGGCGGCAGAAGTGTTTATGGAATTAGGATTTGAGGTCTCACCAAAACCTGACGAGTTTCGCACCGATATTATCCAAGCTATTAGAATGGGAAGTAAGGAAAGCCTGCTGGCATTTTGTGAAGGTATCCAAAAAGCATCACCTGTGGACTTTCAATACTCACCGACTCCTGATGCAATGCCTGGATATCAAGATAGTGTGGTTATGGCTGGCGGAACCTTTATTCAAGGTTCTTCAATCGAACTTAGTGCTGATGGACCTATCCGTGAGCCATATATCTGTTTTCTCCAAGGCGGAATTTGTAAAGAGCATGTAGAGATCGCCCTTGAGTTTGTATTAACCGAACTAAAAAATGCAAATCTTTTACCGAGTCAAAAACTTTGAAAGTGGAAATAGCAGGAAAATTTAATGAAAATGTCGAATTCGAGAGGGGAACGCAAAATTTAGTCAGCGGGAGGGCAGCAATGGAATTGCCTGTTGTGAATTTGAATTTTCAGGATGCCACGGACGAGGAACTTGTTAGTTTGGCGCAAGCTGGTGATACTGCTGCTGAAGAATATCTGATAAACAAGTACCAAAAGATGGTCTACCTTTGGACGCGTTCTTATTTCCTTCAGGGTGGAGAAATAGACGATTTACTACAGGAAGGAATGATCGGATTATTCAAAGCCATCAGGGATTATACTGGCGGCTCTTCTTCATTCTGGTCATTTGCCAAACTTTGTATTACCCGAAATGTGATCAGTGCGATCAAAGGAACCACCCGCCAGAAGCATATTCCCCTAAACTCTTACACTTCATTGTACAAGCCTGTTTATGAAAATGAGGGCGACCGTACTCTGATGGAAATGCTTACGGATAACAAGGTAGAAGATCCAGAATCGATCACGATTAATAGGGAACATCTCCAGAACACGCAGGGAAAGATCAAGAACATTCTCTCTGAGTTTGAATATAATGTATTTAGATTGTACATTAATGGTTATTCTTATAAAGAGATTGCAGCACAGCTCAATACTCATACAAAATCGATCGATAACGCTTTGTGTCGTATTATAAGTAAAGTGGAAAAACGCTTAGGGTGAGTATATGTTGCGATTTCCACTAAGGAGAGATCCCGGTTGTGATAAGTAATCTAGAAATTGCCATTCGCTTGTTTCTATCCTTAATTCTCGGTGGATTAATCGGACTTGAACGAGAGACTCATGGTAGACCTGCAGGTTTTCGCACTCACATTCTCGTAAGCGTCGGCTCTACACTCGTAATGCTAGTTTCAGCTTATGCTTTCTACGATTTTGAATTAGTGCTTGCACGCGGATATGATCCAGGAAGAATTGCAGCTCAAGTTATTAGTGGAATCGGTTTTCTTGGAGCTGGCACAATATTGCGCGAAGGGGCAAATATTCGAGGCCTGACTACAGCCGCTAGTCTTTGGAGTGTTGCTGGAATTGGCTTGGCTGTTGGTGCTGGCTTTTATTTTCCCGCAATTATGGCCTCTTTGATTGTAGTTGGAGCACTAATTTTGTTGAATAGGTTAGAATGGAAGTACTTTAGCTATCGTAATGAAATCCTTGAAATAAGGATAGAGAAGGACAATTGTCGTTTAAGCCAAGCCTTAGAGGTTTTGGAAAAGCTTAACGTTAATGTTTTTAACATTCAACTCGATTCTTCAAAGAATGGAGAAACTACTATAATGCTTGAGGTAGTTTTGCCATCAAAAGAATGCCAAGAGATGCTCCTAGAAGAATTGTTTGTTATTGAAGGAGTTACACATGTAGGCTATAAGTAGATTTGGTGGAGGTAGAGGTCTTGAAATTTCTAGTTACGAATGACGACGGTATTAATGCATCTGGAATTCGAGTGTTGGCTCAATCATTAGCCAAAATCGGTGAAGTGATGGTTATTGCACCCCATACCGAGAAAAGCGGCTCTGGTCACTCAATTACTGTACATCACCCATTGAGACTCAATAAGTCAAATGCCATTCCAAATATCGACCATGTCTACATGTTGGATGGAACTCCAGCTGACTGCGTAAAAATGGCAATTCAGGGATTAAACTTCATTCCAGATCTAGTTGTTTCGGGGATCAATCTAGGAGCAAATCTTAGTACCGATGTGCTTTATTCAGGTACTGTTTCTGCCGCTATTGAAGGGGTAATCCTCGGTTATCCTTCCATTGCAATTTCCCAGTGTGATAACTTTGATCACTTAGATACCGCGGCTTATTTCCTCCAGATTATCATAAAACGTTTGACTAATCCTTTGCCTAAAAACAGTCTTTTAAATATTAATGTACCTGGACTTCCAATAAATCAAGTAAAAGGAATAAAGGTTACTAAACTAGGCATAAGAATCTTTGAGGATGCAATTGAAAAACGACTCGACCCACGAGGAAGACCATATTATTGGCTCGGTGGCACCCCGAAATCATTGCCTTTGAAGGAATTTGATGATGATCATGATCAACTAGCAGTTGAAAATGGTTATGTTTCTGTTACTCCTATAAATTTTGACCTAACAGATTATTCTTTATTGAATGAGCTCAAAGGAATAATCGAAACCGAGACTACCCCTGAATAATTTGTTTATAGCGACCAACAATGGGTATACTATAAATAATCGGCGAGGAATGTCTAAGGGGGGGAAGGGAGAATGAAAGGAAATGTTGTTAATTTTCAAGAACCCGACCAAAAGATCCATCAACATCAGGAATTCTTGGCGAAGTATGAGGACCATGGTTTTGAAAATTTGACCGAATACTTGGGTTCATTTACCTATAACGGAAAATTGTCAGATTATTATAAACTGGTACACAATGGAACGATTTCGATCGTAAGTTTTCCTCGCAAAATTGAACGAGAGGAGTAAAAAACCATCTAAAATAATTTAGGAATAAGGAGGATAGCAACGGATTTTGTTGAATCAAATAGGTGAAAGGAAATTCCTTTAAAAACAAAAGGGGGAATTCGCCATGATTGTGTTAGCCAAAGAAGATGTCTTAAATGCTTTAAAGAAGTTTAAGCGTCTTGCAAAACAAGATCTATTGGCTAGTTCATTAACCAACGAGCCCGAATTTTGGAGCGCACAAGCCGAGGGACGAAGAAATACCTATACTTGGTTAATGGAATTGGTTGAAGAACATGGGGTGGATTATGCGTATCAAGCTGCTAAAGAAAAATACGCTGATCTGCCTTTTTTGGTTCCTGAAAACAAAGACGATCCAGATATCATAGGTACAAAGCAAGCGTTAGAAATGCTATTTGGCATTCTTGGAGTTGGTCCAGATTCAGAAATGGATGATAATGAAGATAAAGCGATGGGAGCGCAAACTGTATAGTCCTTAATCTAACACGGAGGTAGAGTTTTGTGAGTATTTTTAGCAAACTTTGGAGTGCAATAAGTGGTAAAGGGAAATCAAACGGGGAAGAAATGCCTAGTGAACCTTCTGATCGTTATACAGTTCCCGACGACAAAGCACTCTGGGTATTTGTTAGGTGTAAAAAATGTGGTGAGAAAATCAAGCTAAGAATTCGTACAACAGATGAAGTCCAAGAGGCAGAACCAGAAGATGGATTTGAATACTATGTTAACAAAACTATCGTTGGAAATAAGTGTTTTAATCGCATAGAGGCATCGTTCTTCTTCGATGCAAAATACAGGCTAATAAATTCAGATTTATACAATGGTGAGTTGATAACTGAAAAAGAATTTATTGAAGGAACGGATTAACATAAAAATCCGTTCCTTCATTTTTTAACCTTCCGAAGAAACATTTAGTGAACTCTGCGAAACACACCAATTACTTTTCCTAAAATTTGAACATCATTTGTAATAATAGGGGACATTGAAGGATTCTCAGGTTGTAATCTAACAGCAGATTTCTCTAAGAAAAACCTTTTTACCGTCGCCTCATCGCCCAATAATGCTACAACTATATCGCCATTATTAGCAGTACTTCTTCGTTCTACAAGGACATAGTCCTTATCAAAAATCCCTGCGTCGATCATACTATCACCTTGAATCCGAAGCATAAAAACATCGTCATGATTAATAAAATCCTTAGGGATAGGGAAGTAGTCTTCGATATTTTCTTGGGCGAGGATGGGACTGCCAGCAGTTACTTTACCAACAATCGGCACATTTAAAACCGATGGTCGCAGAATAAGGCCATAATTATGAGTTTCTAATATTTCAATCGCTCTGGGCTTAGTCGGATCGCGCCTAATATATCCAAGTGATTCAAGCTTCCTAAGATGCGCATGCACCGTTGAACTAGATTGCAGCCCTACAGCCTTTCCAATTTCCCGAACTGATGGGGGATACCCCCGCAATTCAACTTCTTGTTTGATATAATTCAATATTTGCTTCTGCCTAGCACTCAATTCGTTCATCACAAATGCCCCCTGAGTTCCTAAGTATATCATGTAAATTATACCATAAGAAATCGTCGATATCAAACTTGCGTTCGATTTTTTGTTTTCGCGCTTGACAAAACATATGTTCTGTTTTATAATTAACACAAGGATCGAACATACGTTTGCGAGGTGATCACATGGCTGTACGGAATTCAACTTATGAGTCTACCATAAATTTAGAATCTCTGAAGAAGATTATCATTATGGTCGTAATAGTAGTGCTTACGGTAACGATTGGATTTATGCTTACCAAGAATATCTTTGGTGCTAATTCGAACGAACATATAGCTTTTAACGAAGTTGTTGTAAAACCTGGCGATACCTTGTGGAAGATAGCTAAAACTTTAGCGCCAGGTGTTGATACCCGTCTGGTAGTATGGACTATCAGAGAAGAGAATCAATTGGAAAGCGCTACGGTGTATCCTGGTCAAGTATTGCGCGTGCCTGTCTACCAATAATGTGATTTTTTTGTAAAATATGTTATAATAATGTTGGTGCACGGGCGGTTTCTTAACAATGGCACCTCGATGACTAAAAGTCAAGGGTGAGGTTATGAAAAAAAATCCATTGGTTGCCCCAGTCGTCAAATGGGTAGGCGGAAAACGACAATTATTGTCAGATATTATGAAGCTTATACCGCATGAGTTTTCCACCTATTATGAACCTTTTCTCGGCGGCGGGGCTATTTTATTCAATTTGCAACCAACCTATGCAATAGTTAATGATATTAACGAAGAACTAATCAATATGTACCTAGTTATCAAGAATGATGTACATAAACTGATTGAAGATTTAAAGAAACACCGTAATGAGGCTAGTTATTTTTACAAACTGCGAGAGTTGGATCGCAACAAGATTGAGTATAGAAAATTAAGCGATGTAGAAAGAGCTTCCAGAGTGATATATCTTAATAAGACCTGCTATAACGGCTTGTTTAGAGTAAATCAAAGAGGAGAGTTTAATGCTCCTTTTGGAAAGTACAAAAACCCTAATATAGTTAACGAAAAAAGATTACTAGCTGTTAGCGATTATTTAAATAAAGCAAATGTTCAGTTTAAATGCGGAGACTTTGAAGACATTTTTCAAAGCATAGAAAAGGGGACTTTTGTGTATTTTGACCCACCGTATGATCCGCTTACTTGTAGTGCAAATTTCACAGGGTATGTAAGCGGCGGGTTTAATAGAGATGAACAAATTCGCCTAAAAAAGCTCTGTGATCGATTAACCCAAAAAGAAGTAAGGTTTTTGCTCTCAAATTCTGCAACTGACTTTATTTTAGAACTTTACAAAGACTACAAGATATCCTTTGTAAAGGCCAACAGAGTGCTGAATTGCGATTTTAACAAACGCGGATCAGTAAAAGAAGTGCTCGTTAGAAATTATTGATTCCGATTATGGCCTTGAATAATCAAATCTATCAACGACAAATAATATCTCCGAACCAGTTTTTTAAGGAGATTCTCAATGGAATCAAAACGAAAGTTTGTGCACCATATCTTTGAGTCTATTTATGATAAGTACGATTTTATCAACAATCTGATCAGCCTAGGATTGCACAAAAAATGGCGAAGAGATGCAATCAATCGTTTAGGCGACATTTCGAATTGCTCAATCGTAGATCTTTGTTGCGGAACTGGCGATTTTACTATAGCATTAGCAAAGAAAGCTGGTAACAACTCGTTAATAACAGGCATTGACTTTAGCGAGAATATGTTAACGATCGCAAAAGAAAAAGCAAGTCGCGAAAACGTTAAGAATATAAAATTCGTGCATTGTAATGTTTTAACTATGCCATTTGAAAGCAATACTTTTGATGTTGCTACGATTTGTTTTGGTTTAAGGAATATAGTTGACTACAGACAGGCACTAATTGAAATAAATCGGCTCCTTAAACCTAACGGGAAATTCGCATGTATGGATATGTCACATCCAACGATTCCAGGATATCGTAAGCTTTGTTACGGCTTCGTAAAATACGGAGTTCCGTTTATCGGAAAATTATGGGCAAATAAACCCAATGAATACGCCTGGTTGTTTGAATCCATGCAAAACTTTCCTGATAAATTTCAACTGGCTGATGAAATTTTCGCTCAAGGTTTTACTTATCCCAAAATAAAAACTTATGCTGGCGGAATAGTGGCTTTACATGTCTGTACAAAAACCATGAACTAACATGGTCTCTTTTTAAAAGAATGAACTTCGTATAATAGATATTATGTAAACTAAAATATAGAACGAGAATAATCAGTAACATTTAGTAAGCAGACTTGATTTTGTTAATATAATAACGATTGATGTTGTGTTTGGATTGACCTTCGCTCCCCAAAGCATTAAAATTGAATCATGAGCTTAAGGACGGTGCTTAAAATGAAACGATATTTGGCTATTACCGCAATTATAATTACTACTGCTTTTTGGGGAGTCTCTTACACCAGCACAATTATTGCGTTAGGTGCTTTATCACCCGTTCAAGTTGGACTAGTAAGATTTGGTTTAGTTGCCATCCTATGGCATTTCCTGGTTGGGAAGCGAAAATCGATTGAGAAAAAAGATTGGCCTCGTTTATTCTTGGCAGGAATGATCGGTATACCCCTTTATTATTGTTTCGAAAACATCGGTTTATCTTATACATCCGCTAGCAGCGGTTCATTAATCATCGCTACGATTCCTGGTTTAAACCTTTTAGCTGGAAGAATCATTTGGAAGGAACGATATCCAGCATTTCAATTGCTCGGTGTTTTTCTCTCTATTATCGGTGTATTTTTAATTATCTTTTCCCAAGCGTCAACTGCTGGCGAGGACAGTATTCTTGGAAACATTTTAATCTTGGGATCCGCCCTGTCTTGGGTTGCCTTTATTAGGTTGAATCAACCCTTGACTGAAAAGTATGCTTCGCTTACCCTGATTTATTGGCAAAGCCTGATTGGCGGCTTGTCGTTCGCTTTGTTCTCGTTAATTGAAGGTAAATGGGCGAATTTCCATGTGAGTAATCTTAATGGTGAAGTAATACTTCATCTAGCGATTCTGACGCTTCTTTGTTCTGGTGCTGCTTATCTTTTCTACTTCTTCGCTCAAAGTGAATTAGGGCCAACAGTTACAACCACTTATCTGAATTTAATTCCCGTATTTGGGGTATTGACAGGAATCTTAGTTCTAGGTGAAGAATTAGCTTTTGCTCAGTTAATTGGTGGTTTAATTGTGATAATTGGTATCTACCTGGTGACAAAAGAACATCAAAATAAAGTAATTAGGGATGCTTCCAAGACTATTTAACACACTTAGTTTTTCCGTATTAAAACAATCTCATTTAATAGATAACAACGGCATAGTCGAAAAAATTTGCGACTATGCCGTTTCTTTTTTTATTTAAGGCTATTATTTATTCTTAAGCTTAAGCTGATAAGTTTAAGGTTCGTTTACCTTACTTAAAGTAGCTAACGCCAGCTTCAAAAATCTTTTGTTCCTTAGAACCTGGGATATTTATCGCAACATTATTGCTGATCCGCTCAGAATGAGCTAGTTTTCCAAATACTCTTCCATCTGGACTTGTAATCCCTTCAATTGCCCCAAACGAGCTGAATGGGTTATATCTTGGATCCATAGTAGGATTGCCTTCTAAGTCCACATACTGAGTCGCTATTTGGCCATTTAAAGCTAAGCTAGTGATTAACTCACTTGACCCACTAAAACGTCCTTGTGCATGCGAAACTGGCAACGTATGGACCTCTCCTATTTCGTTCATACTTAGCCATGGGGAAAGCTTGGAAACAACCTTTGTTTGCACCATACGAGAAATATGACGCCCAATTGGGTTATAGGTTAGAACTGGGCTTTCCACACTAGATTCGCTGATCTTGCCATGAGGAAGTAGGCCTAATCTGATGAGCGCATGAAAACCTTCGCCAATTCCAAGGATCAAACCGTCTCTGTCGTCTAAATGCTTTGTAATGGCTTCAGTTAGGGAAGGGTCTTTAAATAATGCACCAATAAACTTCGCTGCCCCATCTGGTTCCCCACCCATACTACTTCCTCCAGGGAAAGCCAGAATTTGACTTTGGCCAATCAATTCAACCAATTTGGCAATTGATTCCTTTAGATCGGAAACAGAAAGATTCTTTATTACAAGTGTCTCTACCTTTGCACCAGCTCTGGAAAAGGCATCCACTAGATCATATTCCCCGTTAGTTCCTGGGAAAATTGGGATTAGTACCCGTGGCTGTGCACTACCCAGATTAGGCTTATTGATCCGTGGTTCAGACACATTTCCGTATACCAAACTAGGCATTTCGTCCTTGGTATCGACTTCGTTGATCGGATACACCGTCTCTAAAGGCTCTAACCAGGCGTCGATTAGTTCATCGAGCTGTATTTCCTTACCATATAGTTTAATAGCTGGTTGTTCAATAGTGGTTCCTAGGAAAATATAGTTAATACCTTCAAATAGTGAATCAAGATTATGCTGATTACTAATCTCTAAAACCATTCCGCCGTAATTTGGGCTAAACAGGATATCAGTATCGAACTCATTGAAGTTAATTCCGATTTTGTTTCCAAAACACATTCTGCTAATAGCTTCCGAAACTCCGTTGAATCTCACGCTATGAGCTGCTAGCACTTTGGATTCGTGAATTAAGGCATTGATCCTTTCAAAGTTCGCTTTTAGTACTGACGCATCAGGCAAACCATCTTCGGTGTAGATAGCGGTAATAAACACTACTGAACTACCGATTTCTTTAAACTCGGTTGAAACTATCTTCCTAGCGTCTGTTGTACATACAGCAAAAGAAACTACGGTTGGCGGAACATCTAGATCTTCAAAAGTTCCTGACATGCTGTCTTTTCCACCTACCGCAGGTGTTCCAAAATCATTTTGGGCTTTTAAAGCACCCAAGAGTGCACTTAGTGGTTTACCCCATTTTACGGGATCCTGACCTAGTTTTTCAAAGTATTCTTGTAAAGTAAGGCGTACTTTTCGATAGTCGCCTCCCATAGCAACGATCTTGGCAATTGATTCAACTACCGCTAGGTAAGCACTATGAAATGGACTCCATTTTGCGATTGTAGGATTGTAACCAAATGTCATTAAGGTAGCTGTATTGGTCTCCCCTTCTAAAACAGGGATTTTAGCTGCCATCCCTTCTGAAGGGCTTAATTGATACTTTCCACCGAATGGCATGAGAACAGTCGCAGCACCAACCGAACTGTCAAATCGTTCTACCAATCCTTTTTGACTGCAACTATTTAAATCGCTCATCACTTCGAACCATTTATCTACCATATCATTTTCGGAAACCGATTCTTTTGTTATTGGATTACTTTCGCTTGGGACAACTACCCTAGCGTCAACCGATTGTTTAACTCCATTAGTGTTTAAAAATGCCCGAGAAATATCCACAATGGTTTGTCCGTTCCAGACCATTCGTAATTTGGGTTCCTCTGTAACCTTTGCGACAACAACGGCTTCTAAATTCTCCGCTTTGGCCTCTTCGATAAACTTTTCCACATTTTCAGGAGCAACTACTACCGCCATCCGCTCTTGAGATTCAGAAATTGCTAGTTCAGTTCCATCTAACCCTTCGTATTTTACTGGAACTGCATTTAGAT
>JAAYFS010000035.1 GCA_012728115.1 Bacillota bacterium | reverse complement strand
TGTAGTTTTCCAGACGGCGTAGGCTTGGAAGGCGCCAGTTGAAATTATTTTCTAAAGGTCATGATGTTGAACTCTTACAAGAAAAACTCGCTCAAAAAGGATATGATTTAGGCGACGAAAAAGGAGAATTTGGCTACCTGACTCAAGAAGCATTAAAAGCGTTTCAAAAGGATCATCGCTTACGAGTCGATGGGATCGCTGGACCCGAGGTTTTTTCCTTGCTCGTAAACTCTAAACCTACCATCGAACGGAAGATTCATGAGGTTAAACGGGGAGAGACTTTAGACGAAATAGCAAAACATTATGGGGTCGGAGAAGAAGCCTTTTTAGAAGTAAATCGAAATCCGAAGCTTTATCCAGGGGAAAAACTTTCCTACTATGTACGCGAGGTGTGGGGGGTTGTTAATAAAGACGACACGACACATGTGGTGGCAGAAAACTGCGAGCGATTAACAGGGGTTTTTTACCCTGTGGCTTTGTTCTCCGAACTTGGATCAAAATCATTCAATGCGCGTAACATCATTGCCTCGGTCCGAATTGAGGAAGATGAAGTGGGGATGTATATTCATAGACTCTTACAAAAAAGAAAACAACGAAAGAAATGCCTCTCGTACCTTGTTGATTTGAGTAGTCAGGTGGATGGGATCCATCTTTCTTGGACTCCAATCTTACGGGTCGATGGAACGCGATACTTTAGTTTTTTAAAAGCGCTTGTTAAGATGCTTCCGAGGAATAAGAAGATCTTTATTACCCTAAATGAAGAAATGCCCTCTTGGAATGTACTTGGAGGAATTCCGTTTTCTGAGCTAGCAAGTATTGTGGATCGGATAGTTGTGTCGTTGCCAGCTCCCAAACAAGCAACGCAATTAGTTTCCAAAGGCATTATCGATAAAGCAACCTGTAGAATTAGAAGGACTGTACCGCGATGGAAAACAATTCTACAGATTCCAACCTTTTCCGTTGAGTGGAATGAAAATGAAGAAAATTCTCCCGTGCTTTTAAGCTATGTGGCGGCAATGTCGCGAATCCATCAAACAGGAGCACGTCTTTTTAAAGATGAAGATGGTAAACCTTACTATCGAATTTTTGGCAAGAACTCCGAAGGTAAGTTATGGTTAACTCATCACCTCCAACTGAAAGAAGCTTTTACCTATGTCAATCTTGAAAATTATGCAGGGCTTTTGCTTGATTATATAGGTGCTGAAGATCAAAGGCTCTGGAAGTTTATTGGTGACCATTTTCAGATTAAATGATTTATTCTTTTAAACATTTTTTTAAAGGCTGGTTCATATATATTAGTGGATTCATCTGACAGATAATTGCTGGACATAAGGGGGGAAATTTGTGAGTCTTAAAGTAAGAGAGAAAGTCTTAAAAGTCGAGAGCTTATTGGGTGAAAATGTCGGGCAAAGTGTGGTGCAAGGATATCTAGAACTACCTGCATCTGTCGAAGATATCGGCAGAGTGATTTGGCTAGATGCTGTTCCTGTAATTAAGGATTATGGGGCGACCGAAGATCGAGTGGTCGCTGAAGGACATCTTAGAATCAATTTAGTTTATGCAGCAGAGGCAGAGGATTTTGAACAACGATTGTATGAAGTAACGTGGGAAGATCCAGTTTCGTTTAATCATTTCGTTGAAATTATAGGCGCACAAGCGGGAATGAAATGTAGCTATGATGTTTCGGTTTTGAATGTTGAATGGGATCTACGCCCAGATAGGAGAACTATAGATATCGAAGTTTTACTAACGATGCTTGCAAGGGTATATCAAGAACAAGAATACACAGTAGTCGAAAGTGCGAGTATTAAACCACCGAAGAAATTAGTGCTTGAGGATGTTCCTGTCCATAACAATCTTGAAGTTGCATGTTTTCCTGTCAGGGAAGACATCAACGGTAATTTAGCGGTGCTTGAAGATGAGGAACGGTTCGAAACAATTCTAAAACTAAAAGCAACTCCCGTCGTAACTGATTCACGTCCTAGTCAAGGAAGCTTAAGATTAAAAGGATATTGTGATGTAGAAGCTATCGTTGTCACTGCAAATGCTGAAGTGAAGAAGGTTAGATGGGAACAGGTTCTACCTTATGAAATTTCCGTAGAAGACCAAAGGATATGCGACGATTTTCAAGTTCTAAAGGACTTTACCTTAAACTTAACAGGGAGAATTCAAGCCGAGGGAAAAGAGCTCAGACTTTATGGTGATTTAATCGGCAAGATTACACTTGTTGAAAAACAAGAATCGCGTATGGTTCTTGGTTTAAGTGGCGTAAATGGCGTTGAAATCGACTCTAGAAGAGAACTAGTCAGATTTGATAATTTTGTAAATGAAAAGAGCCAGCAATCATCTGCTCAAGGAGTTATTGAGTTATCTGAAAACTACCCACCTATTCGTGAGATAATTGATGTCAATGCAGTAGCTCATATTATTGATTATAGGATCGATGAGGATAAGATCTTTATTGATGGAAACTTAGATTTAAGTGTTATTTATTTGGCTCATACAGAATATGAGAATCGACCATTATACTGTGCAGTATTCCGAAATGCGATTCCTATTCAGCAAGTAATAGCCGTTGGTGGAGTATTGCCTGGAATGCGTGCCGAAATAGACCTCGAAGTACTAGAGTGCTATCCAGATTTGATTAATCGGGAAACAATCGAGTTTGAAGTTACTTACCGTATCAATACAAAAGTTTTCCAACCGCTCGAAGAAGAAGTTGTGGTAGAAGCGATAGAATTAGAAGAACAAGATCCTGATCCCCCAAGTATTACCTATGTGGTAGTACAAGAAGGCGATACTTTATGGAAACTAGCGAAGAAATACAATACGACTGAGGAGGCAATTCTGATAGCAAATTCCTGGCTAAGAGAAAAGGAAGATTTTAAACTTAGCGAAGGTGAAAAAGTGTGCATTCCAAGAAGAGGAATAAAAACAATGGGCCGTTAGGCTCATTGTTTTTATTCATGATTAAGGGAATACTACTCAATAATCATGACCATTAGTGGAAAGGAAGATGGCTATTGAGTATTATTGCCCTTATAACCGCAGCAATCTCAGGGATCTTTATGGCGATCCAAGGATCGCTAAATACAGCTTTAGGTAAGATAACTGGCTTATTAGAGGCAACTTTCTTGGTTCATATAATTGGATCGATCTTTGCTTTTTTACTCTTACTGGTTGGTTTAGGCGAAAAAAAGTTCGATATGCTACTTAAAGCTCCGTGGTATACATATTTAGGAGGTATTTTGGGAGTAGGGATTGTTTACTTAGTTGTCTTTAGTATTAATAAAATTGGTGTCGCGTCCGCAACAACAGCGATTATTGTTGGACAAGTCTCAATGGCGATGGTGGCGGATCATTTTGGACTCTTTGGTCTTGAGAGTGTACCATTTAATTATTGGAAAATAGGTGGTTTATTATTATTAGCTGCTGGTGCCTGGTTACTTCTTAAACGATAACAAGAAGGAATTTCCCGTCCCACGCGGAATATTTTTAACAATAGAGGTGACGGGATGGACTCAATTTTTCTCTACGCACATGCTAAAATTAACCTTACTCTCGATGTACTTTATAAGCGTCCCGATAATTATCACGAAATTCGTAGCATAATGCAATCGATTGGGATAGCAGATAGACTAAAGTTAAAAAAGATCGATAAAGGAATCGATCTAAAAACCAACGGTAAAATACGTGCAACTCGAGATAATTTGGCATACACTGCTGCTGAAAAATTTTTTCAAGCCTCTGGATTAATAGGAGGCGTGGAAATATTTTTGGAAAAAAATATCCCTATTGCTGCAGGATTAGCTGGAGGAAGCGCTGATGCCGCAGCAGTTTTGTATGGGCTAAATCAGTTATATGACGAAATTTTTTCTGTAGAACAATTACAAGTCCTTGGAGGTTCTTTTGGCGCAGATATTCCGTTTTGTTTAGTCGGGGGGACAATGCTAGCCGAAGGAATCGGCGAAAAACTTACAAAACTGCCGTCAATCCCAGAGTTGAGTATCGTTTTAATCCAAATCGATTACTTTGTTCCGACCAAAGAAGTTTATCAATCCTTAACCAAGGAGTTATTTGGTGATAAATATTCAAATAGAATGATAACTGTTTTAGAAAAATTGAGCGACTCTAGTGACATACAATTAGCTCGATGTATGGGAAATGCTTTGGAAGACGTTACTATTCAAAAATGTCCAGAAATAACTCAATGGAAAAAACGGCTGTTGGCGCATGGTGCTTTAGGAGCACTAATGTCTGGAAGTGGCCCCACAGTCTATGGGTTATTTGATAGGCTTGAAGATGCGCAAGATTTCTATAGGCATTGGGCTGACGAAGGCAATATTATTATTACAAAGCCTTCAACTAGTGGTGTGAGCTTGGTGCAAAATTGGGAGGGAACCGATGAAAGTTGATGCCGTAGTGTTAGCGGGTGCACGAAATGATGGTTTACTTCAAGAAGTCAGCGAGTGTGAGTGGGAAGCCTTAGTACCAGTTAGTGGAAAACCGATGTTTCTCTACGTAATCGATGCATTACGCCAAACGGACAAAGTTTGTGAGATTGTCGTAGTTGGTCCTGAAGAATTGAAAGAATACTTAGATGATGATATTAAGCTAGTAACTCCCGCAAACGACTTAACAAGCAACGTAATTCTGGGTATTGAACATCTTTCGGGAGAGAATAAGGTGCTCTTGGTTACCTCAGATATCCCTTTTGTCACTAGTGAAGCGATCAATGATTTTATTGTGCGATGTAGCGATCTTTCTAGTGACGTTTATTATCCCGTTGTATCTAAAGAAGCAAATGAAAAGATGTTTCCAAAGGTGCAACGCACTTATTTTCGTTTAGCTGAAGGTACTTTTACTGGTGGAAACCTTATTTTAGTGAATCCTGAAGCTATTAAAAAGTATCATAGTGTTGTTAAACAAACCATCGCTTTGCGAAAGAAACCATGGAAACTTGTCCGTTTGCTTGGCTGTGGCTTTATTATTAAGTTCATGTTCCACAAACTTACTTTGTCTGAGATCGAGCGACGAGTTGAGAAGATTTTCGGTTTTTCAGGTGTAGCGATTATTTCTCCATATCCTGAGATCGGAGTAGATATAGACAAGCCAAGCGATTGGAGATTAGCTGAGGAAACTTTCGCCAAGGACAATAATTTTAAGGAGGAACGTAATGCGTAGAAGCCAACGGATAGTGGCAATAACGAAAGCGCTCGTGGAACAGCCGTACCGAGTATTCCAATTGCGAGAATTCGCTGAACTCTTTAATTCTGCCAAATCGACGATTAGCGAAGATATTGCTATTATCAAAGAAACACTGTTGGAATTAAACAATGGGAGAATAGAAACTCTTCACGGTGTTAGCGGCGGGGTCAGATATGTTCCCTACGTATCTTCTTCCGAATTACATAGACGCGTTAATAATCTTGCTAAGAAACTATCCGAACCCAAACGTATTCTACCAGGAGGGTTCATCTATTTAAATGATTTAGTGGATTCCCCTGTATCACTAGCAGAAATAGGGGAGATTTTTGCGCAAAAATTTTCTGATAAAGATCCAGAATATACTGTTACAGTAGAAACTTCAGGTATCCCAATTGCGTTAATGACTGCCCGTGCTTTAAATCTGCCTTTAGTGGTGGTTAGCAGACAGAGTAGACTTACTGAAGGTCCTGTACTGACAATGAACTATTTATCAGGCTCTTCACGAAGACTTGAAACTATGTCCCTGTCTAGACGAGCTTTGCCGCCCCATGCTAAGGTTTTAATAATTGATGACTTTATGAAAGCTGGGGGAACCTTAAGGGGATTAGTCGAGTTAATGGACGAGTTTGAATGTGAAGTGGTTGGCAAAGGTGTGCTGATCGATACCGCAGAACCGAAGGAAAAGTTGATCGATGGTTATCTATCGCTGATTCGGATCGATGAAATCGATGAAGCTAAACAAAAAATTGTTGCCAAACCAGCCGATTGGATCTCATAACCAGTATGTTTAGCGGTAATATCAGGAATACTTATGTTGAATATTTGACTAGCAACGAAAATTTTGCTATACTAAAATACGTGTTGGGGTATAGCCAAGTCGGTAAGGCACAGGACTTTGACTCCTGCATTCCCTGGTTCGAGTCCAGGTACCCCAGCCATTTTTATAATAGTCATTGCCTCGTGTTTCGAACGAGGTTTTTTTATTAATTTTTCTAACTTCGTCGTATTGAAAAGGATTAAGAAACGCGTTTTTGAAAAGATCTTATAATGGTTTCTAAAAAAGGTGTAAATCATTTAAATGGCGAAAGAAGACTAGTGGTTAGATAGGGGGTAATTAGTTTGCCATCAGAATCAGCTGCCATAATTCTAGCCGCAGGCTCGGGTACTAGAATGAAGTCAAAACTAATCAAGGTACTGCACCCATTAGCTGGAATTCCATTAATTGAACATGTTTTGCGAAGTGTACGAAATGCTAATGTTGATGATATCTACGTTGTTGTTGGCCATCAACGTGAGCTGGTAGAAGAGTCTTTGGAAGGAGTAACTTGTGTTACCCAATATGAACGATTAGGTACAGGGGATGCGGTTGAAAAATGTCGCTCTTTTTTAGAGGATTTTGACGGGCCAGTTATAGTTACTTGTGGCGATGTCCCTTTAATGAGACCCGAAACCTTTCAAAACATTATTTCGCTTCATAATAAAAAAGATATCGCATGTACTATGGTTACAGCGATGGTGGAACAACCTCATGGCTATGGTAGAATTGTCCGTTCGCCAGAAGGAAGAGTAGAAAAAATAGTTGAGCAAAAAGATGCTAGTGAAGACGAGCTTAAGATCAATGAAATTAATACTGGTACATATTGTTTTAACGCTAAGCTCTTATTTAAATACTTGAAGCTAATTGATTGCAATAATGCACAAGGAGAATACTACCTTACTGATGTTGTGCCTTTACTACTTAAGGATGGGTATACTATTGAGGGATATTGCCTTGAGGATCCTCGCGATGCACTTGGTGTAAATGATCGAATCCAATTTGCCGAGGTTGAAAACGTAATTAGAGATCGGATCCGAAAATTTTGGATGTTAAATGGAGTATCAATTCTTGATCCTGGAAGTACCTATATCGATGTGGATTGCACAATCGGTCAAGACACCATTATTTTCCCAGGTACCTTTATTGAGCGTGGTACTCAGATCGGTGAGGATTGTCGTATTGGCCCAAATGTCAGATTGCAAAATACCAAGATCGGGAATTCGGTTACAATTGAATTTGCGAAATCAATTGATGCTGCTGTTTCCGATGAAGCCCAGATTGGACCTTTTGCTTATTTACGCCCAGGGGCGACTATTGGGAAAGGCTGTCGCATTGGCGATTTTGTAGAAATAAAAAATTCCAACATTGGTGATTACTCTAAGGTTCCACATTTAAGCTACATCGGAGATGCTGATGTGGGCGAAAACGTAAATATTGGCTGTGGCACGATTACGTGTAATTATGACGGTAAAACAAAGAGTCGGACAGTTATCGAGAACAACGCCTTTATTGGTAGCAACTCAAACCTAGTTGCTCCAGTAAGAATAGGAGAAAGTTCCTATGTGGCGGCTGGTTCAACCATTACTGAGGATGTTCCAAAGGATAGTTTAGCGATAGCTAGAGAACGACAAGTTAATAAAGAGGGTTGGAAAAAACGGAGGGCTACAGGTGATACTGAATCACAACAATAAGAAACTAAAAATACTTACTGGAAATGCCAACAGAGAGTTAGCGCAGGAAATAGCTGAGATTCTTGGAGTAGAAATAGGTGCAGTAGAAGTTTCCAAGTTTATGGATGGAGAGATTAACGTACGGATTAAGGAAACTGTGAGAGGATATGAGGTCTATATTGTTCAACCGACAAATGCTCCATCTGATACCCATTTAATGGAACTGTTAATTATGATCGACGCGGTGAAAAGAGCATCCGTAAAGCATGTTGCTGCTGTGATCCCCTACTATGGTTATGCACGCCAAGATCGCAAAACGCAACCGCGCGATCCGATCGGGGCAAAATTAGTCGCCAATCTTCTTACCGCTGCTGGTGCTGATCGGGTAGTAACTATGGATCTTCATGCGGCTCAAATTCAAGGATTTTTTGATATCCCAGTGGACAATCTAAAAGGGTTACCAATAATTGCAGAGCATTTAAAGCAAAGAAATCTTGGTGATTCGGTTGTAGTAGTTTCACCTGATGTAGGTGGAGTTACTAGAGCACGGGAATTAGCCGATAGACTAAATTGTCAAATAGCGATTGTGGATAAACGACGACCTAGGCCGAATGTAGCTGAAGTAATGAATATTGTTGGGAACGTTGAAGGTATGACAGCAATTTTAATCGACGATATAATCGATACGGGCGGAACAATGGTCAATGCCGCGATTGCCCTATTGGAAAAGGGAGCTAAAGAGGTATATGCTTGTTGTATGCATCCTGTTTTTTCGGGAAATGCGGCTCAAATTCTTCAGGATAGTCCAATCAAAAAAGTTATTGCGACAAATAGCATTCATTTGCCCGAAGAAAAACGGATTCCAAAATTAGTACAATTATCTATTGCACCATTGTTCGCAAAAGCAATAAGTTATATCTTTGATGAGCTTCCAGTAAGTCGGTTGTTTGACTAAGCGAGAAAGAAACTGTATAATGGTTGCATTGACTTAGTCCTAGATTAGGTTACATAAATTGGAAAAATTTAGTCTAAAGGAGGATATTATGATGGAAAGGTACCAACTTGATGCCAAAGTCAGAGAAAATTTTGGTAAGAGCTATGCGCGCAAATTGCGTCAAAATAATCACGTACCAGCAGTTGTATATTCATCCGAAGGAGAAAATCTAGTTATTGAGGTAGAAGCCTCCGAATTGCGCAAAGCAATTGCGGCTAGTGCTGGTTTAATGGACTTGAACGTTTCTGGTAAAAAGCATCCTGTGCTTTTGAAGGAACTACAAACGGATCCAGTAAAAGGCACTTATCTCCATGTTGATTTCTACAAGGTTGATATGAATAAACCGATCGAAACCACCGTACCAGTCGTTGTGATCAATGAAGAATCGAGAGAAAACGATGGTGGAGTAATTAACCGTCTACTCTGGGAATTAAAGATTTCATGTCTGCCAGCTAATATCCCAGAAACGATCGAATTAGATGTTCAAGATCTGAAACTCGGAGATACTGTGCTAGTCAAAGATGTTACTGCCCCTGAGGGGGTAGAAATACTTGATGATGCTGAAGAAGTAGTTTTAACGGTTACAGAAGTTAAAGCAGTTGTTGAAGAAGCTGAAACAGATGAAGCTGGTGAAGAAGAAGCTACAGAGACTGCGGAAGAAACTTCTGAGGAAGACGAGAATTAAACAAAGAAAGCGTGGTTTAAATACTAAAGGAATGCATAGATATTATGCGTTCCTTTACATATATATCCATTAGGCAACAATAAAGTGGGAGAGTTAATAGTGAAGATCATCGTAGGATTGGGTAACCCTGGAAGCCGTTATGCGAACACTCGTCATAATATGGGCTTTTGGGTGATCGATGAATTAAGTAAGCAATGGAATATCTCAGTAAACAAAACTCGATTTGAAGCGATCTATGGTGAGGGTGTAGTATTCTCCGAGAAAGTGATCTTAGTAAAACCACAGACATTTATGAATTTAAGTGGTTCAAGTGTAAAACAGGCGCTTAACTATTTCTCGCAGGATGTTTCATCCTTGTTGATAGTGTATGATGATCTTGATTTAGAACCAGGTGTCATTCGGCTTAAGCCTAGCGGAAGTGCTGGAGGACATAATGGCGTCAAGGACATAATTCAGAAACTTGCGACTCAAGATTTTGCTAGATTGCGAATTGGTATCGGGGCAAGTCCCTCAGAAATGGAAGCAGCGGACTACGTGTTGGCTAAGATTAATGAAAGTGAACAAAAAGTCTATCAGGAAACTGTTAAACGAGCTGTTCTAGCTATTGAAACATGGATTCAGTTTGGAATAGAAAGAGCAATGAATTCATATAATCAAAGAACATAGATATTTCGTCAAATATGGTGGCGAAGTAGCCTTATAAGAGCGACTTCTGCCTATTTTGGCATGCCATAAAACGGGAGGAGAATAAGTTTGTCTTTATCTGGTCTTGTACACCTAATGAGGCAGTCAAAGGAAGTTGGAAATCTCCATACCGCCTTAAGTAACAAAAACACTCCATTAATAACTGGCCTTACTGGATCGCAAAAAAGCTTGTATATCGCCGCACTTGCTAGCAAAAGTCGAACTACAGTGGTTATAACACACAATCATGCACAAGCTAGTAGAATCGCTCAAGATATCCAAACATTCACAAAAGAGTATCCAGTATATTGTTTCGATCCGCCAGAGCTGATGCCTTATGAAGAAGCAGCTTTTTCCTTAGACTTAAGGATGAATCGGCTGGAAGTGTTAATTAATGCAAGAAACCCAGGTAGTATAGTGATTATTCCAGTTCAAGCCGCAATGGAGGGTTTAATCTCTCCAGAAGAGTTTTACAAACACAAGGTAACGATGGACTATGATAGCAGGATCGATATTGAGAATTTTTCTGAAAAACTTGTTGTTATGGGATATGAGCGAACTGCCATGGTTGAGAAGTTTGGGCAATTTAGCGTTCGAGGTGGAATAATTGACATTTATCCTTTTTCAGAAGCTCATCCTGTGAGAATAGAATTATTTGATGACGAAGTAGATTCAATTCGTCATTTCGATATAAACACTCAGTTGACTATCGAAAATATCTCCGAAGTTACGATTTATCCTGCCAGAGAAACAATAATAACGAACAAAGATCTTGATGCCATTAAAACCATGATTTGGGATCAGGCTCAGGAATATTCTCTCAAACTTCATAATCTCAAGAAGCCTGAATCGGCAGATAAACTATTGGAAAAGGTCGCAACCCATCTGGAAAAAATTGATCAAGGTGGATTCTTTGATGGGATAGAACAGTACAAACCGATGTTTTCAAAAATATCGAATATTTTGGAGTATTTTTCGGAGGACGCACTAATTATTTTCGACGAACCAACAAGATTACGCGAGAATTCTATTAACTATCTGCGAGATATCGCTGAGACAATCACTGTTGCACTAGAGCAAGGCAAGACTTTGCCTGTGATAAATAAACTATATTTTGACTGGCATCAGATCGTAAATACTCGTAAAAATAATCCGATCATGTATTTTTCGGTATTGGGTAAGAGAACACAGGGTATTACAGGAAATCTGGTAGAGTATCCAGTTAATTCGCGCGCGCCAGAACATTTCCAAGGTAATGTGGAGCGGTTTGTGAAAAAAGTGAAACAGTGGCGCAAGGATTATAATCGACTTCTTTTTGTAGTAGGCACCAAAGAACGTGCTGAACGGTTAGTGGAATATCTGGGAGAAGAAGAGATTACCGCTAGCTTGGTTGTAGAATTAACTACTGAAATAAAAGCTGGAAATTGCGTTGTGGTGGTCGGTAATCTAGAAACAGGGTTTGAATTCCCGTCGTTTAAACTGATAACATTAACCGATTTAGAGATTTACGGAAAGCAAAGAGCGAAGCATCGTGTTTCGAGAATTGAAGATGGAATCAAACTTAGTCAGGATGAATTGAAAATTGGAGATTACGTAGTTCATATTAACCATGGAATAGGACAGTATCTAGGCGTTGAAACTCTCGAGGTTGCTGGAGTTCATAAGGACTACTTAGTGGTAAAATACGCAAAAGAAGACAAATTATATGTTCCTACCGATCAGATTCATCTTTTGCAAAAATATGTTGGCTTTGATGAACAGGCACCACGCTTATCGCGTTTAGGCGGCAGTGAATGGACACGCGTAAAGTCGCGGGTTAAGGAATCGGTCAAAGAAATGGCAGAGGGTTTGCTCAAACTCTATGCCGAGCGGGAAGCGATTCATGGATATGCATATTCAGAGGATACGGTATGGCAACGAGAGTTTGAAGATGCCTTCCCATACCAAGAAACCGATGATCAATTACGAGCAATTGAAGAAGTTAAAAGGGATATGCAAAAACCCCGCCCGATGGATAGGCTACTATGTGGCGACGTTGGTTATGGAAAAACAGAAGTTGCAATTCGAGCAGCTTTTAAGGCTGTATCGGAAGGAAAACAAGTCGCTGTACTTGTTCCTACTACCATCTTAGCGCAGCAACATCATCGTACCTTTACCGAACGCTTTGAAAACTATCCAGTTAATGTAGGAGTGTTGAGTAGATTTCAGTCGCAATCCGAAATTACTAAAGTTCTTGAAGGCTTAGCAAAAGGAACAGTTGACATTGTAATTGGAACGCATCGCCTATTATCGAATGATATTCGATTCAAAGATATCGGCTTAGTGATCGTTGATGAAGAACAACGTTTTGGTGTTGCCCAAAAAGAAAAACTTAAAGTTATTGCCAAAAACGTGGATGTAATCACGCTGTCTGCTACCCCGATCCCTCGTACTTTACATATGGCAATGGTTGGGGTTCGAGACATGAGCATTATTGAAACTCCCCCAGAGGACAGGTTCCCAATTAGAACATATGTTGTGGAATATGATGAGCAGCTGATTCGTCAAGCTATTTTGCGAGAGTTAGCGAGGGAAGGTCAAGTTTACTTTGTTTATAACCGTGTTCAAACGATTGAAAAAATGTACCAGGAACTAAGTGAATTGGTACCAGAAGCGAGAATTGCGATTGCGCACGGACAAATGAATGAAACACAATTAGAAAAAGTAATGCTTGATTTTTATCAAGGCGAGTTTGATATTTTACTCTGTACTACCATCATTGAGACAGGTATGGACATATCAAACGTGAATACCTTAATAATCTATGATGCAGATTATCTTGGTTTGGCACAGCTATATCAATTACGTGGACGGGTTGGTAGAACGAATCGGATCGCTTATGCGTACTTCACCTATCGAAAGGATAAGATCCTTTCGGAGGATGCCGAGAAAAGGTTACAAGCGATTAAGGAGTTTACTGATTTAGGATCGGGAATCAAAATTGCGATGCGCGATTTGGAGATCCGTGGCGCTGGAAATCTACTAGGACCAGAACAACACGGATTTATTAGTTCCGTTGGCTTTGAATTGTACTGTCGCTTATTGGAAGAATCGGTTCGTGAGCTAAAAGGAGAAATCGAACAAAAACCACCAGAGCCTGTTATCGATTTGAACGTTGATGCCTACATCAGCGATGAGTACGTTCCTGATTCAACTCAAAAAATCGAACTATACAAACGCGTCATGGCAATTCAAAGCCTTGAAGAAGCTGATGATGTGGAAGAAATCTTTTTGGATCGATTCGGGTTGTTACCAAAATCTGTTCAAAATTTAGTTAACATTGCTCGAATCAAGGTCTTAGCTCGTAAAATTGGAGTAGCTACGATTACAAATTTCAAAGAGTTCTTTATTATCAAGATGCTTGAAGGATTAAGTTTTGACCAACAGGTTATTTCCAACGTAATTCGCAAATACAAAGGAAAGGTTTTTTTTCAACATGGTCGTTCAGTCCAAATCAAATTAAATGTTAGAAACCATAGTGGTTTAAGTGCTCTTAACTTTCTCTATGAGGTTGTTAGCGATATTTGGGAAGGTAGCTGGGGAAAATGAATAAAACTTACATTTCAGATATATACTATCATTGCATGAACCGTAGTATGTTAATGAAACCCGTTAGATAAAGGAGGGGTGTTAAAGAGCATGAAAGCCACTGGTATTGTACGAAGAATTGATGACCTTGGAAGAGTTGTTATCCCAAAAGAAATACGGCGAACTTTACGTATACGTGAAGGGGATCCTTTAGAAATCTTCGTCGATCGCGAGGGAGAAGTGATTCTCAAGAAGTACTCTCCGATTGGTGAACTAGGTGATTTTGCCCAGGAATATGCGGACTCTCTGTACGAGAGCACAGGACATATTACCCTGATATCTGATCGGGATGCAATTGTAGCTGTGGCAGGAGCACCTAAAAAACAGTGGTTAGATAAACGAATTGTAAGCGCTGTCGAAAAGGCGATGGAATCTAGAAGAAGTATCTTCCTCTCTAAAAAGGAGGCGGATGGCGAAGAAGAAACTTGGGGATTTGAGAGTGAAGTAATATCCCCGATCATTGCTGAAGGTGATCCGATCGGTGCAGTTATCCTGTGTACCAATGATCCGAATGTGAAGATGGGAGATCTAGAACTAAAACTCGCCGAAACTGCTGCGGGATTTTTGGCAAAGCAAATGGAACAATGATTTAGTAAAGATAAGGGACCTCGTTAGTTATAACCATCCTCTGTCCTGAATAGAATTTAGGAGCGGGAAAGAGGGGATGAGTATGACGAAGAGGTCTTTTTTGCGTGGGGCGTTAATCTTAGCGATCGCAAGCGGTATTAGTAGGATCTTAGGTGTTGTTTCCATGGTGTTGCTACCAAGGATTATCAAGCCGGATGGAATGGGTTTGCTTCAACTTGTAAACCCTATCTTTTATTTTGCAGCTGTAGTCGCAATTTTTAGTATACCTACCTCTGTCTCCAAAATGGTTTCCGAAAGGGCTGCAACAAAATCTTATCAAGCGGTGTTTAGGGTATTAAAGGTTGCTCTAATGTTCATGGTAGTGACGGGACTCTTAGCTACAGTGCTTATGATTGTGTCTGCAAGATTTCTTGCTGAAGTAGTTGCCAAAGATCCAGGAGTATATCCAATTTTGCTGGTTCTTGCGCCAGCAGCGTTCTTTTTGGCGATTGGAGGGGCCTTCCGTGGCTTTTTCCAAGGAATGCAAAATATGACCCCGCCAGCGCTCTCTCAAATAGTGGATCAGCTGATAAAGGTTGTTGGTGGTGTAGTTTTTGCGCTTTGGCTTATGCCAAAAGGTATTGAATATGCAGCCGCAGGTGTCGCCAGTGCAAGAGTAATAGGAGAGATTCTTGGGGTCATGATTCTAGTGGGTTTCTATTTTATGAATAAAAGGTCTCTAGAAAAAGAACAGAAACGAGAGATAATAAAAGAGGATTACCCCAGTATCCTCAAGGAAATGTTGGCACTCGCAGTTCCTCTTTTAACTGCCACAGTATTATGGCCAGTGATGCAGATGCTCGATACCTTCGTTCTTCCTACGAGACTACAGAGCTTGGGGTATTCAGCCGAACACATTAGAGCAATGGCTGGATACTTAGGTATGGCACTTACAGTCTCGCAATTTCCTAATATTATTACGGTGGCGTTATCGACAAGTTTGATTCCTGCGATCTCAGAAGCGCATGCGCTAGGCTCACGTCTTTTGATAAGAAGAAGAGCGGAGGAAGCAGTTCGTCTAGCGGTCCTCTTTGGAATACCAGCCTTTGTTGGGTTGTTTATTCTCGCAGAGCCAATTTCCACGATGCTATTTAATTATCCAGAAGTTGGTGCTCCTTTGAAAATCTTAGCAATCGGTACTTTAGTTCTAGGGCTAAACCAAGCATCCAATGGAGTGCTCGTCGGGTTAGGTAGTGTTTTAGTTCCCGTTCGAAACTTAACAATGGGATTGATAGTTAAGTTGATTCTTAACCTAGTCCTCACTAGCATAAGTAGTATTGGTTACTTGGGTGCAGCGTGGGGTTCAACCTTTGGCTGGTTAGTGGTCGCCCTACTTAATTTTAGTGCAGTTAAGAAAAGATCACAGCTATCGATTTCATTTAAGGAAACGGTGATAAAGCCAGTGTTTGCAGCATTAATAATGGGGTTTTCGGCATACTTTCTTTATGACAATCTAGTTCTTTTTACTGCTTCTCAACCAATTGCCACCTTAGGAGCGATATTTCTAGGAGTGCCGTTGTATTTTTTAGTTTTAATGATTGGTGGCGTGATCTCCCGCCATGATATTGAAATGCTACCAAGGATCGGCCGAAAGCTCGCAGACTTTCTTGTTGAATGGAAATTTATTAAGGAATAATTTCAATTAGGATCGCTTAGGATGATTTCTCAGAATTTCTTAGCCATTTCCCAAAGCTTGTCCATCTCGTTAAGAGTCATTGATTCTAGAGATTGACCTCTTTTTGCGGCCTCCTTTTCTATATATTGAAATCGCTTAATAAACTTGTTAGTTGCACGCTGAAGTGCAGATTCCGCATCGATAGAGATAAATCGGGAAATGTTTACAAGTGAGAAAAGTAAATCGCCAAACTCTTCCTCGATACGCTCGTTATCTTTTAGGGCGGCTTTTAACTCCGTCAATTCCTCGTCAAGTTTAGTTAACACATCCTCTAATCGATCCCAATCAAAACCGTATTTTGCGGCTTTTAATTGAACTTTTTCTGCTTTACTCAAAGCAGGTAGTGATTTAGGAATCCCGTCTAGGATGGAAGTGAATTCAACATTGCTTCGTTCATCTTGCTTAATCGCCTCCCAGTTTCTAGCCACTTCTTCAGCATTCTCAACTTTAACATCAGCAAAAACATGGGGATGACGTCTAACCAACTTATTACAGATACCTGTAATTACATCCTCCATATTGAAATGCTTGTTTTCGTCAGCTATTTGGGCATGAAAGACAATTTGTAATAAGACGTCACCGAGTTCTTCGCAAATAGCGGAAGGGTCCCCTTCATCGATAGCTTCGAGTACTTCGTAGGTTTCTTCGATCAAGTATTTTTTTAAAGATTGATGCGTTTGTTCGCGATCCCACGGACATCCATGTTCAGATCGAAGCTCTCGCATAATCTCGATTAATTTGTTTAGACTAGCCAATTCGTTCCCTCATTTCCGATTAAGATTGATAGACAAAAGAGCCCGCTAAGCAGGCTCTTTTGACTATTTCGACAACAAGTCTACTTGGCAACACTTTCTTTTAAAGTTTTACCAGGCCTAAAAGCAGGAACCCTGGTAGCAGGAATTACGATCTCTTCTTTTGTTGAAGGATTAATTCCTTTACGCTCAGCCCGATCACGAACTTCAAATGTACCAAAGCCTACGATAGTAACTTTGTCGTTACTAGCTAAAGCTTCTGATATCGAGCTAAATACTGCGTCAACTGCTTCAGTAGCCGCCTTTTTTGTTAGCCCAGATTTTTGAGCTACCTTGTTGATAAGATCTGTTTTGTTCACAAGTCAACCTCCTCATAAGTTTGGTCGAAGTTACAAACTGTATATTCTCGCTGTAATGGGCTTTATCCTGCTATCATGGTAATAATTTCCCCAAAAAAATAACGATTTAAACTACTTTTTTGCAATTTTTCGGTAAGAATAACGATCAAGATAGGAAATTTTCAGTTTTTAGGAGGAATTGCGATGAAAATTACACGGCAACATGGGATTCTACTAGGCGTAGTGCTGATCTTAATCGCGGCGATATCATTGATGGTAAGCTGGTCTGGTGACGATGACGACATTGCGCGGGAATTAGATGAGGAGCCGCAAGTATCTGTTTATGTCAGTGATACAGGTGAGACGCTTACACTTGGTCTTGAGGAATACATTCAGGGAGTTGTGGCTGGCGAGATGTTTCCAGACTGGCCAACTGAAGCTTATGCAGCACAGGCAATTTTGGCTCGCAGTTTTACCCTGGCTTTCATTGCTGAAGGTGGGCTTCAGGAAAAGTATG
Organism: Bacillota bacterium; assembly: GCA_012728115.1. GTDB lineage: Bacteria > Bacillota > Limnochordia > Darwinibacteriales > JAAYFS01 > JAAYFS01. The sequence goes on along the minus strand of JAAYFS010000035.1, from coordinate 4,285 downwards.
GTACGGACGTTTCTACGAATATTGAAGAGGTGCAGGCTTACAACCCAGATGCCATTACTCCTGAAATTAAACAGGGTGTTGAGATGACGAGAGGGGAGGTTATGACGCATGACGGACGGCTGGTAAAGGGATGGTTTCATGCGTATTCTGGTGGTATCACCGCTTCAGCTAAGGAAGGATTGGATTATCAAGAAGAGGAACCGCCATATATAAAAAGTGTTGATCTTCCAGATAATGAATATGCACCAGAAGATGTAACCAATTGGATGACTGAGTATACCGAAGGCGAATTGTTGACGCTATTAAGAAAGGCAGGACTAAATCTAAATTCAATAGCCGACATTCGGATCGCAGATACAGGACCGACAAAGAGGGTTACTAAAATTGAGATTGAAACCGCAGATGGACAAGTGGAAACGATATCTGGGCCAGAGTTTCGTTTAGCTGTCGATTCTACGAGAATGAAATCCACCCTAGTTAATGTATTTGAATATGGCGATGGGGTGTTAAAGATTGAAGGTACAGGTTATGGGCATGGAGTTGGGCTGAGTCAGTGGGACGCTTTCAAAATGGCGAAAGACGGAAAGAATCCCGAAGAAATCGTGACTAGCTTTTTTAACGAAGTTGAGATAAAGAAATTGTATCAATAATTCTAACTGCCCTCTTTTGTGCATATGATTGTACAAAAGGGGGTCAGACTATGGAGGAAAAACGAAATTTCACCCAGAGAATTCCAACTCAAAAGAAACATCAAATCACATTGGTTGAACGGGAGAGGTTGACAATAGATGGAGTAACCAATGTGGAAAGTTTTGATGATCGAGAAATTGTGCTAGAGACAGAACAGGGGATTTTAATTGTCCGTGGTGAGGAATTACACATTCAGGAACTTAACTTGGAAAGCTCAAACCTTCTTGTTCGTGGATTTGTCAAAGTTTTGGAGTATACTGGAGATTCTATGGGGAAACGCACCAAAGGTATTCTAGCTAAACTCTTGAAATGATAGCACTATGTACTTGCTAAACGCATACAATAGTATGGTAAGACTCTTAAGGAGGGGCTCTGATGGAAGATCTTACTTTTCAATTGTATGCGTTTGCGATTACTATTCTAGCTGGGTTGTCAATTGGCATTATCTTTGACTTTTATCGATTGATTAGAAAGGTATTAAGACCAGGGATTATCTCGACAGCGATTATGGACTTAATATTTTGGCTTGTGATTTCTCCCTTAACGATCATATACATACTATTAGCTAATTGGGGAGAACTTCGCTTTTATGTGTTTTTGGGGATAAGTTTGGGGTTAGTCTTTTATTTCTTAGCTCTTAGTCGCCCCATTATCAGTATGGTGATGTGGGTTTGCGAGAGTGTTGCACGCTTACTCGGTTTTATCTGTAATTTGCTGTTAAGAATAATCGCTCTCCCATTGAGACTGATCCAAGATTTAGGAATAGTAATTCAAGGTAGTTTCAAAGGATGGAAACCGTTGAGAAGCCGACGAAAGATAAAAATTCTTCCTCCTCTTCGTTGGCGAACAACTTTCTTAGCATTTCGTCGTAGGTAGCAGGAAATCGGAACCTAGCGCCGAAACGGGTGTTAGGAGGGATTCTGATGGCTGTTCGCAGGAGAAGAAAAAAGCGCTTAAATGTCTTGCAGTTTCTTGGTTTAATCCTAGCATTATGGTTGTTGTTCTGCTTTGGAAAAGGAATGGTTACGAATTATCGTTTGAAGTTAGAAATAGCGGATATTAAGATGGAAATTGATGCGATCCGAATGCGTAATGCTGAACTGGAACGTGAGATCGAGAAGTACAATTCTCCCGAATACGTCGAGAAAATTGCCCGAGAAGAATTAGGATTGGTTAAACCAGGTGAAACCCTATTTGTTATGTCGCAACCACTTGATGAATAGGGTATTTAAGTGCGAGAGGTAAGAGTCTAACCTGATTGACACAAAAATCCCCTTAAGGTATAATATACATTAGCCGAGTATCCTGCCACGGCAAACATTTTTGAGGAGGAATTTATTTACGTATGTCTATTGATGTCGGCAGCGTTGTCGAGGGGAAAGTAACTGGTATTACCAATTTTGGAGCATTTGTTGAACTTGCAAATGGACAGACAGGGTTAGTGCATATTTCAGAAGTTGCGGATGCCTATGTGAAAGACATTAATGATTACCTTAAGCAGGATGATACTGTAAAGGTTAAAGTCATAAATGTCAGCGATGGCAAAATCGGGCTATCGATTAAGCAAGCCAACCCAAAATCAGATTCTGGGTCTAAAGTTCAGAATAATGGACGGCAAGAACGGTTTATGCGGGGTAAACGAAGAAATCCTCTCGAAGATTTTGAAGACCGGTTGTCTCGCTTTATGAAGGATAGTGATGAACGTCTTCAAGCACTTAAGAAAAACCAGGATTCAAAGCGGGGTGGCAGAGGCTCAAGGTAACGAATGTTTTTTAAGCTTAGATAAGCTGTTATATAATACATCCCTTCGGGGATGTTTTTTCACTAATTGGAGGAAGGATGTCATAGTTCAATGAAGTCTTCCACTCGAAAGAAACTTGCCTGGGATGAAGTCACTGAGCAAGATTCTAAAATCCTATGTACGCAAATGGGAAAAGCTCCTAAAGGGGTTTTAGGGATAGCTTGTAGGTGTAAGTATGGTTATCCTCAAGTCATAGTTAATCGTCCCGTGCGGGTCGAAGAAGAGGAAGTAAATGTATTTCCAACACTATTTTGGTTGACCTGTCCGTATCTGAAGACTGAAGTAAGCAGATTAGAGAGTACGGGATTAATCGGGGAATACCAAGAGGAATTAGAGAATTCACCTGAACTTGCCGAGGAAATGGAGCGAGTCCATAAAGGTTATGCTCAAGTGAGATTGGGACTAGTACCGACTAAGGTTCAAGGAAAACTAAAGGATGTTTATCCTGCCCTTTACAAAGTATTGGAGGAAACGGGAGTCGGAGGAATTAGAGGTAACGAAGGGATAAAGTGTTTGCACACTCATTTAGCAGATTACTTAATCCGAAAAGATAATGTTATCGGACAAAGGGTTTACGATTTATTGAATGGGGAAATGAATTGTGATTCCGCAAACTGTGCAAAGGAGCTGGAATGATGAAAGCCGCGATCGATATTGGTACAAATTCTGTACGACTCTTGATTGGGGATTGGAAGGACGGCTCTTTTAAAGCAATAAGGAGAGAACTTACCATTACTCGTTTGGGTCAAGGAGTAGATAACTCAGGCAAATTATCCCCAGATGCAATGTCTAAGACAGTTAGGGCGATAGAAAACTTTGCCCAAATTTTAGAACAAGAGAATCCTGAGCAGGTGCACGTAATCGCGACTAGTGCAGTTAGAGACGCGATTAATAGGAAAGAGTTTATCTCACTGATTAAAGAGCGCACTGGATTAACGGTCCGAGTTCTCACTGGTGAAGAAGAAGCTAGGTTGTCCTTTAAAGGTGCAGTAGAGACTTTGTACCCCAAAGGAAAGAATATTGGACTCCTCGGTGTTCTCGATATCGGTGGCGGAAGCACAGAATTAATGTTTGGTGATTCCTCTGGAGCGATTGCCGCTATTAACAGTGTGCAAGTCGGGGCGGTTAGGATGACAGAAAGATATATATCATCGAACCCGATAAAGAAGGAGGAATTACTGAATTTCGAAAAAGCTGCTCGAACCGAACTAAGAAAACTGGTCAAGGGTTTTGATCAATCGATAGAGTTGATTGGGGTGGGAGGTACCATAACCACTGCCGCAGCAATGGAACAACGAATGTTCAATTACAGCGCAGAGCAAGTAACAGGCGTTGTTTTGCGAGATGAAAATCTGCAACTTCTTTATCATCAACTAGCTGCCATGTCACTAGAAGAGAGGTTGAACATCCCAGGTCTACAAAGGGGTCGGGAGGATGTAATTGTTGCTGGCTTAGGGATCTTGATAATTATGATGGATTTATTTAATTGTCATGAATTAACCGTTAGCGATGGAGATTTGCTTTTAGGTGTTCTCCTAGAAAAAACGATTTAAAAGTACTTGACGCTTGAGTTATTATATACTATAATAACGATTGTGATTCAACTGCCGGGGTGGCGTAACTGGTAGACGCTACGGACTTAAAATCCGTTGGGCCAAAAGCCCGTGAGGGTGCGAGTCCCTCCCTCGGCACCACTATAGTTATTTAAGCCTATCCTTTCTGGTTAGGCTTATTTTTTTCTCATTTTACCTCACAAAAGTAACTTTCGCATTTATCTTCGGCTATAATAATTAT
>JAAYFS010000034.1 GCA_012728115.1 Bacillota bacterium | reverse complement strand
GTCTAGCGGGTCACCAACCTGGAATCGGAGAGATATATATGAGTACTGGCTGTACATATCTATGTGCTACGGGGCTACTTCCTCTTGGGTTACCAGCGAATTCAGAGTTTTGGAGTGCTGCAGACGAAGACTGGACTAGCAAGAAGATCTGGAGTGGCAAAGATATGCCATGCGATGTGGCCTATTAAATTAGATTGATACCCTAGGAGGGAAATCAAATGATTCATCTGGGTTCGGCAATATTAATGTTGATTTTTGGCTATTTAGTAAAGGTAAAACGCTGGAGTTGGTTAATAGCAGGGTATAACACGTCTTCAAAAGCAGAAAAAGATAAATATGATGAAGAAGCACTTTGCAAAGGTGTTGGAAACTTTCTTTATACCTTGGCAGCGGTCTTGGTTTTAGCTTCGATAGGTGAATTTTTCGACCGATGGTTTCTGGTAGGCATTAGCTGGGGAATCTTTACTGTTCTGACATTTGGATTTCTTATCTATGCGAATACTGGGAATAGGTATAAAAAATAAAAATTAGGGACGAAGAACATAACTGGATGCAGCTGCCGCTTCGTCCAGTTGACTTTCCGCAAAAGCGATTGCTTCTTCCTTTTCCGAAGCATTTCTTTTTTGTCCTGTGGTAAGGAGCCCTAAGAGAGCATTTTTGAATTCTCCTAGAGCGTTCTCGACATTTGGTGGGAGTCTATCTAATTATCTGCCGCCATGGGCAGCAAAAAATCTACTTGCAGCAGGTAAAGCAGAAACAGTAGGATCAAAGTAGCGAAAAAAGGCTGTTGCAAAATGAATTAACTTAAGTTCATTTCGCAACAGCCTTGGTATTTTCTTAAAGATTTTTCAAAAAGAGTGCTAACTTAATCTTATCCATAAATGTCCCGCTCATTATATCCTCTAACCCCAACGAAGGTTAACACAACTGCGATACCAGTGAGAATGATTAGTGTTAAAGCACTTACCTTTTCCAATGGGACTTTAGGAATATGGCCAAAGGGAGTTAACTTGTTTACCCATTCAGGTAATTTAAGTAAATTACCGATCCAAAGGGTGAAGAAGGAGTATCCTAGATAAAGCCAGACCAGGCTGGTATATCGAGGGGCGATGGCTATTAATAGTGCGGATAAACCTATAAACACCCAGAGCGGTGGTAGTTAGGCTAGTGCCCCGATAATTAATCTTCCAAGTTTAAATGGTTCTTCCATCACTGCTGCTGAAGCGGACCAGAGGCCTAGAACACCAAGGATTTGCATTAGGATGGAACTTATGAAAGCTACGCTTAGGTAACTAGCGATTAATTTTGTTCTGGATACGGAACGAGCTAAGAGGTGCTCGGTGCGATTAGCATTTTCCTCTGCGCCAAGTTTGAGAATAGTTAAAAGAACAGGGATAGCCGCAATGATTGCTGTGATCAGAAGTAGCATCGCTACGAATTGCTCATTTAACGAATACCCTGGGATGGCGGGCAGCATCTGCTGATATAGATCGCTTGTTTCAAAGAATTTTTCTACATCCCCAAAGATCGAACCATATGATGCTCCGAGGATAAACATCCCGATAGCCCATCCGATTATAGTTGTTTTTTCGAGTCGGAGAGCGAGACCTAGTGGACTTTGTAAGAATCTTGAAGCATGTTTTCGTCCTGGTCGAGCGGGAATAAAACCAGCTTCGAGATCCCTGATTGAATTTAACATTAGGGCGAAATAGGCTACTATAACCGACAGAAGCAAGGTAACAAGAATCGGCCACCAGTGGTTATTTACATAAACTTTAGTTCGGAGTAGTAATCCGAGTGGTGAAATAAGTGAGAGAATCTCGGTTCCGTTATCTCCAGCTGCCCGAACAAGGTAGACAAGTCCTAAAAAAGCGAACGAATAGCCTAGAGTTCCCCGTGAGGTTTCTGCTCGTTGAGCAAAGAAGGCTGTGCTAGCTGCAAAAAAGATACCAGTTATACTTAAGACTGCACCGTAGAGTAATGAACCTGTAAGATCCATTGTTTCGATCCGGAGGGCGGTCAGACCAATACTAGTGATTAGACCAATTAGGATATGAGCGATTGTTAGGATAATAAGGGTGGAACATAGATTTGCAAGTTTCCCTACAGGTAAGGAGCGAATCATTTCGATTCGTCCAGCTTCTTCGTCTTGCCTGGTATAGCGAGTGACGAGTAATACACTCATGATCGCAACAATTAGCGCGGTGAATAATAGCAGTTGATTTGCAAAAATTGCTCCAAGGTGATTTCCATAGACAGGACCAAACATGGCGATCATCGCAGGATTCTCCATTGTTTCAGCCATTATCAGTTGTTCTTCTATAGTTGAGAACAAACCTGGATACACTGCTCCTAGGACTATGGTTCCTAGCGAGATACCCAAAACCCAGATCAGGAGTCTTACCTTATCTCTTTTCCAGATGAAGCAAGTTAAAGCTCCTGTTTGTTGAAGATGATCAAACATTAATCATCACCTCGCTCTTGATAGTGATGCATAAAGAGATCTTCGAGAGTCGGCGGTTTGCTCTCCAGAGCTAGTATTTCATACTCGCTGATGTATTTGATAACTTCACCTAATCTTTCGTTATCTACTTGGAATGAGATTTCATCCTCAACTGCTTGAATATCATATACCCCTTTGATATCGGTGAGGGAAAGAGGCTGTTTAGTAACTACTTTTACATTAGTCCGTGTTAAGTGTCTAAGTTCTTTTATAGTTCCTGACTCAATAATCTTTCCTTGGCGAATGATACTCACTTTATCACATAATTTCTCAACTTCGGAAAGAATATGGCTTGATAAAAGTACACTTTTGCCTTCATCCTTCACCTCGCGAATACATTCTTGAAACACTCTTTCCATTAAGGGATCAAGGCCTGAAGTTGGTTCATCGAGAATATATAGATCTGCGTTTTGGGCAAAAGCAGCGATTAAAGCTACTTTTTGGCGATTACCTTTGGAATATGTTCCGCATTTTTTGGTTGGATCAAGATCAAAACGGTCGATCAATTCATCACGACGGTTTTTTACCACATTCCCCCGTAAGCTAACAAAAAGATCGATAACTTCGCCACCAGTGAGATTTGGCCAGAGATTAACGTCACCTGGGACATAAGCAATGTTTTGGTGGATCTTAACCGCCTCATTCCAAGCATCTAGTCCAAAAATCTCTGCTCGCCCTTCGGTTGCTTTCAGGATACCGAGAAGAATTCTAATAGTAGTGGTTTTTCCAGCACCATTCGGCCCAATAAAGCCATAAACCTCGCCTTTTTTTACTTCCAAATTGATTTTGTCTAGGGCAACGAAATTTCCAAACCTTTTCGTTACATTTTCCACTCGCAAAACTGTCATTATTTCATACCTCCGTTCTGATAGAAAATTTTTCGTAAGAGTTCAAGGAACTCAGCGTATTCATCCCAGTAGGGGGTGAAGTCAAGTTGTCCAAGGTTCTTACCCTTAAGCTTTGCGATTAGTTCCTTTTGATAACCTTCAATTGACCAAAGTAGTAATTTGGATACGTACTCGGTTGGCAGATCGGAGCGAAATAAGGTGGTATCAATGTTTTTATAAAGGTTTTCCGTACCTACTTGGTACATTGTATTCAGCTCTTGTAATAAATCATCGGGAAGATATTGTTCATCTTGATTAAGCACGATGCTTGCTAGGAAATTAAAGATCTGCGGATATTGTAAGTAGGCTTGCATTTTAGTAAGGGATGTATGGTTCATGCGTTTGATGAAATCTGTTTCACTAAAATCAAGTTTATTTAGGTAGTTTTCTCGAACATAGTCGAGACAATAACCGACCAGGAAGTTATATAACTCTTGTTTGGTGTTGAAGTAGTAAAAGAGCATTCCCTTGGCGATTCCAGCTTTTTTGGCAATTTGATTGGTTGAACCTCTTTGGAAACCGTTTTCTGCAAACTCCTCCAAAGCAGCGTTGATTATTTTTGTACGCTTGTCATCCTCCAAAGGATCACCCCCATGAAACTATGTTTCTATAAGTATTTTAGCATTAGTTGACCAGGGTGGTCAACTAATTATTAAATTTGTAATAATACGGAAGGGTTGTTAAGAACTTGCTAGAAGTATTAAGGAAAGAAAAAGATTGGGAAATTATAAGGGAGGTTAAATCGTGAAAAGACATTTTATGCGAGTGTTTCCGCTCATAGTCTTGCTAACGCTTTTAATTTTTACTGGCGTAGTAATGGCGGAAACTACGGAAACTAACGAAGCAGAAAATCGCTTCGAAGTACCGTTTTATACTGGCTTTATTTTTGAATCTAATTACGAGCCACGGGAGTGGACTTTACGTCGTAGTGTTCCTGGCTATGGCCGCAGATTTGAAGCCTCATTCGTTGGGGTTGCTGGATTTGATTCTTCTTCATCACAATTAATGCTAACGTTTATTCTTGAAGATGGGCGTAAACGTGCCCTACCATTATCTAGCTTCAGTGATGAGGATCAAGAGTATGCTTTAGCAATTCATAGAGAGCTCCAAAAAGAACGGGCCGCTTTAAGAGAAGCTAATGATGTAGGTGAGTACACTGCGCCACGTGAAGGTAAAGTTCCAGAGAATTTTGAACTGGGTGCTCCATTCATGGGCGATCCTTGGACCTATACACCAAAGGCAGGCGAAATCTTTGTCGATTACAGCAAATACTTCCGTTTTGTCTCTGGAAAACATACAAGATTATCAGGTAATCGCTGGTTTGACGAAAGTTTTAGAGAAATGAATCGTGACTATTTTGATGTCGTCTTTGATTTTGGAATTCATGAACTAGGTTTCCCAGCTCCATATAGCGATGAGACAACCAATCGAAAGATTGATGTAACTGTAACTGGTACAGGTATTGGTGAAGGTTGGGCTTTTGGTAGTACTCAGATCTGGATTAATCCCGAAGCGATGCACGAGGGTTCGACGGTAGTTCCACATGAATTTGCTCACGTTTTACAAGAGTATTCAGGTGGTTTTAAAGGTAATAACACTGGTTGGTATTGGGAAACCCATGCTAACTGGTTTGCTCACCAATTTAGACCAGATTCAGCTCCAGCATTAGAAGTATATAATGATCGAATCAACCACCACTTGTCATCAACTCGGATGAACTACGGTTCTTGGCCATTTATTCAATATATTGCTGAGAATCCAAAGCTAGGTCCATCCTATCCAAACCGGATTTGGTATGAATCCGAGCGTCATAACTCACATCTCCCACGGAGACGTCATGGAGCCGCAATGGAGGATGCTTTTCAAGCTTTGATGCGGATTGGTTATGAAGAAGGGGTATTTAATCATCCTGAAACAGGGTTCGGTGATATTATAGGTGAGATGGCTGCTAGAAACGTAACATGGGACTACACTTTCAACCATACATACAAGGATGTTGCGCAGCCAAATAGATTCAATCGGACAGTTTTACACGAAGCGCCTGATAAACCTGGTTGGTACATGGTACCTTATGCTTTAGCACCGCAACAATACGGTTATAACGTAATCGAGCTTATTCCTGAACCAGGTGCAACCAAGATTGAGGTTAACTTCCAAGGGTTGCTGGTTGAGGAAGGTGCTGATTGGCGAGCAACCATCGTCGTAGTTGATAAGGATGGTTGGCCACGCTATAGCAGAATGTGGAATAATGGAATTTGTTCCATGGAAATCCAAGAAGGCGATAAAGAGTTTTACTTAACTGTTGCTGCAACACCATCTATTTATCGTCAAGTAGTAGTTAACCAAGGATTTAGAAGTATCGTGAAATATCCTTATGAAGTGAAGTTTAGTGGTGCGACACCAGCTACTTATCATCCAGATCATTTAACTGTTGGTCATCTCTTCGGCTTAATGGGAGATCCACATCCAAATGGTGGTGGATTCGTTTCTCGCTCAGCTAAAGTTGATGAAACAGTATATGTTGGACCAAATGCTGTGGTCTTTGGTGCAGCTAGAATAACTGGTAATGCTCGAATTGAAGACTATGCTGTGGTAATGGATTTTGCTAGAGTCGGTGGTAATGCGATTATTGCTGGAAATGCTGTAGTTAGAGATAGTGTGAGAGTTGAAGGCAATGCGGTAGTAAGGGATGCTCTCGTTCGTGGACAGGTAACTGTCAACGAGTCTGCACGTATCCTAGATGGAATGCTTGTCGAAGGTAGCGGCTTTATTACAGGTAACGCAACCCTTAAAGGTCGTGGCTCTGTTAACACAACTGTCGACAACGTTCGGGGTACGATCGGTGGAGCAACCATCGTTGGAATCAACTCTGAGTGGAAAGCATGGACCAGCAATCCAGTAACCGATGGAATCTTCTACGATCTAGCCGAACGTGCAGGTAGTGCAAGAGGACGTACCAATTACGTCTATGCAAACTACACTTTCGATGAACCAAACTATGCATTAGTGAAAGATACCCTTTACTATAACGATGGTATCTTGCGTGGAGCACCAGAGTATAAGGTTGATGGTAATCGAAAAGTGCTTGAGTTAAACGGAGTTAATCAATATGTACTCCTTGGTAAAGATATCGCTGAATTTGATCAAGTGACTTATGAAATGACTGTTAAATGGTTTGGTGGGGAAAGCAATCAACGGATCTTTGACTTTAGTCGAGATGAAACGAACGGAATGTACTTAACTCCAAGCAACGCTGACGGCAAGTTAGAGTTCGTGGTTCTTTCCGAAGGGGTTGCCCAAAGTATTGTTAGCTCCACTGCTCTACCAGTTGATCAATGGGTGAAGATTGAACTTACAATCAAGAACGGTGAAGCAACTCTCAAGATTGACAATGCTCTAATTGGTACTATCAAAAACCTCGAAAATACTCCAGTTTCGTTAAGAACAAAGGCTAATTACCTGGGACGTAGTTTCGATGGTAGGACTTACTTTAACGGTCAATTCGATGATTTCAAAGTAACTCGAATTCCGGCGAACTAAGAGGTGAACCTGAGTCAAAACCCTAGCTAACTGGTGGTTTTGACTCATTTTTTATCAATAAAAACAAATGGCAAAAGAAGGTCTAATTACCTATTTGTAGAATTAATACAATAATAAAACCAAGGGAGGGTATCAAATGAAGAATTTGAAGCTTGGGTTGTTCGCGCTAATTGTGATACTAGTAGCAACACCGCTTCTAGCAAGTGCGGAAATGTTCGAAGTACCGTATTATACGGGGGCTGATCATGAGCCAAACTTCGAATATAGGACATGGATGTTAAACCGCGACGTAGCTGGATATGATCGTGAGTTTGAAGCTGCTTTCGTGGGTCTGGCAGGGCTTGATACCGATAATACTACCCTTTATATTGTATTTATGTTGCCAGATGGAACCAAAAGGGCTTTACCAATGGATCTTTTCAGTGGTTATGATCAAACCGAAGCCTTTTACGCCCATGAAGAACTTCAAAAACGCAGAGAAATGGGTCGCTTTGATATTGGGGAGTACATTGCACCCGAACTTCCACCAGCGACGGGAGTGTTTGAGGTAGGGACTCCTTTTATGGATGATCCCCGCGATTACGAGCCTAAAACAGAGGAACTTATGGTTGACACCAGCAAGTATTTCCGTTTCCTCTCGGGTAAATATTCAAGACTTTCGGGATATCGGTGGTTTGAAGAAGAATTCAGGGAAATGAACCTGGAGTATTTCGATACCATTTTTGATTTCGCTACTCATGAACTCGGATTCCCTGCACCATATAGTGATGAAGGGGAAAAGATCAAGATCGATGTAACTTTGCTAGGTACGGGAATTGGAGATGCTGATAATGAAGCGGGAAGTCAAATTTGGATCAGTCCAGAGAACATGCTCCAAAGTAGTATGGTACCTGTTCAGTTAATTGCTAATGTCTTCCAATACTACTCGGGTGGGTTTAGAGATAACAACTCTGATTGGTACTGGAGTACCCACGCGAATTGGTTCGCTCATCAATTCCGTCCAGACGTGATTCCAGAAATCACAACATACAATGAACGACCAAATCACTACTTAACCTCGCCACGCTTAAACGGCGGTGCATGGCCATTTATCCAAACGATTACGGAAAATCCGCAATTAGGTCCATTGTATCCAAATTTAATTTGGATTGAGAGTCTGCGTGAAAATCCAACCGACGTAAGACGCTTACAGGGTACTGGACTAGAGGATCCAATCCAAACTTTAATGCGTTTAGGATATGAACATGGAATCTTTACTCATCCTGAAAAAGGCTTTGGCGATGTTATTGGCGAAATGGCTGCTCGCAATGTGGCTTGGGACTATGTGTTTAATTATGTGTACAAGAACACAGCCACTCCAAACCGCTTTAATAGAGTGGTACTCGAAGAAGTCCCTGATAAACCAGGTTGGTACATGTCTCCTTATGCTCTAGCTCCCCAACAATATGGTTATAATATCGTTCAATTGGTTCCTGAAGAAGGGGCAACCGCGATCGAGGTTGATTTCCAAGGAATCAAGGTTGAAGAAGGAGCAGATTGGCGTGTAACAATCGTTGCGGTCGATAATCGCGGTTGGTCACGTTATAGCACGATGTGGAATGAAGGAGTAAATCGATTTGAGTTAGCTCCTGAAGATAAAGAAATTTATCTTGCGATCGCAGCAACACCCTCGGTTTATCGTCCTATCAATATTGACGAAGATTTCCATAATATAATGCTCTATCCTTATGAAGTTAAGGTAACAGGAGCTACACCAATCAGACATCTACCTGACTACTTAAATGTTAGCCATCTGTTTGGAATCATGGGTCAAGCTCATCCAAACGGCGGTGGATTTGTTGCTCGTACTGCAAGAGTAGAAGACACTGTATATGTTGGTGAAAACGCAGTAGTCTTTGGTTCTGCTCGTGTTTCCGGAAATGCTCGCGTTGAGGATTATGCTGTAGTAATGGATGCCGCAAGAGTTAGAGACAACGCCATTATAGCTGGTAACGCTGTTGTTCGTGATAGTGCGAGAATAGAAGGCAATGCGCTCGTTCGTGATGCGTTAGTTAGAGGACAAGTAACGATTTCTGATTCAGCTCGTGTGCTTGATGGTATTTATGTTGAAGGAAGCGGTTATGTAAATGGAAACGCTACTTTAAAAGGAAGAGGATACGTCCAAACCAGTTTTTCAACTTCGAGAGCTACTATTAGTGGTGATACTATCATTGGCTTTAACTCTGCCTTTTCGCCATGGACAACTGAGCCAATTACCACAGGAATCTATGTTGACTTAACCGAAGATGAAGAAGATTCACGCGGTAGTGCAAACTTTGTCTATGCTCATTGGGACTTTGCTAGACCAAATGAAGCTGTGCTTTTCGATACTGTATATCGTAATGACGGATTACTACGTGGTACACCAAAATTCACTACTGATGGTTCGCGTACCGTGTTAGAACTTAATGGTGCCGACCAATATGTACTACTAGGCAAGGATATCACTGAGTTTGCTGATGTAGAAATCGAGCTAACTGTCAAATGGTTTGGCGGTGACCACGGACAAAGAATTTTTGACTTTAGTCGAGATGAAAACCAAGGCATGTATCTCACCCCAAGCAATGCTGATGGTAAGCTCGAGTATGCAATTACTACAGAAGGAGCAACTCAAAAAATCGTTGGTACCAAAGCATTGCCAGTTAACCAATGGGTGACCATCGTTCTTGAAATCAAGGATGGTCAAGCTACTCTCAAGGTCGATGGCGAGGTAGTTGGAACCATCACCGATTTAGCGAGCAATCCTCAATCACTACGTACCAAAGCAAACTATCTAGGTAGAGACTTTGCTGGCACCACTTTCTTCAGTGGACAGTATGATGATGTGAAAGTGTCGAGGATTCCTGTTGCGAATTAAGCTAGTATATTTCTAAGGCCAGGATCTACTCCTGGCCTTATATTTTTTAGCATGGAGGATATGTTTAGAGGAAAAGCAAGAGCAAACACGAATTTGGAACAATGGGAGTGACAACATATGAAGAAAAGAAAATCCATGATTTTGGCGCTGATTTTCATGTTAGGAGTAGTATTAGCAAATATCGCTCCAAGTTCGGCTCAGAGTTTAGAAAACCTTGAGGAATTAGAAGCCTTTTTTGACGGAATCCTTGAGGTACAACTTAGGGAGCCGATAGCTAGTGCTGCAGTGGCAGTAGTGCACAATGGAGAGATTATTTTTGCGAAAGGATATGGATATGCTGATTATGAAAAAAAGATCCTGGTAGATCCAGCTGAGACACTGTTTCGCGGTGGTTCCAATTCTAAGTTGTTTGTTTGGACTGCAATAATGCAATTATATGAGCAAGGTTTACTTGATCTTAATACTGACATCAACTACTACCTCGATTTTGAGATTCCTGGCTCGCCGATTACATTAATGCATCTGATGACTCATACCGCAGGATTCGAGGATAAAGTGATCGGGCTATTTGTGTTGGAACCAGAAGAAATTCAACCTTTAGGTAAATATTTAAAAGAAAATATTCCAGCTAGATTTAGTGAACCAGGAGAAAGGATGAGTTACTCCAATTATGCAACTGGTTTAGCTGCTTACATAGTGGAGAGAGTTTCTGGACAGGATTTTAATACCTATGTTGAGGAAAACATTTTGGCTCCACTAGAGATGGAGAACACAACTTTTCGTCAACCTGTTCCTGCAAGTTTGCAATCACAATTGGCAAAAGGATATGCGTTCGTCAATGGCACTTTCAAGCCTCATGCGTTTGAATATATCCAGTTATATCCTGCGGGGAGTATCAGTAGTTCCGTAGTTGATATGGCGAAGTTTATGATCAATCAATTGCAATTGGGGCAATCTAATGCTACTATCCTTAGTGAAGAAACTGCGTCCTTAATGCAATCGGAAGTTTTCCGCCCGCATCAACTTGTTCCTGGTATGGCTCATGGTTATGCGGTAAACGAGGTTAATGGACGGAAAGTTCTTTATCATGGTGGTAATTTAGTGCTACAGCATTCAGGTTTTTATCTCTTGCCTGAGGAACAAGTTGGAATTTATGTGGTTTATAGTGGTGATAATGCGGGGGTAGCGCATACTGCACTGTTCTCGGCCTTTATGGATCGTTTCTTCCCTGGTGAGGCACTGGAAGTAAAACCATCTACTTCAGCGAAAGAAAATCCTGAAGACTATCAAGGCTTTTATTTAGCTAATCGTAGTAACTATAGCACACCAGAATCGATTTTACGGATCGTGCAAGGTACTAAGGTGAAAATTGATTCCGATGGATATTTATTGTTTCCTGTCAATGGTCAGATCCAACAATTTGGGGAAGTAGCCCCTGATGTGTTTTATAGTTTTGATGGTCATACCAAACTATTCTTAGAACGTGATAGCTCTGGTAAAGTTGTTGAAATCCATCTTAATTTCCCAGTATCATTTATGAGAGCATCTTGGTCTGAGCATCCATTTACCATTGGGTCGATCGTAGTTTTTAGTATCGTGATCGCTTTAATCCTTATCGGACGATTGGTATATGTTATACTTAAACCAGATAGGTTTCGGGTCTGGGGCTTAGAGCTTATCTTTCTGTTTTTTGCTAGCTCAATTATCGGTTTCTTAATTTCCCTAATCAGTTTGTTTGCTAATATCGATCCAGTGCTTGGCTTGCCGAAGGTGATGTTTCAGGCCCCGACTTTGGTGCATGGAATCTATATTTTCCCAGTACTGATCGCTTTCTTCCTAGCGGCATTGCTTGGTTTAACTCCAATAGCATGGAAAAATGGTCTAAGACTTCGTTACTTAGTAGTAATAATTTGTGGCAACGCGTTAACCTGGGTACTGTTTAATTTTAACTTTATTGACATCTGGCTCTTAGTCAGTGCAGTAGCGGTAGGATTTACGCCATTCGCTTTTTATTCCTCGCAAACTCGCTTAAGAAGAAATAGATATGCATTTAATCGCTAACCTATTGTATAATGGAGTACGGACGATCAAGTTGTTTTAAAAATGGAGGGAATAATATATGAGTAAGAAATTTGTCCAAGAGATTACCGCAATGGACCAAGACTTCGCCCGTTGGTATACCGATGTAGTCTTACGTGCTGAACTTGTCGACTACTCAGGCATAAAAGGCTGTATGATTATTAAGCCTTATGGATATAGAATCTGGGAGTTGATTCAACAGCAGTTGGATGCTAGGTTTAAAGAAACTGGGCATGAAAACGTTTATATGCCTCTTTTCATCCCAGAAAGCCTCTTGCAAAAAGAGGCAGAACACGTGGCAGGTTTTGCCCCAGAAGTTGCTTGGGTTACTCATGGCGGCAATGAGAAACTAACAGAGAGGTTATGTGTTCGCCCAACTTCAGAAGCAGTTTTTTGTGATCACTATGCCAAAACGATCCAATCATACAATGACCTGCCAAAGCTCTATAATCAATGGTGTTCCGTAGTTAGATGGGAAAAAACAACTCGTCCATTCCTACGTACTACTGAGTTTCTCTGGCAGGAAGGACATACAGCGCATGCCACCGCTGAGGAAGCTGCGAAAGAAGCATTGGATATGTTAGAGATTTACGCTAACTTCTGTGCTGAGGTCCTTGCTATTCCTGTACTTAAAGGTCGTAAGACTGAAAAAGAAAAGTTTGCTGGTGCAAAAGTTACTTACACAATCGAAGCATTGATGCATGATGGTCAAGCGCTTCAATCGGGAACTACCCATGACTTTGGTGACGGTTTTGCTCGTGCCTTTGGCATTCAATACACTGATAAAGATAATACCTTAAAGTATGTTTACCAAACATCCTGGGGAGTAAGTACACGGTTGATCGGTGGTCTGATCATGGTTCACGGTGATGATCGTGGTTTGGTACTACCTCCAAGAGTTGCACCAATTCAAGTAATGATTATTCCAATCGGAACCAATAGACCTGGAGTGTTAGAAAAAGCCGAAGAATTAAAGACACTCTTAAAAGATAAGGTGAGAGTAGATCTTGATGCTAGCTCCAAATCACCTGGTTGGAAGTTTAATGAGTACGAGATGAAGGGTGTACCTTTAAGAATCGAGATCGGTCCAAGAGACTTAGAACAAAATCAAGTAACAGTTGTTCGCCGGGATAATTCCGAGAAGATCCAAGTTCCATTGGATAAAGTGGTAGAGCAAGTAGTTGCTATTCTAGAAGATGTTCAAAAATCATTGTTGGAAAAGGCTACTAAGGCTCGTGATGAAAAAACCTTCAGCGCCACTTCGCTCGAAGAACTCGCTTCTATCCTCAAGGAAACACCAGGTTTTATCAAAGCAATGTGGTGTGGTAGCCGCGAATGCGAAGAAAAGATTAAAGAAGAGACTGGTGCGACCTCTAGATGTATTCCATTCGAGCAAGAAAAAATCAGCGACCGCTGCGTCTGTTGCGGTGAGGAAGCAAAAGAAATGGTATATTGGGGAAGAGCATATTAATAAACAGCTGATAAAAAAAAACGGGAAGCTAAAAGCTTCCCGTTTTTATTTTTGCTTATGGTAACTCTGGAATCAATACGATTCTATCTTTTACTCCATCGATATAGTCGATGATAACAGCGTAGTCATCGTATTGTGCGTCTGGATCGCTATTGTAAGAGATTGTACCGAGTTTCTCACCGTCCAAGGTTGTTAGGTTGCCAGTAGAGATAACTGAATAGTGTTCAGACTTTACTACAAAATCGATCTTAATTCCTTCATCAGTTACTAAATCGAATTTAGAATCGACTACTGGAGCTCTGTTATATGGTACGTCAACCTTCATACTGGCTTTTCCAGAAATAGTCGGATAGCCAAATTGTGCTAAGCTCAAGTCAGAAAGATTGACATTTGCGCCTTTAATTATTTCATCCTCATCTAGTTCAACGATCGCATCCCCACTAGTGGCTAATTCTAAATTGTACTTACCGATATTTATCTTGGTATCTAATTCAAAGATTGCTTTTTCTTTGTTAGTAGCAACTTTGCTTAAATCAAATTGCAGACTATTGATCGCAATTTCGATTCCGTGCTGTGGTGCATGATAACCAGCGTTCTTAACGCTAATTGTCTTGATTTCAATAGCGGCGTATGTTTCGTCTGGAGACCAAGGGTCAACTGGTTTTTCTACTGCATCGACCTCGACGTCGATCTGACCAACCGAAACTTTAAATAATCCTAGGATGTCGAGGTAACCATCGATTCTTAAGGCTTTTGGTAAAATAAATGGTTCAATCTCTAGTACCTCTACATCGCCGATTTCGAGCGAACCAACAAACTCAACATCGCCAAGGTCGATTCTTCCGTCGAAACTTAGTCCAGCGATGAAGGGGAATTCATCCATGAACTCTGGACGGAGGTGACCATCGAGTACAGTTTCATAACCATCAACTTTGATTGAAGCATAGATCCAAAGATCTGTGATATCAAGAATGAGATCGGTTGAATCGATCGTTGGACCTAGGACGCTGATATAACCGTCCACTGTGTATGCACCATAGCTACCAGAGTATTCACTCTCAAAGAAGAAGTTGAGATCTCCTTGTGGTCCACTTAGAGGGAAGAAGTCTCCTTCTGTAATAGCTTGTATTTCAAAAAGAATTTCGGATAAGAGTTCTAATTGATCAGTTTTAAAGGTAAGGTTAATTACTTCTTCGTTATCTAAAGGCATGGTAACGATCCATGTGGCGTAGCCTTCTTCACCTTCGATCGGAGTTGGTTCTCCTTCGATTTCAAACCAATAATTCATAACGTAGTGATGATTTGGTTCCTCTAAGAAAAGACCAGCCATAAATGGCATCAAGGTATTTGCTAAATGATTAGTAGGAGTTTCTAGATCAATTTCAGTTTCAAGGTCTTCAAAGAAAGTCCCAAGAATTTCAATGTGAGGTAAGACCTCGATTGGTAACTCACTTAATTCACTAACGCCTTTTACGGTTTTCTTTGCTAAATCGATGCTATCTTTAAGGGCATATTCAGGTGTTTGAAATTCAAATTTCACAAATTCACTGTTGATCTTGCCAGGTGCAACCGCTACTGCATAAAATGTCAGAACATCATCTGTCATTGTGAAAGGCTCTTCGTAAAGGCTGAAACCTTCTGGCCAAAGAGTAGGATCAGCACCATAATAGATTTCCGATCCTTGGGTATGCGCTAGTTCAATCGTTTCACCTTTGGAAACAATTCCTTGTTCTTTATAAGTTGTCGGTGGTACTAGCTTGGTTGCTTCAAATACACCATAAAGCGAGAACGATTTTACGGTCGCTTTGATTTGACCATTTTCAATGGTTGATGGTTCATACATCCAACCCTGGCTGGTATGGTGGAAAATACCTAAGTTATCTTCATTCGCTTCTTCGTTAACAGGGAATGTTAACGTTACACCATTTGAGAAATCAAGTTCTGGATCAGAAAACTCGATTGAAAGAACTGGCCCAGCAACTTTTAATTCTTCTTCTAAATCAGGAACCTCTTTAGTATCGACTGGTTCTACTTTCACAGTTGTACCTTCAGGTACTGGAACTGCGGCTAGGTCAAGTGAGATTCCGCCTTGATAGTTCACAACACCGCTAGTGTTGTCAATTTCTACTTCTTCGCCTAAACCATGAGTAACTACTAAGTGTGCTGTGAAGTTAAAATTTTCTTTTGCTTCAGCAACGTCGATTGACTTGGGTTGAAAGACCCATTCAGCGTTTTCTTCTTCAGCTTCCTTGAAGGGAGTGAGGGTAACAGCGTTCTTTAATCCTGTCAAAGTCCATTTTCCATCCACATCGGTTGTTGCTGTTGCTGAGGAACTTGCAACGATCGTTACATTTGCTACCCCTTCCCCGTTAGCGTCAGTAACCTGTCCTGATACAGTGTAAGTAGTAGGACTCTTGCTTCCTCCTCCTAGGCACCCTGTTGCTAGCATAGTGATCAGCAACAAGAACACTATGAATTTCCGATTTCGTTTCACCAATGATTCCACCTTTTCTGGTATGTTTTTTTGATATAGTAGTATAGATTTGATAATAGAAAGGAAACCCCTGCTAATTATGGGTAATTCTTGCAAAAAAAACGGGAAGCAGAACGCTCCCCGTTTCCAGATTTTGGTCTAGTACATCCCGATTGGTTCGAATACGATGTAGTCGGTAGTTTCGTCAATGTAGTGGACCTCTAAAACTTCTTCGCCTGGATCAAAGATCATAGTTGCTAGTTCATCTCCAGCTTCGGTAGTAAATTCTCCTTCCAAAGCAAAGCTATCCCACTCATCTACCTCAAGGGTGAGAGTAAGGAGAATTCCTTCATCCGTAGTGAATTCTAAGTGTCCAGTAATCTCGTCACCGATAGTGATGTAAATCCATTTACTTACCAAGGTTGGATAACCTGATTGTTCGACGCGAACATCGCTGATAGTTACTGCTATTTGATCCAAGTTCTCATCGTACGAGGCTTTAAGTTTACCAGCAAATAAAAACTCAAATTCTCCAAAAACCACGTTGGTATCAATTTCCGCAGAAATATCGGCTGAATCTACTAGCCATGCTAAGCTGTTTAGCGCAATTTCTACACCGTATTCAGGTGCGAAATATCCAGCATTTCTAACTATTAACTCCCTAAACTCTAGGTAGGAATAGTATTCATCCCAGTATTCATCATAGTACGTTTCTTCAACAAAACCCAATTCGATATTTCCGAGCGAGATACTAAAAATGGAAGCAACATTAAGCATCCCTTCAATAATAATTCTCGGCATGCTTTCAGGAAGATCTTGCATTTCTAAAGAACCTTGGAAACTGAGCATACCTGAACTAATGCTTCCATCGAACGTTAGTCCAGTGAATACTGGTACGCCATCAACCATTTCGACTTCAGGTCGTAAATAGCCGTCGATATTAATAGCTTCACCATCCGCGTTGATGGATGCTACAAGCCAAAGGTCAGTGATCTCAAGCAATAGAGTATTGGAATTTATGGTTGGTCCAAGTATACTGACATAACCATCGACGGTATATGAACCATATTTACCTATATATTCGCTTTCAAAGAAGAAGTTGAGATCGCCCTGTGGTTGACTAAGAGGTAAGAACATTCCTGATTCTTCCATTAAAGCTTGTAATTCGGCAACCACTTGAGTAAACATTTCTAACTCATTGGTTTTAAACTTCATTTCAATTTCTTCGAGTTCATCACTTTCGTAATCATAGATCATCATGGTTACACCCCATTTAGCATAACCAGGTTCAGGTTCAAGTGGTCCGTATGAGGAAAAAACATCGAAGAAATTGTTGACAAAGTAATGATGGTTGGGTTCTTCGAAGAAAAATCCAGTGAACAGCGGCATTAAGTTAGCAAAGAGGTGTTCTAGGGAAATTGCAGGATCAAATTCCAAATCTTCAAGTACTTCGCCGATCGCTAGGCTGTGCGCAATCCAAGCGGCGGGTAAATCGTTTACCTGTTTGATTCCTTCAATTGTTTTCTTGGCAGAAGCAATGCTATCTTTTAGTCGATGTTCTGGGGTCAGATATTCAAAGAGGACAAAGTCACTATTGATTCTATTCGGAGCGATTGCCACCGCGTAGAATACTAATTCATCTTGTGGCATAATGAATGGTTCTTGGTAAGCAACGAATCCGTGGGGCCAAGCTTCTAGATCGGAACCATAGTAAATAGTTGTGTTAGTAGAATTAGCAGTAAGTTGGATGATTTCCCCTTTTTCGACGACACCGCTAGGGCGAGATGCTGTTGGGGGATTTAATCTCTCTGCTTCAAACACTCCGTAAAGCGAAAAACTCGTGACTGTGGCTGTTATTACACCGTCTTGGAGGGTGGAAGGCTGATAGATCCATTCAGATCCTACCCGATGGAATATTCCGATATTGTCTTCGCTTGCCCCTTCATTTAATGGCATGGTTAAGACCACTCCACCAGAGAAATCGAGGGACGGGTCCGAAAACTCGATCGCTAAGATATTACCAGCAAGAGTAAGATCGCCTATCTCAGGAATTTCAGATTTCTCGACCTCTCGCACTGTAACCCTTGTCCCTTGAGGGATTACTATGTTTGAAAAATCAAGCGCGATTCCTCCTTTGTAGTGAACGGTGTTTGATACTGGATCGATTTCTACTTCTTCTCCTAGATCGTGAAGTGTGATCAAGGTAGCAGTGAAATTAACTTGTTTACTCGCTTTTGACACTTCAATGCTCTTTGGGGTAAAAATCCATGCTTGATTTTCTTCTTCTGCTTCTTTAAAAGGAGTGAGGGTAACGGTTTTCTTTAGATTAGATAAACTCCATTTTCCATCAGCATCAGTTATGGCGTGGCTAGAAGAATCGGAACGAGTTATGAACACGCCTGAAACACCATTATTTTGGGAATCGACTACCTTGCCTGAAACCGAGTAAGTACTCGAACTACTTCCGCCTAGACAACCTGTTGTTAACACAGTGATTAACAACAGATACACGAAAAATTTTCGCTTGCTGTTCACATTAATTCCACCTTTCAAGTGTAGTGAGGTAATTATTAACCTAATAACTAATAAATTCCTTCCAGTTTTTGAAAGTATTTACAAAAAAGTTTACGGACAAGGAAATAGTTTGTGAGTGGGAAATATATTGGTTGAGTGGGAATTGTTTATCGGGGTTTTTAAAGGTAGTAATTAGGGTTGTGATGGGAGAGGGTTTTTGTGTGCACTTATTGTGAGTTCAGGGAAGAGTGGTATCTTAGGTGTTCTGATGGGACGAAGATTTTTGTTGCGGAATATGGCGTTGGGGAGCCGATTATTGGACTTCACGGTGGCTGGGGAGGAGAGCACAGTTACTTAATCGATGCTTTTCGTGGATTGGAAAGGCATTATCGGACGGTTTTATATGATCAACGTGGATCTTTGCGATCTATTTGTCCAAGTGGTGAAATAACTTTGGGAAAGCATATCGAGGATCTGGAGCATTTACGTGTGGAATTAGGTTTAGAAAGGTTAAATTTAGTCGGTCATTCGATGGGTTCCTTTTTGGCGATGGCATATTTAAATAAGTATCCAGAGCATGTGAAGAAATTGGTATTAGTAAGTCCATTATTACCTCGCTCCCCCCAAGGGGAAGTGGAATTAAAGCTGTATCAAGAACTTGAGCAAAAGAAACAAGCGTTTAGAAAGAGACCTGAGATTCAGGCGGAATTAAAAAAGGCAGGTTTAGACCGTCCTAATTTAACAGATAAGGAACGAACATGGCGCTGGCGGATTATTTTTGCTGCGGATAAGATCTATGATGTATCAAAGTGGCGTTATTTTCGGGGAGGACAGGCATTTTATAGTGAGGAAGCAGCGAGAAAGAGTAAGGAATCTTGCCCCGAAGAGTATGATTTTACCGAAGCTTTAAAAAATCATCCGTATCCTATTTATTTAATCACTAGTGATTATGATTTCGGTGTTGGTTCTGAGCTTCACAAGCTGATGTTAAAGAATCACTCAAACGTTCATTTCGTGGAGATCAAAAATGCTGGTCATAATATTTGGATAGACCAGCCTGAAGCCTTTCGTGATGCATTAATTTATTGCGTGGGATTTTGACCCATTTCGGATGATCTGATTTTTGCCACGAGATTTTGCGACATACATCGCACTATCAGCGATTTGCAGTAGAGTATGTTTATTATCCGTATCATCGGGATACAAAGCGATCCCGATTGAAACAGTGAGGGGATACTTAAACTCCGTTTCTCTAAGTTCACTAACGCGCAGACAGATCCGTTGAGCGACTTCGTATGCTTGTTTGCCATCGGCATTGTTGAGAATCACAACAAATTCTTCTCCACCGAAGCGGATCACTTTATCGGCTGTCCGAACATTCTTAGTCAATATTTCCGCAACTAACCTTAATGCCTGATCCCCAATATGATGACCATAATTATCATTAAAGAACTTAAAATCATCGATATCAATAAAGAGTAGGGCTAATTTTTCTGAGCCAAATTCTGTTTCTAACCATTCACGTAAGTAACGGTAGTTTAACACCCCCGTCTAGGATCAAGGAATAATTCTTTTTCTGCTTTGAAGCGCAGATCTTGTTCGGTAACCATATTAAGTCCGTATTTTGCTAGTTGCGAGATCGCCATCATTAAAAGACCGAATAAAATTATTCCGTACAAACCCCATCCGACGATGAAGAGCGTGAAGACAATACCGATATAACCGAGAATTTAGTCGATTACGAGTACGTTCATAGTTAAAACAGTAGTCATTCGTTTGGGTGTGACATTTCCTTTTAACACTACAAGTAGGGATACTAAGAGAAGGTTGATGATTGAATAGGACATTCCAGCAATTACCATGGAAAAAATACTTGTGGGTACAGTTAGAGCAGCGGCACCGAATTCACCATTAAGAAAGAGAAAGATGTTGCCAGAAATAATTGCAGTGGCACTTCGTTGCAAGCAGTTGAGGTAGATCGACAAAGCATCTTTCTTAGCTCCTATTCCATGGATGATCGATACCAGGATGGAGATTACTATCGCTTCCCAAATGCCATAAATGAAGATTATAGGCAGATAACAGGCTACCGCCATAGTAATATTAAATGCTTCTTTGACGGAGACGGAATGAAATTGAAAATGCAAAAGTGCGATTAATAACACAAACAATTGCGGAAGACCAGAAAAACTAGTGTGGCGGTAATAAAATAAACTCCACCCGACCAAGAGGGTAAGAAGAGAACCAACTAATAACAACCATCTTTTCCTTTTCAAGCCAAGTCCTCCCTTTCGAGGGTGCTTCAAGGTCGCTACCTATGGTTGTTAGCTTATTTCTAAATCGAGATCGGGAAACCCTTTATTTCCCATCTTCTAATTCCCGTAAATAATTATAGAGAGTGTAGCGTGAGATATTTAATCTCTCAGAAATAAAGGGGATACTTTTTTGAAACGAAAAAGCATTTCTTTCTTTTAGCAAAGCGACAATTCGCAAGCGATCTGCTTTATTCATTAACGAAACAGGTTTTCCAACTAACTCGAGACATTCCTCAAAAATAGTCTGCAAACGTTGTTCACCAAATCCAGAAAGCGCTTCATCGATACTTGGACCCACATGCGTAAGTTCCTTCAAGGCTGATTCGGCGATCGCCAAAGTAGTGTAATCAAAGTTGATCCCAAGCGCGAAGTGGTAGTCATCACCGATCAAGTGAAAAGTGGAGCTCTTAATCAGTTTGCCATCGGTTGTACTTCCTTGACAACAAACCAAATCGATTCCACTAAGAAAATCATGCACTTCTTTCTTTGTTCCTAATATATTTAGGCGATCCCCAACCTTTCGATTAGTAACATGATCATTAAAGATAGCTATAATGGAGTTCTCTTTATTCTTCATATCGTGAATAACCGTTTCACAGGAGCGACCAAAAGTAGTGGCTATTCCTTCGGCGATTCTTTTTAAAAAATCGAGTGCTTTATTCTTATCCAATGTGATTCCCCCAAACCTTCTGTCTGAATATAAATTATCATGAAAATAGATTTGATACAAGAATTAAACAAACTGTAAGTTTTTTAAACAATGTGTTGACTGGCAAGAACTGTTAAGGTAGGATAGAATTAACATAATATGAATTGGGGGAGATCCTATGAGGAAGTATGTAGCAGAGCCGTATAAAATCAAGGTAGTTGAACCGATTGCGATCACGACCAGAGAGCAAAGGCAGGAGGCAATCGAAAGGGCGGGATACAATACTTTTCTTTTAAACTCCGACGATATTTATATCGACTTGCTTACCGATAGTGGTACTTCTGCGATGAGTGATGCTCAATGGGCTGGCTTAATGATTGGCGATGAAGCTTACGCTGGTAGTAGAAACTTTTACAGATTACAAGATGCGGTTCGTGACGTCTATGGATTTAAGTATGTTGTACCCACCCATCAAGGACGCGGTGCGGAAAATATTCTTTCCCAAATCTTAATCAAACCAGGTCATTATATCCCTGGCAATATGTACTTTACTACTACTAGGACCCACCAAGAATTAAACGGCGGTACTTTTGTTGACGTTATTATTGATGAAGCTCATGATTCCCAAAACGATCACCCATTTAAAGGAAATGTAGATTTAGATAAATTCCAAGCTTTGATCGATAAAGTTGGTGCAGACAATATTCCATATATTTGTGTTGCAGTAACTGTAAACTTAGCTGGTGGGCAACCTGTTTCGATGGAAAACTTGAAAGCTGTGAAAGAGCTGGCATCCAAGCATGGAATTAAAGTATTCTTTGATGCAACTCGGTGTGTAGAAAACGCTTACTTTATTAAAGAAAGAGAACCAGGATATTCCGACAAGAGTATTGCTGCAATCCTAAAAGAAATGATGAGTTATGCTGATGGTTGTACAATGTCTGGGAAGAAAGACTGCTTAGTAAATATCGGCGGATTCTTAGCGATGAATGATCCAGATATTTATCAACGGGCTACTCAATTAGTGGTTGTTTATGAAGGTATGCCATCTTATGGTGGTATGGCTGGTAGGGATATGGAGGCGATGGCTAGAGGTATATATGAAGCAGTCGACTACGACTATATCCATCATAGGATTTCTCAAGTTAGATACCTTGGGGAAAAGCTTGCGGATGCGGGAGTTCCGATCGTTAAACCAATCGGTGGTCATGCGGTATTTGTCGATGCGAAAAAGTTCTTTCCACAAATACCTCAAGATCAATTCCCAGCCCAAATGCTAGCCGCTCAAATCTATCTCCAAGCTGGAGTGCGCACTATGGAGAGAGGTATCGTTTCGGCTGGTAGGGATCCTAAAGGAAATCATTACTATCCTAAACTTGAATTGGTTCGCTTAACTATTCCTCGCAGAGTATACACTTATGCCCATATGGATGTTGTAGCGGATGCGATCATTGATCTATATCAGGAAAAAGATAAATTTAAAGGTCTAGAAATGGTGTATGAGCCACCAGTATTAAGGTTCTTTACAGCTCGCTTCAGACCATTATAATTGTAAGGGTTGGAATATAAGTACTAGAGATTAATAAAACCTGCGGAAACGCAGGTTTTTTCTTATTAGATGACGAAACAGTGATTAGTACAAAGCACTGAAGGGTAGTGATTTGATCTTGAAACTGGAATATAAAGATTTAACAAATACAAAAACAAATTTGCCCAATGGCGCATTTGCGTATAAAGAAGAAATTAATGATCCTTTTGGCAAAGAGATAAATCAGGTTATAGTATCCAATGGAGCGTTAAGATTTTCGGTAATTTTGGAACGAGGAATGAATATTGGCGAACTTTACCTCAAGGAACAAAAAGTGTCCTGGGATCGAGAACGCAAATTTTTATTACATCCAGCAAATGTGGATTTAGCAAAGAATAACGGTACAGGCTGGATGGACGGGTTTTTCCCTGCTGTAGCATCGATTGGTCCAGAGCTTTTTGGTACTCCTGGAGAGGGACTCACTTTGCATGGTACAAGTTCCTATTCTCCAGCAGTTCTTGATTCCGTCCGGATTACTGCTGATGATACATATATAGTGGTTGAAGGTTTGGTTCCAGTTAAGGGTTATGAATCAAAACCAGCTTTTGAAAAAAAGGTGAAGATAATTACTGCTTATAACTCTGCTGCGGTATTGATCGAAGAAAGTACAAAGAACGTTTCTACGAGCGAGCGAGTGGTAGATGATGGGCATCATATTCAACTTTACTCAAGCTATTTAGAAAATGGTGGCCGTTATGTACTTCCTGTAGCAACTAAACATTTATTGTTGCGTGACTCAGCACCGAAGGAAAATGATCCTTTAAACATTCCAGCTCTAGAGGAAGGACCCCAACCGATCCGTTGTTATCAATATGTTCCTCATGCGGTTGATGGGCTGGAGGATCTCGAACCAATTAAGCAATACTATAACCTTCTTTTAAAGGAAAAAGGATTGACAGCAGAAATGATCATGGATAATGGAAGTAATTTTGCGGGTTACGTTATTCGCCCCTTAGAATGCTTTCCTAGGTCATTGATCGCAAAAGAAATTGCTGATACCGCAATGTTTGCTTTGGAACCATGCCGTACTAGACCAAATCGAATGTCGCAAATAATTACTGATGGGGAAGCTATATATCTTAAACCACAGGAAGAGTTAGTAACCCAATGTTTAATCGGCGTTAGTTTTGAAAAAGAAGTAATTATGTCCTTAGCTAAAGCTATTGAGGAGAAGATGTATGCATAAGGTGCATGTTCTAAGTGTTTTCGGCACTAGACCTGAAGCCGTTAAGATGGCTCCGTTAATTAAAGAATTAGAAAGCGAACCCTTGATAAAAAGTACAGTGTGCGTTACTGGACAACATCGAGAAATGTTGGAACAGGTGCTTAAGATCTTTCAAATAGTTCCCGATTTTGATCTTAAAATTATGGAGAATAATCAGGACTTATCAACCACTGCAGCTAAATGTTTAGAGGGTGTTTCGCAAGTAATAAAAGAACTTAATCCCGATTTTGTGTTGGTACACGGTGATACTTCGACAACATTTGCTGCTGCTTTAGCCGCCTTTTATCAAAAGGTACCTGTTGGTCATGTGGAAGCGGGTCTAAGAACTCAGAATAAGTATTCACCCTTTCCAGAAGAAATCAATCGAAGGTTAACAGCGTCGATCGCCGAACTACATTTCGCGCCAACGGTGGAAAATAAGCAGAACCTTCTTCAGGAAAACATTACTGCTGGGATATATGTAACAGGAAATACTGTTATAGATGCGATGAAGTATACTATAAAAGACGATAGTATTTTTCATGAGCGGAAACTAAATGAGATCAACTTCTCTCGGGAAAGTTCCATCCTTTTAACTGCTCACCGTCGCGAAAATGTTGGGGAGCCTTTGATAAGGATCTGTAAGGCAGTTAAGCGAATTCTGAAGGATATAAAAGGGCTTAAGTTTATTTACCCAGTTCATCTTAATCCAAGGGTTAGAGAAACTGTGTTTGACATTCTTGGCGATGAACCTGGAGTGCTCCTTACTGATCCGCTCGATGTGGTGGATATGCATAACTTGATGAAAAGATGTTGGCTGGTAATGACCGATTCAGGTGGTTTGCAGGAAGAGGCACCGTTTTTGGGTAAGCCAGTGTTGTTACTTCGAGATAATACAGAAAGACCAGAGGCTCTAGCTGCTGGGACAGTAAAATTAGTGGGAACCGCGGAAGAAAGGATCTACCAAGCGGTTGCGGATCTATTAAATAACGAGGAAGAGTACTCCCGAATGGCATCAGCTAAGAATCCGTATGGCGATGGCAATGCAAGTAAAAGAATAGTTCAAGCGATTCTTTATAGATTTGGGTTAGCAGACGAGCCGCACCAGTTTTACTAAAAAGAAGAAGAAATTTTTCTCATTTATTGACTTTTCCCTTTCTAATATCAACTAAGCTTATAGGAGCATAGTTTGTTAGAAAGGAAGGTTTCTATGTCGCGTTTTCTGCGAAAGGATGAAAGAGAATTAGTCAAGTTATTGAACGAAAAAAGGGGCATGAACCATCGGTTAACACCATATGATTTTAAAAATCCGCAGGATGTTCTGGATGCCTTAGAAAAGGCGACTTCAGAATATCTAGATATGATGGGTATCGATCGCAGTTTATCTGATATTGGTTTACTTTTCGAGGATAGTGTGCGGCAACATTATCCCGAAAAATGGCTGAGATTAGGGCTAAGTGGATATGATGGTTCAGAGCCTTTATCAACTGCAAAAAGATACTTAGACCAAACCGAAGAGGCTTTTCGCAGTTTGGTGGAACGGGCAGAGATCAAATGTGCTAATCTCTGGCGACCTATTCTTACAGGGCAAATTAAACAGGTACATAAACCGTTATTTGGTAAGCTTATCAGTTACCCACCAGCGATCGTTGAACAAACTTTATTCGAAAACTTGTTTGATATTGGTATGGAAATGACTGATAATCCACCAAGAAAAGGTTTTGTGATTTATGCCTTTAGTCGCCAGTTGATCGACTATCTTGAAGCGAGGTTAGCGCGAAAACGCGGTGGGTGTAAGGGGGAGTTGTGATGAAAAAGCTCGTCAAATTTGGAAAATATATCTTGCTCTTGATGGCTCTTTTAATGTTCACAGCTTGTTTTGCAGGCCCGAACGAATTTGAAAACGTAGGATCAGAAGAGGGGAAAATCGCAGGTTTTTGGTCAGGCTTCCTTCATGGTATTATTTCGCCGATCACGTTTATAGTGTCCTTATTTAATGATCAAGTTCATTTTTATGAAGTTCATAATAATGGGGGATGGTATAACTTCGGCTTCATCCTCGGGGTGGGGATGATATTCCGAGGTAGCAAGGGCTAAATACTATATTTTCTTTTTATCCATGGAAAATTGTGAAATAATGATTTAGAATATATTATAGCAGTATGAGTTATGACATGGGGGGTCCGCAATGGAGCAACATAAAAGGGTATTCACACTAGTTTTATTGGACGCAGTCTTGGTAGTACTTTCCTTGTACATGGCGTTAATGATCCGCTTTGATGTGCTAATCCCTGTTCAATACCTGCAATCGTTCTTTCTCTATGCAGGTTTTTGGCTAGTCATTCGACTTGGAACCTTTTATAGTTTTCGTCTGTATCATCGTTTGTGGCAATATGCAAGTGTCGGGGAGTTAATTACGATCGTAAGCGCGGTCACTGTTAGCTCACTATTTTCCATTGTGATAACATACATATTCCTAAGTGACAGAATTTTGTTATTACCTCGGGGAGTTATTATCCTAGACTACATTCTCAATATCTGTTTAATCGGGGGATCACGTTTAACATGGCGGTTGTTTAGAGATTCTCGCTTGCGTAAAGGTTTGTATAAAACGGGGAAACCAATTCTAATCGTTGGTGCTGGCGATGCAGGGGCTCTAGTTGCGAAAGAATTTGTTAATCATTATGGAGGAGAAACAAATCTTATCGGCTTTGTTGATGATGATACCCTTAAACACAATTCCAGACTATTAGGTAAGCCAGTTCTTGGCGGTCGCGATGCCATACCTGAAGTTGTGAAGAAGTATAAGGTTGAAGAAATAATTATCGCTATGCCGTCCGTACCACGCAAGATTATTCGGGAAATAATCTCGATTTGTCAAGAAACATCAGCCAAGATTAAGATCCTTCCTGGAGTTTTTGATCTAATCGATGGAAATGTTACTGTGAGTAAGATTAGAGAAGTCCAGTTAGAAGATTTACTAGGAAGAGAACCAGTGAATCTTGATTTGGAAAGTGTTTGTGGGTATTTAATTGGGCAAGTAGTTCTTGTTACTGGTGCAGGCGGTTCAATCGGCTCAGAACTTTGTCGGCAAATAGCTGAGTTTAATCCAGAGACTCTCCTTCTTTTGGATGTGTGTGAGAACAATGTATACGACATAGAGTTGGAGTTGAAAAAGAAATATCCAGAGCTAAAAGTGTATCCGCTTGTTAAGGATATTCGGGACAGGTTGGCCATCGATTTAGTGTTTAAGACATATCGTCCCAAAGTAGTTTTTCATGCCGCGGCTCATAAACATGTCCCATTGATGGAGGCTAATCCTGAAGAAGCGATCAAGAATAATGTGATGGGTACATATAATGTTGCGCAAGCAGCCAATATCTATGGAGCGAAACGTTTTGTGTTAATCTCGACGGATAAAGCGGTTAACCCAACTAGTGTGATGGGAGCTTCTAAGAGAGTTGCTGAAATGGTGATTCAATACCTTAATGAAACCAGTAAGACAAACTATGCCGCGGTTCGCTTCGGCAACGTGTTAGGAAGTCGTGGCAGCGTAATACCGCTCTTTCAACAGCAAATCGCTGAGGGTGGTCCAGTTACGGTTACGGATCGCAATATGATTCGCTACTTTATGACCATTCCTGAAGCGGTTCAGTTAGTGTTACAAGCTGGAGCGATGACTGAAGGTGGAGAGATCTTCATCCTTGATATGGGCGAGATGGTGAAAATAATCGATTTGGCTAAAACCCTGATTCGACTCTCTGGCTTTGAACCAGGGGAGGATATCGAGATTAAGGAAACTGGTATGCGGCCAGGCGAAAAGCTTTATGAGGAATTAATGACCTCGGAAGAAGGAGTTAATGCAACCAAACATGAACGCATTTTTGTTGGACAACCTACCACTCTGAAACGGGAATTAATCGACAAAGCGATTAAGGAGTTTCATTCTGGAATTCTACCAACCAATCAAGAAGAGACACTTATATGGCTACAAAGATTTATTCCAGAATTTAGACTTGTTACTAACGCTTCGATCGAGGTTATAAGCGAGGTTGCCGCAACAGCAGAGAACTAGTTATGCTTTTTAAGAGCTTTATCAAAATTTCGATAAAGCTCTTTTTTTGTTGCAGGTAATGCAGACGGATTGGTGAAATTTATACATAAAACATAAAAGTGTTGATATAAGGAGTGACACCTAGTCGTGCAAACTGTTGGGATAGTGTTCATTGCTGTGGCTGCAGCAATAGCTTTATGGTTAGGTTATTCGCGGTTAGGAAAAAGCAAGGTTCAGGGGCTTGAAGCTGAATATCGAAGACGTTTAAGATTATCGGAGAAAGAAGCGACGGAAGTGATCGAACGACAATTAGCCAGCTTAAAAGAGAAGTTTCCAGATAGATCGTACGAATGGTATTTAGAGAAAATGATTTTTGATCTGGATCGAGACCGCCTCTAGAGTGTCGAAATTTTAGTAATGCGAAATTTTAAGAAGGAATCAAGACCTCTGCCCCGAAAAATTACATTAGTGAATTTACAAATTATCCCTTCACAAAGGAGGAGGTAAGGTGGCAAGGGCGATCCTGAAAAACTGCCAGATAATAGACGGTTTAAAGGAAGAACCGTTAGTTAACGGCATCATCGTTGTTGAAGATGAAAGGATTTCCTGGGTAGGGCAAGCAAGCGATTTCGATTTGAAACTAGAAAAAAATGCAACAATTATCGATATGAATGGTATGTATGTGCTACCAGGGCTTTGGGATATGCATTTGCACTTAGATTACCAAGGATTAAAGGATATTGCCGCACCCAGGACGGTGGCTCAGCGGACGTTGTTTTCTTATCGCCGAGCTCTAACTTTTTTGTACAATGGAGTGACTTCTTTAAGATTAGTAGGAACTTCTGACGGTATTGACTTTGCGTTACGCGATGGAATCGCTCGAGGTGATTATCTCGGTCCGAGAATTTTGACTGCTGGTAAAGGAATTAATTCCACAGGTGGTCATGGTTCTAAAGACGGAACTGGTTTTGATGGACCGTATGAATTCCGTCGAGCAGCGCGCCAAGTTGTCTTTAAAGGTGCGGATTTGGTCAAGGTGATGGTGACCGGTGGAATCGCAGGGAGAAATGAAGCTTTTGATGCACCCCAAACATTGGAGGATGAAGTTGCGGCAGTTGTTGAGATCGCCCATAATTGGGGTAAGCATGTCTCGGCTCATGTCGCCTCTGCTGAGGCAGCGATTATGTGTGCTAAGGTAGGAGTAGATACTATCGAGCATGGTTATGCATTGACTGAAGAAGCATTAGAAACCATGTTAACTAGAGGTTCTAAGTATGTTCCGACTTTGATCGTGACAGATAATCCTTCCTATTGGGAAGCGATCGGTACAGCAAATTGGGCGGTTGAGAAAATAAAACAAGCCTATGATTCGCATCATAAAGCGGTGGAAATGGCGATAAAAATGGGATTAACCATCGCGGTTGGTACGGACGTACCCGTGCCATTTATGGATGGGGCGATCGTGGTGGTGCGGGAAATGGAAGCCTTAGCTAAACTAGGAGCCAAGCCTCAGGATATTATTAAATGGGCGACTTTGACCGCTGCCACTATCTGTGGAGTTAATGATCAGGTAGGAACTATTGAAAACGGGAAAATTGCAGATTTAATTGCGGTTCCCGAGAATCCTTATGAATCTGTTAGTAATCTTCGCGACATTCGTTTTGTAATGTCGAAAGGTACTATTGCTCGTAATGAGTTGCCGAATCAACAAGAAGTTGGTGTTCTGGCAGGAAGACTGGAGGAGGGGATTTAGTGAGCGGAGTAAAGAATCAATATCGGATTACTGCGGTAGGAAAACAGCTGGTTGAGTTAGGGCTAGAAGCATTTATCACCTCGAATAGTGCGAATGTCCAGTATCTTTCAGGGTTTACAGGAAGTGCAGGAACAGTTGTATTAGGTGCAAATGGTGAAGCAATTCTCATTACTGATTCGCGCTATACCGAGCAAGCTCAAAGCCAATGTCCTGGTTTTGAGATTATTCTTGGTGGTGGTCCAAACACTCTTAAAGCTCAATTTGAAAAAATCGGGGCGAAAAGAGTAGGGTTTGAACCGAACCACACCAATGTTGCTTCATTCGAACGGATGAAGGCAGCTTTACCAGAGATTGAGTTTGTTTCCGCGTACAGTATAGTGGAGAATGTGAGGATCATCAAAAGTGAAGAAGAGATCGAATATATCCGTCAAGCGCAAAGAGTGATGGATCGTGTGTTCCCTAAACTATTAGAACTAGTTAAACCAGGCATAACCGAGTTTGAACTGGCGACCGAATTTATGTATCAAGTAAATAAAGCGGGTGCTCAAAATGGTTTGCCAGTTCCGATTGTAGCTTCTGGATGGCGTTCTTCACTTCCCCATGGTACTGCAAGCGATAAGAAAGTGGAATATGGTGACTTTATCACCTTCGACTTGGTGGTGGCGGTTAAGAATTACAAAACCGATATGACTAGGACGGTAGTAGTTGGCAAGGCTGATGAAAAGCAAAAAGCTGTTTATGAAACTGTTTTGAAAGCCCAAAGAGAAGGAATCGCCTCCATGGTAGTCGGTGCTTCAGGCGTGCATCCTGATAAGGTTGCCAGAGATGTCATCAATGCAACTGAATTCAAAGACTTTTGCTTCCAATATGGTGTTGGGCACGGAGTTGGATTAGATGTGCATGAAAGACCATTCATGGGTCCATATTGTCCAGATACCTTAGCTGAGGGAATGGTTATCACGATGGAGCCAGGTATTTACATTCCTGGCTGGGGTGGAGTAAGAATTGAGGATGTTGTAGTTGTTACCGAGAAAGGACCAGAAGTTTTATCGACACTCGCGACGGAGTTGCTGATATTATAAAAAACTACGGAGAGAGGGATCTATGTGAGCGGTTTTCACGATGATTTACGAGGATTTCGTAAGATCGACAAGGAGATCATTGAGTTTAGTAGGGGTAATCGCGGTGGTAGAAGAAGAATGGCTATTCCTAACGAAGAAGAGTTTGCTGAACGGGAAGCTAAACTAAGTGAGTTGGAGCAAAGGATTGATAAAGAAAAGACTTCTTCAAATAGCGAAGTAAAAGGAATTTTAGCGGATCATATGTTACAGATCATTGATGGGATGAAAGCTCAAGTTAAGGAAAGTAAGAGCCAACCCCATCGTTACTTACATGGTTTACTCTATGGAATCGAATCGATTTCGCAACCGCGCGATCGGGAACGGAATGAAGATAACGAAGAATCACGTTTGGAAAGAACAAAAGAAATGCTAAGCAAGGGTGGCGACTTAATAAAGGCAGTAGAGAATTTGTGCTCTAATGTACCTGCTAGCAGTCGTCGAATGGTTATCGATTCCTTAGAAAGGATTCAAGGTCAAGCGGATACCGCAAAAGATAAGCTTAAAGACGTTTT
Organism: Bacillota bacterium; assembly: GCA_012728115.1. GTDB lineage: Bacteria > Bacillota > Limnochordia > Darwinibacteriales > JAAYFS01 > JAAYFS01. Next base: position 15,339 of record JAAYFS010000034.1, on the reverse strand, counting down.
TAGCAAAGCTTCCGATAGCGATTTAAATAATCTGGTAGCTAGTTTAAATGATATCGCTAAATTAGCTGCGGATATAAAAGATCAAGTTAAGACATTACCAGAAGCGAAAGCTACTGAAGAGTCCTTCACCTATGGAGAAAATTTAAAAAGGATCTATGATGTTGATCTCGATGAACTTTTGAGCTGGTATGAAGATGAAGTAGAAAAGTGCAACAAGAAAGTTTTTGATATGGCAAAAGAACTTGATCCAAATAGGCATCCATTTGAGATTCTTGATCAAGATTTGCCCGCTTGTGACAGCGCTGAAAGCATGTTCGCCCTCTTAAGAGATTGTGTTGCTTTGGCACGGGAAAAATGTCAACAATGGGTAACCTTGCCAGAAGGCGAAGAGTGCGGTGTTAAGCCTGTTCCCGAATCGATCAAGGATTTCTATCCTTGGGGTGGCTATGGTTACGAGGGGAATGTTTTAAATGGAGATCTTAAAGGGCATGTGTTCTTAAATCAGTATAACTATGCAACAATTACTCGTGGTTGGATCTATATGAACGCGATCCACGAGTGTTATGCTGGGCACCATGTTCACACTGTAAAAACCGCTGCTCAGAATATGCCTTTAACCTTTAAAATCGGTAGGGCTGTTCCATTGAGTGAAGGAGTTTGTATGCGGTCTGAAACCCTGATGCAAGATATTTATGGTGATAAGACCTATCCTCTCTTCACGGCTTATCGTAGGTTGCATACGGCAGTTAGAATTATGGCGGATTTAGCGATCTTTCAATTTAACCAAGGAGAGGAAGCAGCAGTTGAACTGTATATGAAGTATCTTGGCTTAGCTCGCCATGTCGCTCAAGGTCAGGTTAATTCTCAAATGAGAACCCCAGGCTACTTTACAACTTACTACTACGGATTACAAAAATTAGAAAGCATGCAAAAGGAATGTGGGTGGAATGACAAGGATTATACCGAGTTAATCTTCTCCTCTGGTCGCTTCTCGTTGGATCTGCTACCAAGATTGATCAAACTTAATCCAGAAGAGAGACATCTGCTATTCCATAATTTCTATCCAGAAGACGAACGTTAGAAAAATGGCCTAAACTAAGGACCGCGTTTGATAAACAGACGTGGTCCTTAATTTTTCCATTTAATTGGATAAAAAGCAGGAATTTACAAGAAAAAACATGAAGTATTATCAAATAACGAAGTGGTGGAGGCGGATCGAATGAATGAACGATTATATCCTCTTGAAGTAGAAACTTTCGAATACCAGGATTTAGCAGATTTTACTGTGGAAAACTCGGTACATGCAATCTTTTGGATCAGACCAGATTCCACCATTATCAAAGCGAATAGGAAAGCTGCAGATTTACTAGGTTTAATGCCAGAAGAGTTACAGAATCGAGAAATGAATGAATTTCAGACTGAATTTGATTATCAGTTGTTTCAAGAACGTTGGCAGAAACTTCGTAGACACCCATTAGCAGCTTTCGAATCCGAGTTTATTACTAAAGATGGTAGGGTAATTCCAGTAGAAATAGAGGATATAGTGTTCAGATCTAATCTAGGTGAGATTCTAGTCCGGTTTGCTCGTGATATATCAGGTCGAAAATTTGTACGTCAATTGATCGAATCGGAAAAAGAGATGCTTAATAATGTGCTTCGTTCGATCGCCGATGGGATTATTACTGTCGATCAGAAAAAAAAGATTATGTTTATTAACGAAGCGGCAGAAGCTATTTTAGGTTGGTCTTTGCAAGAAGTTCGCGGTAAATCTGCTGAAGCATTTTTTCGCGTCCTAGTTAAGAACAATGGGACAGAGGCAGGTATAGATTTTAATTTAGATCGCGCCTTCAAGATGAATCGCAGTGTAAATATCAGTAATCACACACATCTAGTTAATCGAGCAAATGAATTGATACCAGTGGCCGCTGTGGTGGCACCGATTAAAGGGAAGGATGGAGAAAGGCTAGGGAGTGTGATTACGTTTCGTGATGTATCGGGGGAAAGAAAGATCCAAGAAGAGATCCGAAATTTGCTTTTCCACGATCAATTGACAAAGGTGTATAACCGCTCATACTTCGAAGAGATTTTGCGAACCTTTGATACTCCTAATCAACTACCGATCAGTATCATTGTTGGGGATATCAATGGTTTGAAGTTTGTAAATGATAGTTTTGGCAATGATGCTGGCGATGCGTTTCTGCAACAAATTGCCCAAATATTGAAAACTACCTGCAGAGAGAAGGATATTATCGCCCGCTGGGGTGGCGATAGCTTTATAATTCTTCTTCCCCAGACTTCCGAAAGAACTGCAAAGAATATCTGTAATCGAATCAATACTACTGTGAAAAACATGAAGAACAATCCTTTAAACTTAAATATCGGGCTCGGTACTGCAACCAAGACTGGAAGCGATCAACCGATCTATGGGGTGATTAAGCAGGCGGAAGATAATATGTACCATCGAAAATTGCTGGAACAAGAAAGTTCTCTAAATAGTATTATAAGTTCATTAGAAAAGACGCTGGCTGCTAAAAGTCATGAAACCGAAGAGCATGCACGCCGGATGAGAAAAATGGCCTTATTCCTCGGTAATCTTTTGCAACTATCAACTCGTTCTTTAAACGAGCTTGTGCTTTTATCTGCACTTCATGATTTGGGTAAAGTGGCGATTTCTGAAGAGATTCTAACTAAACCTGGACCATTAACCGAAGAAGAGTTTGAAAAAATCAAGGAACATCCTGAAGTTGGTTATCGAATTGCTTCTTCAGTACCAGAACTAGCTTCGATCGCCGAAGCCATTAGATCCCATCATGAGTGGTGGGATGGCTCAGGTTATCCAAGAGGTCTGAAAGGAGAAGAAATTCCACTTTTAGCTCGGATTCTTGCGATAGCGGATGCGTATGATGTAATGACTAATGGAAGACCTTATAAAGAGGCTGTGGGTCCAAAAGAAGCCTTGGAAGAAATTAAGCGTTGTGCGGGAACGCAATTTGATCCCCATCTGGTCAAAATACTATTGGCTGGTTTAGACGAAGCTGCGACTGTAATCGAAAATGATCATAGCGATCGGGAGGAAGTGTAAAATGCTTTTGGAAGTAGCTAAGGATATTGCATACGGTGCTGGTAGGATACTGCGGGAAAAAATAAATGACCGCTTTTCAATCGAACATAAAGGTGATATAGATTTGGTAACCGATGCGGACCAGGCCTCTGAAGAGCTTATTGTAAAAGCGATAGAAAACTATTTTCCCAACCACGCAATTTTAGCCGAGGAAGAGGGTAAGTTAGGTAAGAGTGAATCAGATTTCTTATGGGTGATAGATCCTTTGGATGGCACAACTAATTTTGCTCATCGTTTCCCATATTTTGCGGTTTCAATAGCCATTCTCGAAAAAGGTGAACGGGTGATCGGAGTAGTTTATAACCCGATGTCGGATGAAATGTATGCTGCCGAACGTGGTTGCGGAGCGTGGTTGAATGATGAGCGGATTTCCGTTTCGAAAATTGATAATCTTAAGCAAAGCCTTTTAGCAACAGGTTTTTCATATAATATTGCTACCCAAGCTAATGATAATGTCGATAATTATCGGGCATTTGTGAAAGCCACTCAAGGGGTTTTACGGCTTGGTTCGGCTTCATTAGATCTATGTCAGGTGGCCTGTGGTAGATTGGATGGTTTTTGGGAATTTTCCTTAAAGAGTTGGGATATCGCAGCTGCCTCCTTAATCCTTGAAGAGGCTGGCGGCAAGGTTACTGATCTTAAAGGTGGAGTATTTGATCCATTTAAGGGTGAGATAATTGGCTCGAATAGATTGTTGCACGACCAGATGATAAAGAACATGGTTAACAATAACACAAAAGACTGAGGTTTTTTCCTCAGTCTTTCGTAACTATTTTCGTTGTTCTAATAATTCGATCTCATAGTTATCTGGGTCGGTAATAAATGCCATTTTATGTCCTTTGGCAAAAGCTTCGCGCCAATTATCAGGCCAGATTTCGATACCCTTTACCTCTAACTCTTCGCAAAAAGCAGTTAGGTCGGGAACCGAGATGGCGAAATGTAGAAGATCTTCTGGCACATTTAAGTCGTAATCTGCTGACCAGGTAAATTCAAGTTGATGTTCATTTCCTGGCAGCTCTAAATGAGCGATATGATTACCAGCTGGCGAGCGGTCGGATCTGGATCATAGTTTGAATCCAAGATGTTCGCAGTACCAGTTGATCGAGCGGTCAAGATCACTGACGCGCACACGGGTATGTAATAGTTTATACATGAACAAACCCCCTTGAAAAGCTTTTTGTATTATAAGTGTTCAATAATAAGATAAAAATACCTTTATAAAGAAAGGAAGAATGGTATGATTAGGACAAATGTGGATCGCTTAGTGATGACATCGGTTGTTGGAGTGGTTACACCTCCGATGCGCCGAGGTGCGTTCCGAATCGACTGGGAAGGAGTTCCATTTGCCCTGCCAGGCACAGGTGGAATTACATACAATGTTAAGGTAGGGGATCCAGCTTTCGGTTGGGCAGGCGATCATATCGAACCATGTGTTTCAACCGCCGCGGTGGTTGATAATCGAACCGACGTAAAGAATCAAGCCTATAATGTTCTCGCTTGTGTCGGGAACTATGCTCGCGTAATCTCAGGTGATGCCAAGGGCGCAGTAGGAGTCGTTACAGGACTGCATGGTGGTATTGAGCATGTCCTAATTGACTTTGCTGATGAAGATTTAGAGAAGATGGCTGTCGATGATAAGATTTTAATTAAAGCGTATGGATTAGGTTTAAAACTAATCGATTATCCTGGCGTAACAGTAGTGAATCTTGATCCAGGATTATTAGAAAAAATGAACATTCAAGAAAAAGACGGTAAGCTCGTGGTTCCAGTAGCCAAAAAAGTACCAGCTAAATTGATGGGTTCAGGTATCGGGGCGGCAAATACCGCATCAGGAGACTATGATATCACAACTAGCGATCAGGAAGAGATTAAGGAACTTGGTTTGGATCAATTAAAATTAGGTGATATTGTCGCTTTAGAAGATGCGGATAATCGCTTTGGCCGTAGTTATCGTAGAGGTGCGGTTAGTATCGGAGTTATCGTTCATTCCGATTGCTTTGTTGCTGGACATGGTCCTGGGGTTGCAACCTTGCTAACAAGTATAGATGGATCGATCGAGGTTGTGGAAGATAGTGGAGCAAATATTGGAAAAATGTTAGGAATTGGCCGTTATCGGAAGTAATTTTCCTAGATTTGATAAGTCGATTAACACGTAAGTGGGCAAGTTAGGAGCATTTGAATTATTGAAAGAAAAAACGATGTAGATCAGTCTAAATCTACATCGTTTTTTTAATAGTCTTTACTTCTTATACTTCTGAACAAACTCGCCAATTCTTTCTAAAGCTTTTTCCAGAGTTTCGACGGAATAAGCGTAGGAAATACGGACATGTCCTTCGCCGCATTTTCCAAAGGCATTTCCAGGTACAACCGCTACCTTTGCTTCATAAAGCAGTTTGTCACAGAATTCTTCCGAGCTCAATCCAAGTGATTTAATCGAGGGGAACACATAGAATGCACCTTTGGGTTCAAAACAATCGAGTCCCATTTTTCGAAAACCGTGAACCAAGAGTTTGCGGCGTCGATCATATTCTTCAACCATACAGCGAACGTTTTCCATTCCGTTGCGTAGTGCTTCAATTGCGGCATATTGGCTGATAGTCGGGGTACACATTATGGCGTATTGATGGATCTTAGTCATAACTGCGATCAAAGATTTTGGACCAGCAGCGTAACCAAGCCTCCACCCTGTCATCGCAAATGCTTTGGAAAATCCGTTGATCACTAAGGTTTGGTCATAAACTTCTTCAAACGAAGCAATTGAAACATGCTTGGTTCCATAGGTTAATTCACTATAGATTTCATCAGAAACAATTAAGATATTATGTTTCTTTAATACATCGACGATCGCTTTTAGATCATCTTTTTCCATAATCGCCCCAGTAGGGTTATTTGGATATGGAAGGATTAAAATTTTCGACCGCGGGGTGATACATTCTTCTACATCTTCGGCAGTTAAACGAAACTCAGTTTCTTCGGTTGTCCTAATCGCAACTGGGGTACCACCTGCTAAGATGACGCATGGTGAATAAGATACATAGGATGGTTCAGGGATTAATACTTCATCACCTGGTTCAATAACTGCCCGGATCGCTAAATCAATCGCTTCGCTAGCTCCTACTGTTATTAAAACTTCATCGTTTGGGTTATATTTCAATTCGTATTGATTGTAAAGATAGTGGCAGATTTCTTGGCGCAATTCAAGTAAACCAGAGTTTGAGGTATAGGTGGTTCGCCCTTTTTCTAGTTGATAAATAGCTTCATCGCGCACATGCCATGGTGTAAGGAAGTCTGGTTCACCTACTCCCAAGGAAATTACATCTTTCATCTGACTTACGATATCAAAAAACTTGCGGATCCCTGATGGTTGAATACTCTTAACTCTTTGATTGATAAGGGTATCGATCATAACCAAATTGCCGCCCTTTCATCTTTGCTCTTTCCGTTAAAGATAATACCATGGTCCTTGTATTTCTTTAACACAAAGTGGGTTGCAGTGCTGATCACTGAATCAAGCAAGGCAAGCCTTTGCGAGACAAAGAGGGCTACATCCTTCATAGTCTTACCTTCGACGATCACGCATAGATCATAACCGCCAGACATTAAGTACACCGATTTTACTTCAGGGTATTGATAAATCCTTTCCGCAATTTTATCAAAGCCTAATCCTCTTTGAGGAGTTACTTTTACTTCAATTAGTGCAGTAACTGTTTCTTTCTTGGTTTTTTCCCAATCAATAATCGCCATGTAGCCAGCGATGGTTTGATTTTCTTCCATTTTTTTAATTTCAGCACATACTTCTTCTTCTTTAATTCCAAGCATCACCGCGATTTGTTCGGGTGTAAGCCTACTGTTATTTTCAATTAATTCTAAGATTTTTTCCTGCATTTCCATCCCCCTTTGATGCGTGTTTCGAAGATGTAATTTTATGTATATTCGCTTTCCTTAAGTTGAATCCTTCCCTCAACACCGTTTTAACAAAAGACTAACAAAACGGTACTTTAATTTACACAATGTTAATATCCGGCAGGAGATTGGTTATTTAACGTGGAATTATTAATACAATAAAAACCGTTGATGGGGGTGAGCAACTAGCTTACTATTTTTATTATCACCAACGAAATCGTCATTACCAAAATTGAAAAGAAAAAGGAGTGTAGATTTTCGTGAAGAAAGTTGTTTGGCTATTGGTGCTGATCATTGGTCTAATGTCTATTCCTGTTCATGCTGCTGATTACGATTTTGGCGGGGAAACAGTGTATATTGGTCAAAGTGTTTGGTTTTATCACTACTTTAACTTTATGAATCGTGATAGTTTTGATGATCCCCGCTATGAACAACATTGGCAAGAGGTAGAAGAAAGATTTAATGTAAATCTAGAATGGCTTCAAGTAAGTGATTGTTATCCAGCCAGTGCGGCAATTGATCTTGTACTGCCAAGAGTTATCGCTGGTGAAGGTAACTTTATCTTTGTAACGGGAGATGCGGCAATCCCGATCTTAGTAGCTAACAATCTGGTTTTACCAGTGACCGAATGGATTAATGATGAGTATTTTGAAAGACTTCCTAGTCCATTTAAAACTCTACCATATTTCGTGAACTTCCTTGGCGAGAATTGGGCATTCCAGTTTGGACCAAGAATGATGACCGAAGCAGATGGAGTATTCTGGAATATGGAGTTATTTGAAGAATTGGGTCTGCCAAACCTGCAGGAGCTTTATGAAGCAGGCGAGTGGACTTACGATGCAATGAAAGAGATCGCCCTTCAAATTACCGCTGACACAGATGGTGATGGTGAGACCGATCGCTTTGGTGTTTCAGCTAGATGGGGCTATGAAGACTGGGCGCTAATGACTAGATGGATTTGGACAAACGGTGGCGAATTAGCCCGCGAAGTAGATGGACGTGTTGTTTTCGCTCTTGACTCCGATGAAGCGATCGAAGCTTTGGAATTTTATCGTGAGCTGATCGAACTAGGCGTCTTTACAAATGAGATGTACTATTTCGCAATGGCTGAAGGAAGAGTTGGAATGCACATCGATTTCGCTGACAACCTCAGCTATATGGGAGAGGTGGATACCACGTTTGGTTTTGTTCCTCTACCCAAGGGACCGAGAGTTGATGAACATGTGGCGGTCGAGGGACGCAAATGGGTAGCTCTACTGCCAATTACAGCTACAAATCCAGAAGCATTGATCGAGCTGTGGCATGCATTGTTTGAATTAGCAGAACCTTATATTGAGGATATGGAAAGATGGGAAGAAGATTACTACTATAATATCGCTTTACTGCTGAAGGATGAAAAGAGTTTAGAAAACATGATATGGGTACACGAAAATACTCAACCAGCTAAATTGATCGATGTATTTGGTCAAGTACCTGGCTTTTATGAAACGATCATAGATATCATGCATGGTGAAAAAGAAGCAAAAGTTGCTGTAGCTGAGATTAAACCTGCAGTGCAGGCGTACTTAGATGAGATGTTCGATCAATAGGTTTAACTGTGCATGGCTTTACCAGTAAGGTTTGAAAAGATCAAAGAGGAGCTAATAAAAGCTCCTCTTTCTATTTGAAATATTTATCGTATATTGTTTTAAAATGTTTCTCTTAACCAAACAATCATGTGACCGGGCTCACGGTTATCCCAAGCGTAGTAGGGGATAGCTTTGATGGTAACTGGTTTAACTATTGGATGGCGGAGTCGATATGGTTCATTTGCATCCCAATCATCAGTTTCCATCACATCAGCTAAACCTTTGATTGTCATCACTCCACCAAGCAAGTCTTCCTCAAAAGTTGCTGTAAGTTTGGAAGAGCGTGGGAGTGATAATCTCGATAATGGGGTGTATGGATTATCTACTTCCTCTAAACAATACACGATTGGGCCGCGTTGTAAAGCGATTCTGCCATTGGTCAATCGGGCAAAAGGTGTTGCCCAAATCCTTTCAACAGGCATTGGGAGGATTAGTTCTACTGAATCGCCTGGTGACCAGGTGCGTTCTATCTTGACATATCCCTTATCAAGTAGGCCATACACATCGGTCATTTCACCATTTATGTACATGAATGGACTTCGCGTCCAACTAGGGACCCTTAGGTAAAGGGTGAATTTTGCTGGACGTTCAGGGTTGATAAAGAATGTGATTTTATCACTCCAAGGATAGTTCGTTCTTTGTTCAATGTGAACTTTCTGACTAGCAACATTTAGCTCGGTTGAACTTTGGATAAACTGATGTACCCATGCCGAATCGTCAGCTTCGGAATAGATGTAACCACCGACACTAGCGATTAGGCGAGAAATATTCGGTGGGCAACAAGCACAACCAAACCATTCGGAACGGTGGCGATGTCCAAGGCTGGCGAGGGGATTTGCATAGAAGAAACGATCGCCAGAAAGCGAAATCCCACTGATTGCACCATTAAAGAGAGCTCGTTCGACTACATCACCGTATTTATTATCTCCATAGTATTGCAACATTCGATGACCCCAAAAGATCAGACCGACGGAAGCACAGGTTTCGCAGTAAGAGGTTTCTTCAGGGAAATCGTAGTCAAAAGTAAATCCTTCGTTAAGGTTTGAAGCCCCAATTCCACCTGTAATGTACATTCGTTTTTGAGTTAAGTTATCCCACAAAGTACTACAAGCTTCTAAAAGGGTGGGATCATTCGTTTCGATGCCGACGTCGACCATACCCGAATAAAGATACATTGCCCTGACTGCATGACCGACTACAACGTTTTGTTCTCTGACAGGAAGATGTGATTGGGAGTATTCATAGTTAGGGCGGCGACGCTCGGGGTTCTCACCACGTTCAAGCGCCTCTTGATCATAGTAGTGAGGTTGAGCTCCTCTTTCATCAATAAAGAACTTTGCTAGGTTCAGGTATCTTTCGTTATTAGTAACCTGGTAAAGCTTTACTAAAGCTAGTTCGATTTCTTCGTGTCCTGGATAGCCGCGTTTTTTGCCTTCTTCAGGACCAAAGACGGAATCGATATGATCTGCATAACGACACATAATGTCTAAGAAACGTTTCTTACCAGTAACTTGGTAGTAAGCAACGGCCGCTTCCATTAAATGACCTGCACAATAAAGCTCGTGGTTATCGCGAAGATTAGTCCAACGTTTTTCGGGTTCTACTTTTATATACCAGCTATTTAAGTAGCCATCCTCTAATTGCAGCCTAGCGTACTTGTCGATCACATCATCGATTTGTTCTTCAAGTTCTTCATCTGGAAAGTAGTGCAAGCTATAGGAACCGCTTTCGATCCATTTGGCTATGTCGGAATCCCAAAAAATATGGTGCGCTTCTCGATCCCCTTTCTTGTATTCGGGTTCGAGACTATCGATTCGCCCAGTCTCCTTAAGATGCTTATACTGAATCTTAAGGGTGGTCTTGCTGTTTGTTTCCATTCTTGGTTTCCAAAAGTTATCAGTTACTTGCACTCGATGAAAACTAACTGGTTTCAATAAGATTACCCTCCCATCAGGAATGTTAAATATATAATTCAACTAATGGATGGTAAAACCTTGCAAATAAAATACTAAGTTTTTATTTGTTTGATCTTTATATGTTTTGGCAAGTAATAGTTATTAATGGAAGTTTGCTGCAGGACAGGAGCCGCATTGTCTACCAACCGCGTTCGGGCAAGCAGGAGGTGTTTTACTACTCGATTTATTAAACTGCATAGTTTTAAAGACCTGCTTAGTATCTGTGCCTCCGCATTGGGGACATTTTGGATTTGGATTTTCTTCCTTTTCCTTCAAGCTCATTTTTACTTCGAATTCATAATTGCACTGTTTACATCCAAAATCATAATTAGGCAAAGTAACAACCTCCTTTAACCTTTATCAGATTAATTATACCATATTGCTAGCAGGAAATTATCTTATGAATTGCGAAACCAAGTAGAGGATAAATATGAGAAAAGCGGGGAATTGAGATTGAGAGTAAAAAAAGCAGTTATTCCTGCAGCGGGGTTGGGTACGAGGTTTCTGCCCGCAACTAAGGCACAACCGAAAGAAATGCTTCCGATAGTGGATAAGCCGACTATCCAGTATATTATCGAGGAAGCGGTTATGTCTGGGATCGAAGAAATTGTAATAATCACTGGGAGAAATAAACGTTCCATTGAAGACCATTTTGATAAAAATTACGAATTAGAAGCTAACTTAAAACAAAAGGGCGAGGAAGAGCTTTTAGCACTAGTCGAGGATATTACCAATTTAGTCGACGTTCATTACGTGCGGCAAAAGGAAGCACGTGGGCTTGGACATGCAATTTTATGTGCCAAGGCTTTTGTGGGTAATGAGCCTTTTGCAGTCCTACTTGGCGATGATATCGTAGTTAACTCAGTCCCTTGTTTAAAACAGTTGCTTGATATTTTTGAGAAAACGCAATCAACGGTTCTCGGTGTGCAACCTGTGAAAGACCAAGATGTTAGTAAGTATGGAATTGTGGCAGGAACAGAGATAAGACCAGGGTTGTATGATGTCAGTGGCTTGGTTGAAAAACCATCACTTGAGCAAGCACCTTCCAATATCGCGATTCTGGGTCGGTACATCATCACACCAACTATTTTTGAAATCCTGGAACAAACCAGACCTGGTAAAGGTGGGGAAATACAACTGACTGATGCCTTGGCGACTCTTTTGGAAAGAGAGCGAGTTAATGCCTATTGTTTCGAAGGAAAACGTTATGATGTGGGTAGCAAAATGGGCTTTTTGCAGGCGACTGTAGAGTTTGCGCTCCAAAGAGAGGATTTGGGACAAGAGTTTTTGGAATACCTTTTAGAGTTGCTTAAAGATGTTCAAGTATCAAGAGAGGTATCTTAAGTAGTTTATTAGCGATTCACGTTGATTTCTAGCTTTCATTACATATGGTTGACTAAACTAGAGAAACTTAAGGAAAATATCAGAGCTTAGGTAGATTAAACGGAAATCTTCTTAAGCTCTTTTTTATTTCCAAAAATCCAACATGACATATTCAGAGAATCACTACAAATTAGTAGAATTAGCGTTGACAGGAAAATAATCCTATGGTAGACTCAAAAATGAAAGTGAGAATCAATCTCAAACCGAACGGATAGAGGTGGCTAAAATGTCTGGCTTTAAGAAAATTTTCGTGCTTAGTTTGTTAGTAGGATTAGTCTTTGGTTGTGGAGTATCAGAAGTTACATACGCCCAAACACGTCCGATTAATCATGCGATGGGAGTTACAGAAGTTCCTGTTAATCCGGAACGCATAGTTGTACTAAATGGAGATGGTTTAGAGGCATTATTATCAGTTGGAATCACTCCAGTTGGAACTGCCAAAGCGATGGGTGATCGTGAGTGGTATGAACATCTGGAAGAATATATGGATGGTGTTGTGAACGTTGGGGAGATGACTGCTCCCAATCTTGAGTTGATCATGATGCTGGAGCCAGATTTGATTATCGGTACAAAATCCCGTCAAGAAGCATCTTACGAGTTGTTAAGCATGATTGCTCCGACGGTATTTACTGAAAGTCATACTTTGGGGCAATGGAAGGCTGATTTTCTCCTTTATGTTGATGCAGTTAACAAATTAGACGAAGGAAAGAAAATATTAGAGGCATGGGAGCAAAGAGCTGCTGATTTATCAAAGAGATTAGCAGAGGCTGGCAAGCTTGATCAAGAAGTTGGAATTATAAGATTTACTGCTGGTCAAGGTCGCTTCTTCTACAACATGAGTTTTAGCGGTAGCATTATTAAAGAACTTGGGTTTAAGAGGCCCAAGAATCATGATTATGATGATCGGTGGGTAGAGAATATTACGCAAGAAAGAATTTCAGAGATGGATGCCGATGTGCTCTTTTACTTCGTACTTGATACGGGTGATGGTGAGGCAATAAGGTTTGCTGATGAATGGATGAATACTAGATTGTTCCAGAACTTAAGAGCTTCTCAAAAAGGTCAAGTTTACCAAGTTAACGATGGTTATTGGAACATGACTTATGGAATTCTTTCAGCTGATTATGTTTTAGCGGATATTGAAAGATATATGTTGGACTAATTATCGTCTTGATGGTGTGATGGCGAAAGGATTGAAAAGTTGATGAAGATGCTAATGAAGCAAGACAGGAATAAGTTAATAGGAGTCTTTATTTCCATCGCCATAATCAGTTTTCTCTTCCTGGTTAGTCTAGCGTATGGTTATACCAAGACTAATTTCAGGATGGTATTTGATGCATATCTTGCTTTCGATGATTCCGTAGAACACGTGGTAATCCAAACGATGCGCATGCCAAGAGCTGTGATTGCAACCTTGGTTGGCGCAGCCTTAGGGGTTTCTGGTGCAATTATGCAAGCCCTAACCAGAAACGCTATGGCCTCCCCTGGGATATTAGGGATTAACGCTGGTGCAAGTTTCAGCGTTGTGTTGGGGATGACGCTTTTTAATGTGTATTCATTACAGGGATTTATGTGGTTAGCTTTTCTTGGAGCCTTGGGTGCTGCCATTTCGGTGTATATCCTGGGTTCGATCGGAAGAGGAGGGCTTACGAAACTTAAGTTAACAATGGCGGGGGTAGTGCTATCATCCCTCTTTTCTTCACTCACTACTGGTATGCTAATCCTTAGTGAAAATCGATTAGAGAGTGTAATGTTCTGGATGGCAGGCTCAGTAGAGGGCAGGAAGTTGGAGTTGGTATCACCTGTACTTCCGTTTATCATTCTTGGGCTAGTCGTTGCAATACTTATTTCAAGTAAGATTAATGCTTTGCAACTAGGGGAGGATGTTGCTAAAGGGCTTGGTCAAAAGACATGGTTAGTAAAGTCATTGGGATTGTTGGTGGTTGTGTTGTTATCTGGGGGAGCGGTTTCAATGGCGGGACCGATTGGCTTTGTTGGTTTGATCGTGCCACATATTGTACGAGGACTTATAGGAATTGATCATCGATGGGTGATACCATTCTGTGCCATCTTTGGCGCAGGATTGATGTTAGCGGCAGATATTCTGGCTAGATTTATCCTCTTCCCATCGGAAGTACCTGTCGGCGTTGCTACAGCTGTAGCTGGTGCTCCTTTCTTCATCTATCTCGCTAGAAAAGAGGTGGTGAAGGGGTGAAAACCAAGAATTATAGCACAGTTCGACTTCGGAGACTTCCGATCTCCTTTCAAATTGAAAAGCGAGCGATCATAGTATTTATTGTCTTAAGTTTAGTGCTCGTTGGATTGAGTTTATTGAGTCTAAGTACGGGAACGTACAAGATTAGTATAGGTCGGGTAATAAGGACTTTGATGGGTGAAGGTAACAGGATCGAGGAGTTTACGGTCTTAACCCTGCGTTTGCCACGGATCTTAATGGGGATCTTGGTGGGAATCGGGCTATCAACTTCGGGAGCTATCTTACAAGGATTGACTCGTAATCCCTTAGCTGCTCCAGATGTAATTGGGGTAAATAGTGGTGCTTCGTTAATGGCTGTTTTGTTTATCGCGATATTTAGTGAGAAACTCAGTATTTATTACTTACCCTTATTTGCCTTTTTTGGTGGAATTGCTGTAGTGCTACTTATCTATGCTTTAGCATGGAAAGGTGGGGTGAACCCGCTTCGTCTGATCTTAATTGGATTTGGGATCAAGGCTTTACTAAGCGCGGCTCAGACAATCTTGATGATCTATGGTCCAATTTGGCGAACCAACCAATCATATATTTGGTTAACAGGAAGTCTGCACGCAACACAGCAATACCAGGTTAATATCGTATTTTGGTGGATGATGGTTTTAGTTCCACTACTGATAGTTGCAGTAAGAGCATTAAATATGCAGCAAGTTAGTGATGATATTACAGTTAGCTTAGGCGGTAGACTACAATTCATTCGTTTTGGATTAATTATTCTCGCAGCTTGTTTAGCAGGAATTTCGATTGCCTTCTCTGGTGGGATTGGTTTTATCGGTTTGATGGCACCACATATTGCCCGCAAACTTGTTGGTTCTACTTATGAACAATTACTGCCTTGTGCAGGATTGTTAGGAGCGATCTTGGTGGTGTTGTCCGATTGGATAGGAAGGACTTGGTTTGCACCTTTGGACATTGCTGCAGGAGTATTTACCGCAATGTTAGGAGCACCATTCTTCATTTATCTATTCATTCGGATGCGAAATAAATAGGGGGGATGACAAGACCATGGCGTGCATTGAAACAAAGCATTTAACTTTAGCGTATGGCGAGAATCGAGTAATTGATCAGCTTGATGTAGAT
>JAAYFS010000033.1 GCA_012728115.1 Bacillota bacterium | reverse complement strand
TAGGTCAGTTTTTTATGCCTTCAGTCTTTGCCTAAGATACTGTTCATATTGGGCTTTAAATTCTTTTCCAAAAATAATAGTGTGCTTACTCTCAATCAATTGGCGGTTAACAAATTGGGAGACTGAAATCGTTCACCAGCATCGACCCAGTTCAACAACGTTTGCTGGATCTAGGTTTGCTAAAAAATACAATAGAAAGGTACTGATCAGAAGCCTGGCGGGTTTGAGGCAGCATACAGGCGATTGGCCAGGAAAGACAGTAGAGTATGCCAAAGGAAAGTTCGAACATAACGATAGGACCTTCTACTCCGAGTGTAATTGTTATGGTAGTACTTGTCCAGCCATTTTCATTGAATCATCACCTAACTTTAGATGATGGTACATTTATGCTGTATGACTTGAGCTGTTAATCGGAGTGGAAGGTTTTATATTATAATGCTCCTCTTCGATAAACAGCTTTTTTAGCTGTATATCACAAAAGGAGCATTACATCTCTTAACCATATGAACTTAGGTTATAAGACTAGTTTCAACTCTACAACTTGAAAAACTCCATTTGCTGATCCACTTCTTCTGCTGCTTGAACAACTTCAACTGTGGAAGCAGCCATTTGTTGAGTTGATGCAGATTGTTCCTCTGTGGTCGAACCGATTTGTTCTGCACCAGCGGCTAATTCTTGGCTAGCAGCAGCGATGTCATTAATCTCTTTAGTAAGATCCTTGATCACTTCGGCAATCTCAGCAAACATTCTACCTGTTGCTTTCACAATATCCATACCTTCTCTAACCTTGATCGTTCCTATTCCTGTTTGCTCAACAGAAGCATTTACGGAACCCATGGTTCGTTGGATAAGTTGAGTAATATCACCAGCAGCTCGAGCAGATTGCTCAGCAAGGATTCTAACCTCTTCCGCGACAACTGCGAAACCTCTTCCAAGTTCACCAGCCCTAGCAGCTTCGATCGCTGCATTTAGGGCTAAAAGATTAGTTTGCTCTGCAATTCCTGTAATAAGTGAAACGATCTTGCCTATCTCTTCGGATTGACGTCCTAGTTCTTTTATTTCGGAAGCCAACGCGGTAACAACCTCATTTATCTCATTCATAGACCGGATTGTTCTTTCAATATCAGCCGCACCAGCGGTTGATAAATCATTGGTCTTCGCAGCAAGATTAGCAATTCCTTGTGTATTAGCACTTAAGCGATCGACCGAATTGGCGAATTCATTAGCGGTACTTGCCAATTCTTCTACAGAAGCACTTGTCTCCTGTGCTCCAGAAGAAATCTGTTCAGCAGAAAACCTTACGGTGTTTACAGAATCTTTAACCGCAGTTACCATTTTTCTAAGATCAATTTTCATAGCGTTTAGAGCTGCACTAAGAACACCTATTTCATCCTTACTATGATAATCGACATCTGCTACTCCAAGATTACCACGAGCAATTTCTTGAGTGAAGCTTAAGCATTTCGCTACTGGTCTAGTTATGGATCTGGTAATTACAATAGCGGCGAATATTGCCACAACATATGCAACGAATAGTAGACTGATTACCGTAAAATTAGCGGAAGAGGCGCTTTCCCGAGCAGAATCGTTGAAGTCCTTTGCACGTTGATTTGCCTCGTCGACTACTCTTTGAATAGAGCTTTCAACCAATTGGACTTGTGGTGTTCCAACATTTCTAGTTATTTCTGCGGCCATTTCTTGTTGACCTAATTGAAGATACCTTAACACTTCTTCTCTGATTGGCTTCCATTCGTTAAACGCTTTGAGTGCATCATCGATTAACGAACTTTCACCCAAAAACGCTTCATAAAGGGCATCAAAATCTTCTTTAACTAATTGCTCCAGTGCATTGATATTTTTAATATAGCTTTCACGTTCTTTTTGATCGGTTGTAAGAACAATATCCTTCATATCCCGAGCCATTGAAATAATTCTTGCTTGGGCTTGTAAAGCACTTGTATGCGCTTTGTAGGGATGATTAAACATTGTATCTGTCGTATTTGCGATTTCGTCCATGTAATAGATTCCAAAAATTGTAACCACTGTACTAACTAACAACACAACTGCGAAGCCTAGAAGCATTTTTTGCGCTAGTTTAAGATTTCGGAACATATTCCTCTCTCCTTTACCACATCTTCAAGTTGTTTAATTTCTGAATATGTCATAAGGTTTTGGGGATTGACAATTGGAATTAGCCGTTCGTCGACCTTGCAAATGTAATCAATAAAGTGTCTGTTCATATGTACCTGCCAACGAACTACCTATATTAACGATTTTTTCAAAAAAACGCAAAAAGAAGAGACCCTAACTTTCAGAGTCTCTCTTGGAACTTAAGAACCAATCAATTACTCGAAGGCTTCTTACAGTCCAGATGAGGCAGAGGTTACAAATCTACGTCAATTTATGTATTTTTTCTGCGATGGATTTCAGCGATGTGTTTTCTCCTAATGTTTAAAGAAGCTCTTGTGGGAATAACGGACTAATCTTTCTAATCAACCATATCCCTTCGGGTGATTTTTCAAAGATAAATGTAGTGTGGAGTTTATAGACATACTGGTCTGTTTCAGCCTTCATAAAACCTATCACTTCAACACTAGCCATTTGTTTTTCAAGAACAATATCAACCTTATCCCACTTATATTCCTTAATCCTTGGTAGCTGAAAAGCTATTGGAATATAGATATGGCTAAGAAGATACTCCCCTGCAAAAAGCTCCTCTGTTGCCAAGCCATCGTCAAAGATTACTTTTTTCGTAAACAGGCTTTCCAACTTTTCAACACTTGATAAAGAGCTTGTTTGAGAGATATCGAGAATCTTTCCTTGGAGCTCATCTATTACCTTATTTATAGCTACATCATCTGAAATCTGTTTTTGTGTTTCCCCTACATCAACCAAAGTACATCCAGTGACAAAAAGATTAAGTAGAATCACAAGAACTAACAAACTAACCTTCTTCAACTTCATTCTCCTTCTACGAAAAAGAGAGACCCTAGGGTCACTAGAGTCTCTCTAGGATACTTAACGAAACTATCCGAGTAGCTGCAATACTGATTGAGGAGCCATATTAGCTTGAGCTAACATTGCGGTTGCAGCTTGTTGTAAAATGTTGTTCTTTGTGAATGCCATAATCTCCTCAGCCATGTCTAGGTCACGAATACGAGATTCGGCAGCTTGTAAGTTCTCAGCTGATGTACCAAGGTTAGCAATGGTGTGCTCTAGGCGGTTCTGCATAGCACCGAGCTTGGAGCGTTCAGCGGAAACGGTTTCGAGAGCATCGTTGATTGTCGTAATTGCGGCATCAGCGGCAGTTTGTGAAGATACGTTGATTCCAACGCTCTTACTGGCATCCTCATCAATCTCAAAAGTTAGAGTAGTACCACTAACGGTTGCTGCTTCTACTTCCCCATCAAAATCGTCGGCTACAACAAGTTGGAAACCAGCCTCTCCAGCTACACTCTCTAGAGCAGCTTTTACGTCGGCCAGAGTAGCATCGGAAGCGGCATTG
>JAAYFS010000032.1 GCA_012728115.1 Bacillota bacterium | reverse complement strand
TGATTCCGTCTTGAGCATTTCTCTGAGCCTGCTTCAGACCACGAATCTGACCTCTCATTTTTTCAGAGATAGCCAGACCAGCAGCGGCATCACCAGCGCGGTTGATTCTCATACCGCTGGAGAGTCTTTCCATTGATTTCGCTGCTGCGCTTTGATTTGCGCCTAATTGCCTGTGAGCATTTAAAGCCATAATATTGTTGTTAATTCTCATAAAGTTTTCCTCCCTGATTTAAGATATCCACATCCCTATGGATTAAAAAAGCATTTCTATTTATTAACCAAGTAATTGTAACACTGATTGTGGCGCCATATTAGCTTGAGCTAACATTGCGGTTGCAGCTTGTTGTAGAATGTTGTTCTTTGTAAATGCCATAATTTCTTCAGCCATATCTAGGTCACGAATTCTAGATTCAGCAGCTTGGAGGTTTTCTGCAGATGTGCCAAGGTTAGCAATGGTATGCTCTAAACGATTTTGAATAGCACCCAATTTGGAACGCTCAGCGGAAACCATCTCAATAGCATCGTTGATTGTGGTAATAGCACCATCAGCGCCAGTCTGAGTTAAGACTCCCTCTGTGTCATCATCAGCTGTGCCAATATCGCTTTCGTCTGTTAAGGTATCGACATCATCTACCTTAAGGGAAGCGATATAAACGCTATCCGCTGGATTATCACCATCAATTGTTCCAATTTTATCTGTCGTCATAGCTTCAATGCTAATATCCATGCTTTGCCCTTTATTGGCACCAATATGGATCTTTTTACCTGAATAGGTTCCATCTAACAATTTCTGTGTATTAAACTCTGTTTGGTTTCCAATGCGGTCGATTTCATCTAAAAGTTGATTAATTTCTTTTTGGATTTCTTTACGATCCGTAAAGGTATTGGTATCTGTTGCAGCTTGAGTAGCTAGCTCTCTCATTCTTTGTAAAATTGCATGAGTCTCATTTAATGCACCTTCTGCAGTTTGGATTAAGCTGATTCCGTCTTGAGCGTTTCTAGCAGCTTGTTTCAAACCACGAACTTGTGCTCTCATTTTTTCTGAGATAGCGAGACCAGCAGCGTCGTCTCCAGCGCGGTTGATTCTCATACCGCTAGAGAGTTTTTCCATCGATTTTGCTGCCGCACTCTGATTTGAGCCTAATTGTCTGTGGGCATTAAGTGCCATAATGTTGTTGTTAATTCTCATTCTTTTCTCCTCCTTGATATTTTTTGTTCATCCTTGAACAAATTATAGCTAGTCCTTGCGCAAGAACTTTTAACTAGCTATTAGATATTTCGGCAAATATCAGCCGAACTTTAGCTATTTGGTGGGGAATTTTACTCAATTTCAAACAACTGAACAATTTCCTGTAATTCATCCGCCATGCGCTCTAATTCACTAGCGGAACTGGCCACTTCTTGAATGGTAGCAGAGATCTCTTCAGTGGCAGCGGCCATATCTTGGCTTCCCATCCCAATCTGTTCGATTCCAGTTGTTATTTCTGTAATCTGATCTACCAGTCTCTTGGTACCTTCTAACACCACATGCAAGAGTTTACTGCTCTGTTGAACCACTTCAGTAGTTTGGCGAGCCTTCTCCACACCGCGATCCATCGCAGTTACAACCTGTTTGGACTTACTTTGCATCTCTTCGATTAGTCTGGCGATTGTCTGAGTCGCCTCAGTCGATTGCTCAGATAATTTTCTTACTTCTTCTGCAACTACAGCGAAACCTCTTCCATTTTCGCCTGCCCGAGCCGCTTCAATCGCAGCATTTAACGCTAAAAGGTTGGTTTGCTCTGCTATCTCTGCTATCACGGTTGTGATTTTTCCTACTTCTTGCGAACTAGCAGCTAAATTATCTATTTCCCTAGCAAGCGATTGGATCTCTAACTCTAATTCCCCTGTTTGGGCAACTGTCCGCTCAAGTTCAGATTCGCTTTGAACAGCAACATGCGAGATTTGTTCAGTAGCTTCCGTCATTTCTTGAGCATTTAAATTCATAATATCGATTGTCCCCGCAAAGGTAGTGGCTGTTGCGGCAATCTCATCGATCGCAGTGCCAGTCTCTGTTGTTGCCGAGGACAATAGCTCTGAATATTGGTGGACCTTAAAACCTGAGGATTGAACTTGAGCAATTAATTCTTTTAAACTATCTATCATTTTATTAAACGATTGTGCGAGTAATCCAATTTCATCATTCCGCCTAATCGATATTTCTCTTCTTAGATCACCCTGAGCTACTAATTCAGCTTCCTCTTTTAGCTTAATGATCGGTTGAGCGAGTTTGGTCGCAAAAATTGCTGCTAGGATAACTCCAAGTACAAGTGCCAAAACAGAGATTAATACGTTTCTAAAACCTAAATTTAGCATTTTTCCGAAAACATCTTGCGTTCTAGCAACTGAAGCTACCGACCAGCCAGTGACTGAGACGGGTGCGTAAGCAATAACGTATTCCGTATCTTGATCAAAATATGTGTCAACTGCGTTACTACCTTGGATCATATTTACAACAATTTCAGCTAAATCATCATTTACGTTATGTATTTCGTTATTACCAAGAAACACTGTATTCGGATGAGCAATCGTTTTCTTATTTCCATCCACTATCCAACCATGGCCAAAGCCATTGATTTGCATACTTCCAATTAGATCTTGTAGATAATTAAGCCGAACTGTCGCCCCTAGAACTCCTTCTATTACATTACTGTCATATCCAATGATTGGTCGAGCAACGATAAAAACTAATTCACCTGAGATCTCACTTATTATAGGTTCAGAAAATGTTACATTTCCTGTTTCCATCGCTTCTTTAAAAAAGCTCCAATCACTAACATCTAGTTTTTTTCCATGAGTTGTATTGGCTTGTCCTTTTTTATCAGCCACAAACATCGTCTCATAATCTTTTTGCCGTGAAAGAATCGAGTTCAACATCCGTTCCTGTTCGTTCCATTTCATTCCTCTGACCGCGGAGGCCCCAGAAAGAGCATCGATCTCACGGCTTGCTGCTTGTACCCAATTAGAAACAATTTCAGCATTCTGTTCAGCACTCATTCGAGCGCTTTCGTAGATGGAATCACGGAGAATAAAAAGAGAAGTGAAATAAGAAAAAGAACCACTTCCCACGACGACAATCAATACGATCAGTCCGATGATCGAAGCAAACGTAGCTTTTAAGCCAAACCTAGCTCGCAAACCAACCATCCTCTCAAATTAGAAATAAATACCTTTTAATTATAACAAATACCGTTATTAAAACACAAGTGATTAAAACACAAGTGATTAAGATCACAAAACATATTTATTATTAGAGCTAATAAATATTTAGGGTCCAGAAGGTTTTTTTCTAAGCTAGTAGAACATTGGAAAGGTATATTTCTTTTGGGAGGTTAAAGCGATGAACAATCGGATTGCCAACGTAGTCGAAGCCATCAAGAATAATGATCAACCTATCGATGGTCTATTAGTAGTGCGTAACGAACGGATCGACTGTGGTAACGCTAGATACATAAGTGGTTTCTCTGGTTCAACAGCGGTAATTGTGATTTCACCAGAAAGACAAGTAATTCTTGTTGACTTACGCTACACCGAACAAGCTGAGGAAGAATGTCCTGATTTTGAAGTTTTAAATCTTCATGAAGTAAGATTAGATACTCTGGTTAAGGAGATGGGTATCAAGAGACTTGGATATGAGCCAAGCGAAATGACAGTTAACATGTTTGAACGTTATAAATCAACCCTCTCTGATATAGAATTGGTACCTACTCGTGGCATTATCCAACATTTGCGTGCCTTTAAAGACGAGAAAGAGATTGAAATAATTGCTCGCGCCTGCAAGTATGCCGATGAAGCCTTTAGTCATTACTTAACATGCATTAAGCCAGGAATTACCGAGAAGAAACTAGCTTTCGAATTAGAAATGGCCATGAGAAGAGCTGGGGCAGACAGATTAGGATTTGATTTGATCCTAGTTTCGGGTAAACGCTCTTCCCATCAACATGGTGCTCCCACCGACAAGGTGCTAGAAGTTGGAGATTTCGTCACCTTAGACTTCGGTGCCGAAACTGAAGGATATCGGTGCGATATTACCAGAACGATTGTAGTTGGAGAAGCAAGCGAAAAACAGCGCGAAATTTACGAGGCTGTTCGTTTGGCACAGCAAACCGCACTCGATATGTGCTTACCAGGCGCCCAAGGGCCTGATATCGCTGCTGCTGCTCGCAAAATACTAGTTGACTCAGGTTATGGCGAGTGGGGAACGCATGGTATCGGTCATGGGGTGGGTTTAGAAATCCATGAAGCACCTGGAATCGGTGCTCGAAACGAAATCGAACTTAAACCTGGTCATGTATTCACCGTAGAACCGGGTATATATATCCCAGATTTTGGTGGCGTAAGAATTGAAGATACCGTTGCGATCACAGAAGATGGGCAAATCGTATTGAGTAAATCACCAAAAGAACTCTTAATCCTTTAGACCGACCTAAATGACAACCTCCCCTATGACAAACAGTTATAAGTCAAACTGTTTATCATAGGGGTTTTTTATGGATGGTTTACTTTTTCAATAAAAATTGTGGCAAGGGGTGGAAGGATTACCTCTATACAATCCTCTTGATTGTGCCATGGATGACCTAAGGTTCTTAAAGTAGCTAGATTTGATACTCCAGATCCTCCATAAAGTAGATGATCACTATTAAATATTTCTTGATACCAACCAGGTTTTGGCACCCCGATCTTGTAGTGGTGTCTCACCACTGGAGTGAAATTTGAAACCGCAATCAGAAACTTGTCTGGATCCTTGCCCCTTCTAATAAAAGAAACCACACTATTATCCCCATCATGCGGATCGATCCACTCAAAGCCCTCCCATGTAAAATCTTTCTGCCATAAACATTCTCGTTCTAAATAGAAGTGATTTAACTCTTTTACATAGAGTTGCATCTTATGGTGCATCTCATAATCGAGCAAATGCCAATCTAGACTTTGATCGAAATTCCATTCAATAAAATGTCCAAATTCACCGCCCATAAATAAAAGTTTCTTACCTGGATGAGCCATCATATAGCCATAGAGGGCTCGGAGATTTGCAAATTTTTGCCAATAATCTCCTGGCATTTTATCTAGCATGGAACGCTTACCATGAACGACTTCATCATGGGAAAACGGCAGAACGAAGTTCTCGCTGAAAGCATACATCAACGAAAACGTTAACGAATTATGATGATACTTGCGATGAACTGGATCCTTTTCGATGTACTTTAACGTATCGTTCATCCAGCCCATATTCCATTTATAATTAAACCCTAATCCACCAACATAGGTTGGTTTAGTAACTAATGCCCAAGCAGTGGACTCTTCCGCCATCATCAAGGCATTTGGGAAATAAGAAAACACCACTTCATTTAACTTTCTTAAAAAAGCGATACCTTCCAGATTCTCTTTTCCACCAAAACTATTAGGGCGCCACCAACCCTCACCCCGATCGTAGTCTAAGTAAAGAAGACTAGCTACCGCATCCACCCTAATCCCATCGAAGTGAAAAACGTCTAACCAAAAAATCGCATTAGAGATTAAGAAACTTTGAACCTCGGTTCGACCCAAATCGAAATTCGACGTTCCCCAGCCAAAATTCTCTTGTCTTAATAAATCATCGTATTCATACGTCGGGGTGCCATCAAATAACCTTAAACCATGATCGTCTTTGCAAAAGTGACCTGGAACCCAATCCAGAATCACTCCTATTCCTCGTTGGTGCAAACGATCAATAAGATACATTAGTTCATGTGGGTTTCCGTACCGACTCGTCGCGGCAAAGTAGCCAGTCGCTTGATATCCCCAGGAACCATCATAGGGATGTTCGACAATCGGTAAAAACTCCACATGCGTATAGCCCATCTCTGCAACATAATCCACTAATTGCTCTGCTAAATCCACATAACTTAAATACTTTTGTCCTTCTTTTCGTCGCCAGGATCCTAGCTGAACCTCATAGATATTCATCGGTTTATCGTAACTTGCTTCTTCCATCTTTCTCTGTTGCCATTCATCATCCTTCCATTGATAGCCATGCAGGTTAAACACTCTTGAAGCAGTATTTGGCTTAATTTCAGCATGAAAAGCATATGGATCAGCTTTAAGTAATATCCAGCCTTGGGGGGTATGAATCTCGTATTTGTAAATATCGCCTTCATCTAACCCTGGAACAAAAAGTGCCCAAATACCCGATGAACCAAGCGGTTCCATCAGGTGTTGATCTCCCTGCCAGTTATTAAAATCGCCTACTACTCGTACACTTCTTGCCCGCGGTGCCCAAGTTGCAAACCGAACTCCTTTTACTCCATCTTGTTCCACGATATGGGCACCCATCATTTGATAAGCGCGATAATGAGTACCTTGATTGAAAAGATAACGATCGTATTCATTGTAAGGTGATGAATTCCAAGCTTGCATAGACCATTCCTCCTTGTAAGTCCTCACCTATTAATGGTGGCAAAAAATGACGGTAATTATACAAAAAACCTCTATTTTTCGTAAAATAGAGGTTTGGATGTCGCTTTATAAACTTTCGCTGTCAATCAGCACCCATGTTTCTCGTGCGGGAACTATCACCCGATCATTTTCAACCTTAGCTAGCGGGTTTATCCCTGCCTTCTTACCGTTCACCACAACGACCCAGTCTGGTTGCGGTAAAACAATCTCGGAATCAAAGTTTCTAGCGTTATGAACCACCACAATTTTATTCCAAGGATGAAGACTTTCAAGTTTCGGTTCCTCATTAGTTAAGGTAAAAGCGATTAAATGTTCATCATAACCGTCAAAGAAACGTAATCTCTTCCTTACTTCCTCGGCATTTGGTAAACGAAATGCCGAGAATGATTTACGCAACTGAATTAGTCCTTGATAATATTCAAACACATCATAGTATTGCATTTTTCTTTCCCAATCGATCATGTTTATCTCATCAGGAAGGTTGTAACTATTATACTCACCGTACTTGGTGCGAAGAAACTCCATGCCAGCATGTAAAAATGGTATTCCTTGAGAGGTAAGAATGATCGCCCCAGCCATTTTCTGCATTTTTATTCGTTCTTGTTCATTTGCCCAATTCACTGAAGCGGCTAGTTTATCCCAGAGAGTGAGATTATCATGAGCTTCAGCATAGTTTACTGTTTGAGAAGGTTCGCTTGCCCACGGATGATGGGAATAACAAACACCATGGTTATTCACTTGATAATGTTGGATCCCACCGACAATACCGAATTTCACGCTTTCTTTCGCCCAGTTAGCACCGTTAATGAATCCGCAGTTACCTTGGTCAAAAACATTTCCTTTAATTCCATCACGTGTATCATCATTAAAGGCAGCGATTCCTGGCATCTGGTGCATACTTCCCTTTAAAGCCTTTTTATGATCTGCCAAAGGCGAATGTCCACCAGTCCAACCTTCTCCATACATTATGATAGAAGGATCGATAGTATTTAGCGCCTCACGAATTTGATTCATAGTTTCGATATCATAAAGCCCCATTAAGTCGAAACGAAATCCCGCGATTTTATACTCTTGTGCCCAGTACATGATCGAATCGATGATCATTTTTCGCACCATACTTCTTTCAGTTGCTAATTCATTACCACAGCCCGAGCCATTAGTAAATTTTCCATAAGCATCTTGGCGATAGTAATATCCAGGGACGATTTTATTGAGGTTTGAGTTGTCCGTTAGATAAGTGTGGTTATAAACAACGTCGAGGATCACTCCGATCCCATTTTCGCCCAAGGTCTTGACCATCTCTTTAAACTCTTTAATCCGAACTTCACCGTTAAACGGATCGATCGAATATGAACCCTCTAAGGCATTATAGTTATGCGGATCATAACCCCAGTTATATTCCTTAGTACTTGGATCGGCTTCATCAACTGTATAAAAATCATAAACGGGTAGTAAATGTAGGTGAGTAATACCTAACTCCTTGAGATGATCCAGTCCTGTCTTTACTCCCCCAGGCCCCTTGGTATTTTGTTCGGTAAGTCCAAGATACTTACCCTTAAAATGGATACCTGAGGCAGGATCAATGGAGATATCTCGAATATGTGCTTCGTAGATAATTGCATCTTGATGCTGCTGTAGCGCGGGTCTTTGAAATCTTCCCCAGCCCTTAGGGTTGGTCCGCTCTAAGTCCACTACCATTCCTCTTTTTCCGTTAACACCTACTGCTTTAGCATAAGGATCAACTGCCTCTTGAGTCTTCCCCTCTACTGTAACACGATATGTGTAGTACACCCCATGAAGATCACCAGGGAGTGTCTTAACCCATACCCCATTTTTGTCCAGGGTTAATGGATGAGCATGTCCAATTCCATTATGACCGCTGGGATAGGTGATTAACACTACCTCGGTGGCAGTTGGTGCCCAAAGTTTGAAGGTAGTTTGATGTTTGTGATAGATCGCCCCCAACTCCCCAGCATAATGGAAGCGCTCTTGAAATTCCAGGCTTGGAAATAACGAATGCAATTTAACCATTTAACAGCTTCTCGCCCTTTCCCAGCTAATGTAAACTTATTGTTTTCTCCTCGTTTCATTTATATTAATACATCTTTTATTGAGAAAAGCCTTTTGGTACTTTATGTTGACAAAGGGAAAAAAAGAAACCTATGCCTTCTTCAGCATAGGTTTCAATATCTTGGCTTTATTTATAACGCAGTGTAGGAACCAGTAACAGTTGCTTCTGTACCTGGAGTTCCAAAGAAATCGGTAGCTTTGATTTCATACTTTATCCTACCTTGTTCCTCCACGATCCAACGATAGGTATAGACGAAGAAGTCCTTGCCAGCTCTGGTCATATTCATTTCCTTCCAGCCATCACCATAGTTAATGTAGACTGGTCCAGGTAGCCATGCACCATCGGCTTTATCTACTCTCACATTTACTTCTTGAGTTTGCCCTCTACTTACGATCGCAGTTTGGAAAGGTCTTTGAAGTTTGGTAAACCAATTTTCGGTTACAGGAATAGCCTTGGAATACACTTTAACTCGATCAATATATCCTTTGAAATACGAGTTAATTTCCTGACCCCGACCTAAGTAGTTCGCTGTCGCTTTTAATTCCACTGGTCGAACATTAACATCATTGATCGTACCAACCTCTTCACCTGCAATAAATAACGCGGCATACTCTTCACCAAGAATCGCGATCACTCTTACCCATTCACCGACTGGAAGCGGTTCATTATAAACAATCGCTTTTTTCACTCCATTATGCACGATAGCAAATTCTGCTACGCCATGGGCATTCTTTGGAGTAAAGTAGATTCTATTCTCCACATCACTACCGAAATCAAATACTTTTTGATTCATGCTTTCCTCTTCCCACTTGATCCACATATCAAGCGAGATTTCATTCATTTCAGCGATATCACGATTTAGTACAACATACTGATTGATACCGTTTAGCTTGATCGCCGTTCTTTCTTCATCGACCACGAATCGTGGACCCCCACGTAAAACTCCATCATGGTAGTATACTTGATCCCTAACTATATCGAAACTCGCTTCATCAAACTCATAATGAGCATATAGATACGTCGGGTAAATAGCTAGGCTATCCACATTCTCAGTTAATTCATAATATATTCCGCCTAAGATAGGATTCTTGCTATAGGCCTTCCACTCGGAGTTGATACCAATAATTGTATCACCAGAGATCTCTACATTACCATTGTCGTGAGTGGTGTTTACTGTGCCGCGACCTACTAGTAACGCATGGTCACTTACCACTCCACGACCACTAACGTAAATGTAGTCTAACACTTTTGCATTATCGGTAACCTTTACATCGCCCCGCAATTCGGCGTTGCGAACTATCGCATTACCACTTACACTAACGCGATCACGAATCACGGAGTTTCCTGAAATAACGGCATTATCCGAAATTCTGGCAGAGTCACGAACGATCGCATAGTCTTCGATGCGTGCATTACCAGTTACCCTTGCTAATCCTAAAACTGCTGCATTTTCAGCAACATAAACACTATCCTCTACAACCGCAGTTGAAGCAACGAAGCCACCGCCATTTGGATGACGAGTACCTGAGACATTCACTGGTACCCCATGGCCAGCTGGTACTGCTGCTGGTGTCGCACCGACAACCGAAATCTCATAAGGATAGGTTATGATCGATCTATAACCTGCTTTCGCATTGACAGGCTCATAAACAGATGGAGTTGCAGCTACTGCAAGATAAACCTTTTCATCGTTTTCTGTTAGGTCAATAGAACAGACTCCATAATTCCACATCCGACTGTAACGTACCCGACCGTCTTTATCAACAACCACGATGGTAGCTCGCCAGTCAGAACCTTCATCTGTTTGAATACCTTGGAAATTAACCTCGATTTTACTTGCACCTTCATCAACAACTAGTTCAACGATATTGTAACCATATTGTTGAGGGGCAAGTAAGTATGGCGGACGATACCAACCTTCTTTATCAGGAACTTTCTCTAACACAAGATGGGTATACCTTGTGACAGGTACATTGTTTTGATAAGTATGTCTAAACACATAGTCCCAAGTAACGTTACGGGCGGCCATCTCACCGATCAAGTCGCCAAAGTCTTTAACGGGATCTAAGAAAACTCCTTGTTCGTAGCCATAACGCATAAAGAACTGAAGTGGATCCTCTAAGGTCCCACCGTGCTGGCGCATCGGTAAATGACTATTGCGTCGTAAAGATTTGGTCCAAACATAGTTTGGATAATCTGGTCCTAGTCTTGGATGTTCAGTAATGTATTGAATAAATGGCCAGGAACCATAATTAAACCTAGTCGAGCTTAAGTGATGGTTTGCTCTATCTGGGTATACTTCCAACGCAGGGGTATCGCTCGGACTAAATTGATGCGCAAACCAGTTAGCATGGGTTTCGAAGTACCAGCCCGAGAAATCATCGTTTTTCATTCCACCTGCGTAGAATTGCAGTGCGTGTCCGTACTCATGGGTTGTAATCCATGATCCTTCAAACATAGCGTCTGCGTTAATCCACAGTGCTTCCCCACCAAAAGCCCACCCTTCACCTATACCTGTACCAAGGATGGTGACGTCGATCTTGTAACGAGTATCTTCATCCTCATACGGTTGTGGGAAGTCCATCTCTACAACAGCAAACTCGAAAATCGCATCAAGATACTCTTTGTTCATTTCGCGATAATCTTTATCAAACCAGCGTCTTCCTGAACGATTTGTATCATGACCCCAAATAAATCTGAAATAATCACTAAAGTCCAGAGTCACTTCGTCTGGAGTTGGATTCCAATCCCAAGGAGCTGGTTCCGCACCTAATGGTTCACTTTCTAGTTCTTGAATTAGGTTTGGTTTGGAAATATAGGATCCAAAATCAATACTTTGTTTCAATTTCTCTCTTTCTAAGCGCATCTCAGCATTGATCGCTTGCGCATAGCGTTGGTCTTCAAGACTAAATAGATTGATCGGTAAAGCTCTTTTTTCTCCTTCAGGAGTAATAAAGGTGATATACTGCGTAGTTCTGGAAGATTTTAAACCAGCAATACCAACAAAAGCTGCTTCAAATTCCTGATCAAAACCTGGTACTTTTCGAACAAGCTTCCAAGTCCGATACTCATATTCTGGTTCAAAAACGTATGCTGTATAGATCGGAATCTCCCAACGCCCTACCCCATAGACCACATTGCTAGCATGTACTAGAGTGAGACTTGAGAAGCTAACTAATAACCCAAGCGTTAAAATTAATAATAAACCTTTTCGGTTAAGCTTCATGATACCCTCCTAAAGCTCTTTATTTGTTGGAAAACTTAAAGATCGTGGTGTGATGATACTCTTCTCCAGCCTTAAGAATAGGTGATGGAAAATGAGTATGCTTCAATGAATTTGGGAAGAATTGAGTTTCTAAACACAGACCAGCCCATTTTTGATAAACTGCTCCATTTTTGCCTTCATCATCTTCAACAAAATTGCCAGAGTAAAATTGAATTCCAGGCTTGGTGGTGAAAACTTCCATCACTTTTCCGCTTGCAGGATGATAAAGAGTTGCTGCCTTACTTAACCTTTCCTGCTTTCGGAGAACCCAATTATGGTCATATCCTTGACCACAACGGATTTGTTCATCATCTGTTTCTAAGCCAGGCTTAATTGTTGTTAGCTCACGAAAATCCATCGGAGTACCGACTACCGAACGGATTTCACCCGTTGGAATACACTCATCATTTATTACAGTGAAAAAGTCCGCATCAATCTGAAGTTGGTGATCCAGAATTGTACCTGAATCATGTCCAGCTAGATTAAAATAAGCATGGTTGGTCATATTTAATACCGTATCCTGATCCGATTTTCCATAGTAATCTATTTTCAGAGCATTGTCGTTAGTTAAGGAATAAATAACTTTCAGATCCAGATTGCCTGGGTAATTCTCTTCTCCATCAGGCGAATGGTACGTTAGCACTAAACTTTCTCCTCCATCAACTTGTTGAATTTGGGCATTCCACAAAACTTTATGTAAGCCAGTGTTTCCACCATGAAGGTGATTGTTTCCATCATTACGTTCAACTTCATATTTCTTTCCGTTTAAGACAAACGATGCACCTTCGATTCGATTGGCATGCCTTCCGATCAATGCACCAAAATATCTCCGATTTTCAAAGTAGTCTTCGATGTTGTCATAGCCAAGAGTTACATCCACCAACTGATTATCTTTATCTGGAACAAATAATGAAACAACAATTCCGCCATAGTTAGTAATTTCAACTGTCATTCCATTTTCATTTCTTAACGTGAATAAACTCACTTCCTGCCCCTCAGGGGTTTTACCAAAAGCCTTTTTTGTTATTTCCATCTTTAATCCCTCCAGTCATTATATATATTAATACGATGGATAAAACCTATTTCCTTTCAACATGAAAGGGCGCCTGCTTGAGCTAAGCGCCCTTCCAATATTACTCTTCCCAAGACTAGATCGCTTTAAATTTACCCTTAGCAGTTACAGTGTTTTCAGGAGTTTGGAGATAGTCTGTTGCTTGGACTTCAAACTCGATAGTTCCAGCTTCTTCAACAACCCAACTATAGTTGAATACAGAGAAGTTTCCTGTCGAGCTTACATGCGTCATTTCTTTCCAACCATCACCATAATTTATCAGTACTACTCCTGGAATATCTACTCCATCCAGTCTATTAACTCTAACCGTTACAGTTTGAGTATTACCAACAGGAATCAAGTTGGTTTGGAATGGTGGGGCAATGGTTTTCGCCCACGCTTTATCGATTAACAAAGCGGTAGAGTACACTTTGAAATCATCGAGCATACCCTCAAAGAGAACCTTACCGTCTTGGCTTCTGGCAAGATAGTTCGCAACTGAAGCGACTTCTCTTGGATGAGCCAACAATTCATCTGTTTCTGCAACTAGTTCATTACCAACAAAGAGACGAGCAGTTCCGTTTTCGATTAAGATCATCACTCTGACCCACTCACCGATAGGAAGAGCTTCCGAACCTACTAGTTCTTGTTTAACCCCGTCCTTCACTACCACAAGGGCAACTTTACCATCTTCATTACTTGGAGTTAGGTAGAAATGATTATCGGCGTCTTTTCCAAAATCAAAGATCGGTTGATTAGCTTCTCCACCAGCCCATTTCACTTCGATTTCGATGGTCGCATTTTGAAACTCAGCTACATCTCTTCCGAGTACGACATATTGGTCAACGCCGTTAAAGGCTAATACATTGCGATCATCATCTGTGGTAAACACAGGATCTCCACGGAGGATTCCATCGCTATAGTAAATCTTATCTTTTAAGAGAGTTTGATGTGGTTCATCAAAATCCCAGTGTGTATATAGGTAAGCAGGGCGAGCAATTGCATGATTAGCTGTATTCGCATACTCATAGAATACTCCACCACTGACTAAACCGTTTTGCCATGCGCTCCATTCTGAGTTTATGCCGATGATTGTACCGCCACCAATGTCAGCAGTACGATTATCACTGGTTGTAAAAACAGTACCGCGTCCGATTAAGGTTGCGCTTTCGGTAACTGTCCCGCGACCAGCTACATACATTCCATCCAGCACCCGAGCACTACCTTTAATCTTTAAGTCACCGCGAACTTCAGCGTTTCTTACGACTGCATTCTCAGAAACTTCGACCCTATCAGCTACTAAGGCGTTTCCTGCAATAATCGCATTACCCGAAACTTTAGCGGAGTCTCTTACAACAGCGTAATCTTCGATTCTGGCATTACCAGAAACCCTAGCAGTTCCAAGTACCCGAGCATTTGGACCTACATAAACAGTTGGTTCTACTTTCGCAGTGTTAGCAACGAATCCACCGCCATTTGGATGGAACGAACCAGCTAAAGAGGTTCCAGCTGGATAACCTACAACGCTCGGAGATGGTTTGGCACCTTTGAACGAAACTTCATATGGATAAACCACGATAGCTCTAAAGCCAGCTCCTGCATCTACAGGCGAGTAAACAGCTGGGGTAGCGGCTACAACTAAGTAGAACTCTTTATCGTTTTCGGTAATGTCTATTGAAGCAACACCATAGTTCCACATTCTGCTATATCTGGCAACACCTTTTTCATCTACTACAACGATTGTAGCTCGCCAGTCAGCTCCTTCCTCAACATGGATGCCTTGGAAATTAACCTCGATCTTCTTAGCTCCTTTTTCAGGAACTAGTTCAATCGTGTTATATCCATAAACTTGTG
This sequence comes from Bacillota bacterium, assembly GCA_012728115.1. GTDB lineage: Bacteria > Bacillota > Limnochordia > Darwinibacteriales > JAAYFS01 > JAAYFS01. The sequence goes on along the minus strand of JAAYFS010000032.1, from coordinate 14,044 downwards.
GGGCTAAAGCATATGGTGGACGATACCAACCATCTTTATCAGGAACTTCTTCTAGTACAATCGTACTATAACGTGTTTTGGGTAAGTTATTTTGATAGACATATTGGAAAACATAGTCCCAGGTTGCATTCCGAGCTGCCATTTCACCTATAATGTCACCAAAACCGCGTTCAGGATGATAGAATACTCCATCTTCATATCCGAGACGCATCATTGCTTGGAACGGATCCTCTAGAGCAGGACCTTGATTTCTCCTATTTCGATTTGGGTAAGTACGTAACGATTCTGTCCATACTCTATTGACAAAATCAGGACCGAGTTTAGGATGCTCGGTGATGTATTGTAGGAATGCATAAGAACCATAGTTGAATCGTGTCGAGGATAAATGATAGTTGGTTCGATCGCGATAACCGTCCATCGCGGAATTCACATGGGGAATCACTTGGTGAGCGAACCAGTTCGCATGGGTTTCCCAGAACCAGCCAACATAAGGATTATCCTTAAAACCACCTGAATAAAATTGCAATACATGACCAAATTCATGAGGAACAACAGAACTTCCTTCAAGCATGGCATCAGCATTGATCCAGATAGCGTCTCCACCGAACGCCCATCCTTCACCAATTCCTGTTCCTAGCACATCAACGTCAATCTTTTTCTTTTGTGCTTCATCCGAATATGGTACAGGGAATCCCAATTCATATGCGGCAAATTCAAAAACCATATCGAAGTAGTCTTTATTCATTTCACGGAAACTTTCGTTGAACCAACGACTTCCTGTCGAGGTATCACTACCCCACTTAAAACGGAAATAATCACTTTGAGTCCAGTTATTATCTCTCCACTCTTGAGTGGTATAGCCACTAAGATCGATTTCTTGCCATGCCAACTCTCTTTCAGCTCGCAATTGCTTATTCTTCTCTAGTGCATATTGTTGATCTTGAGCACTGAATGCTGAAAGTGGCAAGGCACGCCTTCTTCCATCCTCTAGTTCAAGCACTACGTAACTAGCTGATCTAGCTGTGTCAAACCCAGTTACAACCATAAACTTTGCTTGAAATTGTCGATCAAAGTTAGGGATATTGCGAATTAAAGTCCATGTTCTTAATTCGTGATCGGATTCAAATATGTAGCCATAATACAATGGTACTTCAAATTGCCTAGCACTAGCTGTGGCGATTGCCGAAAAAACAAATAAAGTCGCTAGAATTGTGCATAGGATCGAAAACTTCTTCAGTCTAGCCATTTTATCCCTCCACATTTTTTCACTAAATTTTTACTTTTACTTATTGTTAATTATACAAAACAGGAATTTGCTATTCAAGGCGATTTATATTAACAATGTGTGAACTAAGACTTAGATAAGGTAGCCACCATTAGGACTAATTACCTGTCCAGTAATGTAATTTGTAGCATCCGAAGCAAGAAATAAAACGCAGTCAGCAATATCTTCACCTGTACCAAATCTCCCTAAAGGGATCTGATTAAGCATCTCTTGTTTTTCTTCTGCGGAAAAAATATCATTCATCTCAGTATCAATTATACCTGGGGCAATACAGTTTACTTGAATATTCATCGAAGATACCTCTTTGGCAAGTGCCTTGGTAAGTCCAATTACCGCCGCTTTGGATGCCGAATAGTGTACTTCACATGATGCTCCAACCATTCCCCAGATAGAGGAAATATTGATGATTTTGCCCCCACCTTGACTAACCATCAAAGGCAATGCTTCCTGACAACAGTTAAAAACCCCCTTGACGTTCACCTCCATCATCCGATCCCATTCGGATTCGGTTATGTCAAAGAAAAGTTTTTGTTCGGAAATGGCGGCGTTATTGATTAACAAATCAACTCCCCCAAACGTATTTATGGTATGTTTAAATAAGTCGTTAACTTGTTTTCGATCACTCACATCAGCCTGAAAAATAGATACATTATATCCTTGTCCAATTAGATCTTGATAAAGGTTGTGAGCAGCTACTTTCGAAGTACAGTAATTGATTATAACATTGTAGCCATGCTTAGCTAAGGCAATTACAATCGCTTTACCGATACCTCTTGAGCTACCAGTGATTATCGCTGTTTTTTTCACTTATATCTCCTACCTTGAAAAATACGAATTAAGGTTTCAACTTATCCATTTGTTGACGAATAAATTCCATCTTACTATCCAATTGTTCCGCAGCCATCGCAGCTAAACGCAGATCTTCCCTCAACGATTTGGGAATACTGTTTGAACTACTATACTCATAATAAATGGTTTGCTCTAAATTTGCCCAGATATCCATGGTTACAGTTCGAAGTTGAACCTCAACGTATACTGATTCGATCCGTTGATGCACGCTTACCCGCAGTTTAAGAATAAGGTGTAAACTCTTGTATCCATTAGGTTTTGGGTTTTTGATATAGTCCTTGTTTTCTACTATCTCTAGTTCGAGATGATTTTTTAACATATCGACAATCCGGTACAAATCGGACAAAAAAGAGCAGGTTATACGTATCCCTGCTATATCACGAATGTTTTCTCTAAAAGATGCGATGGTAAGTGGAAATTCTTTGCGTTTGGCTTTCCTGATAATACTATCATATTCTTTTAATCTTGATTGTACTTTTTCGATTGGATTATAACCATATTGAATTTCGAATTCTTTTTCGAGATTCATTATTTTTGTTTTAACTTCTTCAAGACCGATCGAAAAAACAAGCATCATCTCCTTAAACTTGTCGTTTGGAATTCCTAATCCACTCAAGTTCGGATGTTGCGGTAAAGCCACACGCTTTCTCTCCTTTCCAGTCTCGAATTAACCCCAATGCTTTTATTCTCTTTATTAGTTTTGTATCCTCCTCAATTTATTAGTGTCAGTATCGAATTTATGCTTCAACAACTCGGTAGTTTCATCGACCGCAACGGGTTTACAGAATAAATATCCTTGAATTAAATTACACGATTTTTCCTTAAGTTTTTCAAAATGCTCGATCTCTTCGATTCCTTCTGCAACTACTATCAAACCCATACCGTGGAAGAGACGAATAAGGTTACCAACAGTTTCAATACCCTGATGGTCCAAAAAGTTTTTGATAAAAGAGCGTTCGATCTTTACTTTATCGATATTAATGAAGGTGAAATAATTTATTGAAGAATAACCTGAACCAAAATCATCAAGGGCTATCGATACACCGATTTCTTTTAGTTTCTCAAGGAACTTAGTCGATTTTTTGCTCTTGGTTAGAAGCACTGACTCGGTGATCTCAATTTCCAAAAGTTCTGGCTCAACTCCCTGCTTTTCTAATTCGTTTTTTAAGAAAGTAAGATATCCAGGGTCATTTATTTGTTTGGACGAAAGGTTAATCGAAATCATTTTTGGTTGATAACCTTCATTCTTCCATCTAGCGATCTGCTTGATCGCTTGCTTTGTAACCCATCGACCTATATCGATAATAATGCTACTTTCCTCGGCAATCGGAATGAAATGGTTAGGAGAGATATCCCATTCTTCTAACCTTAGTAGAGCCTCAAAACAATCTACCTCACCAGTGCTAGAATTTATTTGCGGCTGATAGACAAGGTAAAATGCTTCGTTACTAACCGCCCTCTCAAGAGTCTCGCGTATCCTTTTCTTAAATTGTAACTCTGATTGCATTGTTTTATCATAAAACACTATTTTACCAGCTTCAGCTTCTTTCGCTTTATACATCGCAATATCTGCGCACGTTATCAGATCATAGGTATCACCCGCATCCTGTGGATACTTAGTTACCCCCATACGGAAATTGATCTTGGAAAAACTCGAATGAACAATATATGGAGCATCGAGTACATTTTCAATTAAAGCCAGTTTTTCTCCTATCTCATCTTCGTCCACGATTCCTTTTATTAAAACCAGGAATTCATCTCCCCCGTAACGAGCTACAAAGAGGCTTTCCTCATCTTGAGAAACAGCTGCTAAACGCCAACCAACCTCTGCTAACAATTGATCACCATAAACATGACCTAGGGTGTCATTAATTTCTTTAAAATTATTTAAGTCAAGTAAGGCTACAACACCTTGGTGCTTTTGAGCAAGTTCCTGCTCTAATACTTCTAGGAAACTTCGACGATTTGGTAAGTTAGTTAAAGCATCATGATACGCTTGATGTTCTAATTCTTCATTTAGTCGTGATATCTCCTCGCTACTAGCTGCCAGTTGTTCGAAACCGCTTCTTAACTCTTCTTCCCTGCACTCAATTTCTTGCGCCATTTTTGAAAAAGACGTTGATAAATCAGCAATTTCCTTATACTCATCAAAAACTAGCCCACCGAAGGAATATTGCCCTGCTGCTAATGCTTGCGCCCATTTTTGTAACTTGCTAATCGGCTTAGTAATGATGTTGGAAAAGAAAACCGAAACTAATGAAATTATCAAGCTGATTACTACCAAAATCAAAACAACGTATCTAAAGAGCAAATAGATACTGCCAAAGATCTCTGAAGCTTCAACCTCTACCACTAGGCCGACCAAATCCTCACCAAGAGTACAAACTTCAACATGACCTAAGACATATCTTCCCGTTGAATCAACATACTCTTTTGATTTTATAACGCCATCTTTAGGGCTATCCAATAAATCACTTAGAACGGTTAAGGCACTAGTTTCAATTTTTGACACTAAGGGTCCATTACCAAAAGAATCACCGCGATAGGTATTGCTACGAATAATGCCATCTCTATCTATTAAATATGCATTAGCTGTTCGTCCAATTTCCTCAATTCCCCGACTCACTAAGCGATCGATTCCTGCTTGCCCCATACTAAGGTTGAGGGTGCCAATAACTTTACCTGTTTCCCCATTACTAAATAAGGGCGTAGTTAAAATCAAATTGATCGATTCGGAAATCATGGAATAACGTTGTCTATCCCACACTTGGCGCCCAGCCAAAGCACCATCGATATTCCTAGCAAAATCAGGAGACAGGGCATATAGATCCAAACCCTCTGGAATTTCGATGCTCGGGTTAGCATCGTAAATTAAAATTCCTTGGGCATCGGTAATAAATATACTATTTAAATCGTATGTTTCAATTATCAAACCAACGACTTTATCCATCTCAGTGATTCGTCTCTGCCATTCATCACTGTCGAATTCCCAGCCATTTTCCACATATTCGTGGACATTTTCATAAAAGAGAGGCATGTTGGCAAGGATCTGAGAGTTATATTCCCGCCAATAAAAGAATTCTTCGATTTTGCTACGCGCGGAACTAGCATATGCACCTAGAGTTTCATAGGTTCTTTCTTTAAGTGCTCGTTTTCCATAGTGATAAAGCAAACTTCCAACAATGATAGTTGGGATCAAGCTGATACACAAGCTGATAACCAACAGTTTTGATCGCAGCGAATGAAATACTCTCATCGAACATCCCCCTTAACGCAGGAAGGTACTTGGTTCCTGTGATGCCCTTCATCAACAAAAAAGCACAGCAAAATGCTATGCCTAAAACTAGATCCCAACCTTTAATTTTCTGCGAAAGTAAGTAGTGTTCAAATTCTTAACTCCTATCAAAGGAAAATAAGATTTCGCCATATTTTATTCTTTTCGACAATTATCACTGTTATCCTGCATAAATACTACCAAAAGCAAAACTGGCACCCCTTAAAAAGATGCCAGTAGCTGTTAATCGCGTTTACGTTTCCTTTAAAATTTTAAAAAGTTTATAGTTTCTCTGCCACAAACTCTTGAAGAATTTGTTCTAATTTTCCTGAATCATCAGCTAAGTCATAGCTAGCCCGAACTGATGGTTTTGAAAATTTCGCTACTCTGGTTAAATCGATCGGTGTACCGATTACTACCATATCGACATTGCATTTTTCAATAGTCGCTGTTAAATCTGCGATTTGTTGAGGGCTATATCCCATTGCTGGTAAGATCGGACCCATGTGAGGATATTTCTTAAAGGTATCTGCGATCGAACCGACTGCCATCTCACGTGGATCTACGATGATCGCTCCTGCTTCTTTCGCAGCAATGTATCCAGCACCATAAGCCATTTCACCATGAGTCAAAGTTGGGCCATCCTCAACTACCAAGACACGTTTTCCAACTACAGCATCTGGATTACTTAAAGTAATCGGTGAACGACACTCAATAACCTCTGCCTTTGGATTAACTTTTTTCACATTACTGATTACTAAATCAATATCTTCTCTAGAAGCGGTATCTACTTTATTCACGATCACTATATCAGCTAAGCGAACATTTGCCTCACCTGGATGGTATTGAATTTCATGACCAGCTCGATGTGGATCCACAACGGTGATCATCAGATCTGGAGTATAGAATGGTAAATCATTATTTCCACCATCCCAAAGAATCACATCTGCTTCTTTTTCCGCTTTTTCTAAAATACAGCCATAATCTACACCAGCATATAAGACGTTACCACGTTCGATATGTGGTTCGTATTCTTCTCTTTCCTCAATAGTACACTCATATTTGTCCATATCTTTAAGTTCTGCGTAACGCTGAATTTTTTGAGCAGCTAAATCACCGTAAGGCATTGGATGGCGAATCGCAACCACTCGCAGATTTTTCTTAGTTAAGAATTCTGCAACGAACCTTGTTGTCTGACTCTTTCCTGCACCTGTACGAGCAGCACAGATAGCGATTACTGGTACTTCAGTATCGATCATAGAATTGTTGGCACCAAACATCCGAAAATCCGCACCAGCAGCGATTACCGCAGAAGCTTTATGCATTAAATCTTGATGGGAAATATCACTGTAGGCAAAGACCACTTCATTAACTTGTTTTTCTTTTATCAATTCAACCAAGTCATCTTCTGAATAAATTGGAATTCCTTCTGGATAGAGTTCCCCAGCTAAACTTGCTGGATACAATCTTCCCTCAATATTTGGAATTTGCGTAGCCGTAAAGCCAACAACCTCATATTTTTCGTTATCACGATAGTACACGTTAAAATTATGGAAATCGCGTCCCGCAGCACCCATAATCAAAACTTTGATTCTTTCCATCAGTTAACCCTCCTAGCAACTGTTATGTAGTTATTTTTCTTATTGTACAACCATTTAGGGCCAAATGTAAACAGAAATCTTGTTATTTTTTTTGCAAATATGGATTGTTTTGCAATTCTGCTGCGAGGGTAGTTGATTCCCCATGACCAGGATAGATCTTTGTATCTTGCGGAAGCTGTTTAATTTTCTCCAAACTTGCTATTAATTGTTCAAAATTACTTCCAGGCAAATCCGTTCTCCCAATGCTTTGTTTAAAGAGAGTATCACCTGATATCAAGATTCCTTCGCTATAAAGGCAAATACAGCCTGGTGTATGACCTGGGGTATGTAGCACAGTTAGTTTTTCATCGCCGATAGTAATTTCACTACCATCTATCAAGATTTGATCTGCCTTGGATGCTTTAATCGAAACACCTATTAGTTCTGATAAGTTGAGATTATGATTATAAAGAAAAGCTTGATCCGCTTCATGAATCATAATCGGTGCGCCAGTTTGTTCTTTAAACCAAACGTTACCAGTAATATGGTCAAAATGACCATGAGTATTTACAATCCCAACAACCTTCAAGTCATTTTGTTTTAGAAAATCCAAAACTTGTACATCGTTATCGATTGGATCAATTATGATCGCTTCATTTTGCCCATAAACCACATAACAGTTTTGTCCCATTTGCATCGATGAAAACCTCTTAATTTGCATTTATCTTCCTCCCACTTTCTATTTCTAGACATTGATCAAGAAAATCATTTATTTGATTCATCAGTTCACTATTTAGTTCTTGAGCCCGAGCCCGATCGATGTTCGCGAAAAACTCCACTTTTATTTTCTCTGGAATATCTTGCTGGTACTCTTCATACAAACTGTTCAATTCATTCTGGATACTAGTAACGTAATGTAAGGCTTGATGCGAACGAAAGATATTATTATGACCATTTCTCCCCACTTCATCAAGCGTAATCGCTGTGACATTTGGATTAGTAATTTGATCCAGCTTAGAAATGATCGAACTACCATCATAAGCAACTTCTTTATCGTCCGTGCCATGGATAATCAAGACTGGAGTCTGTGATTTATTGATAGCATCAACAGCACTAAAGGACAAAACATTGCCAAAGAGCAATCGCTGATATAGCCAAAGGAAAGGATATTGAATATAAATAAAATTCCCAAGCAGACTTCTTCCTTGTTCAATAACGATCTCCATCGCACTATTTACTCCTGCTACCGAAACTACTCCAGCTATCTGATGATCATAGTGAAGTACATTACAAACAGCATAGCCACCCCAGCTATGTCCAAATAAGAAGACTGGGAGATTATTCAGTTCAGGGTGAGTTTCGATATACCTTAAGGCTGCGTCTAAATCAAGTACCGACTGAGGAAAACCTTTCGTGGATTTCCCCTCACTGCGGTAACTACCCGTTGCATCATAGGTAAAGACACACCAGCCTTGATCTACAAAGTAGGTAGTTTGCCCTAGATAACTATCTGCCCCTCCCCCTAGTCCGTGAGCGATTACGACAAGTCCCTTGTCATTAGCTTTACCGTAGATATAACCTTGTAAAGTATTGCTTCCAGACTTAAAGGTAACTAACTCTCTTGGATATTTCTCTTCATAATCAGAATACCTTAAAGCTGTAGTAAGTCTTTCATCTGGCAAATCGAACCTTTGAAATTGAGCATCATAAAGTACTTTAACAAGAATTAGGGATACTATAGAAAACAGTACCAATACACCTAGAATAATTAAAGTAATTGTTTTTGTTCCCATCATTGTCCACCCTATCAGCATTTTTGAAACATACTTTCTGCGTAAGCCCATCCTAACCCTGCCTAGATAGGAAAATAACTATTTTTTGATAAAGCTATGTTCGATGCTATAATGAATAAGCAACGGTATCTCCTTCTTTGCCGTTTGCTAAAACAAGCTACCAGGAGGAAACTTTATGTTAGTTTTAGAAGGCAAGTATAACTCAGCGAAAATCTTTACTGATAATGTCGATCAGACGGCGATCAGCCAAATCATCGAATTATGTAATCAGGAATTTGTCTCGGGTTTAAGAATAAGGATTATGCCAGATGTTCACGCTGGAGCAGGTTGTGTAATCGGTACCACGATAACGATTAAGGATAAAGTTGTGCCAAATTTAGTCGGAGTTGATATCGGGTGCGGAATGTATACTGTAAAGTTAGGCAAAATAAGTATCGATCTTGAAAAACTAGATCGTATCATTAATAAACAAATACCAGCTGGATTTAAAATTAGAAATAAAAATCACCCTTATGGGGAGGAAATTAATCTCAGCAAGTTAAGGTGTAGTTCATCAGTTGATATTAAAAGAGGCTACTTGTCGATCGGTACGCTTGGGGGCGGCAACCATTTCATCGAAGTGAACAAGGATGAGAATGATAACCTCTACCTAGTGGTGCATTCGGGCAGTAGAAATATCGGTAAACAAGTCGCAGACTATTATCAGAATTTGGCTTACAAACGTTTTCTAGCTAGTGGCGATATAGAAAAACTCAAAATCCCTAAGTCCCTAGCTTATGTCGAAGGAAAGGATCTCGATAATTACTTACATGATCTCGTTTTAATGCAAACATACGCAAAAATTAACCGCAAAGCGATCGCCGATACCATTCTTGAGGCAATGAATTTACAGCCACAAGATTCATTCACTACTATCCATAACTACATCGATATTAATGAGATGATCTTAAGAAAGGGTGCAATCTCGGCAAAGAAAGGAGAGCGAGTATTAATCCCGATCAATATGAAGGATGGCAGTATTCTGGCGATCGGTAAGGGTAATCCAGATTGGAACTACTCCGCTCCCCATGGTGCAGGTAGGTTGATGTCCAGAAATCAAGCACTAGCGGATCTCGATCTACAAGAATTTAAAGAGATGATGAGTGATGTGTATACCACTTCGATTGGAAAATCCACCTTAGATGAAGCACCGATGGCATACCGTCCGCTTGATGAGATCCTTAAAAACGTGCAAGATTCTGTAGAGGTTGTAGATGTGATCAAACCGATCTATAATTTCAAAGCTCATTAAGAATGAAAAATCCCCAGCCATTTTAGCTGGGGATTTGTTTTTCAATCATTGCTATTATTCAATTGTTAGATCGAGTTCTACTCTGTTTTCGAATGAATTTCTAATGGCTTCAATAATGTTACCATGGGAGTCATTTAGGCTCATGGTAGCACCAGAAACTACATCAGCTAACATTTCTTTTTCATATTCGGTTAAAGCATCGTATTTAGCGGCATCAGCTTCATTGGTTGAACCTGGTTTTAATGGTCTACCATTGCGGTCAGATGTATAACGAGCGAACCACAATTCTACTTCATCAACGGTCATACCAACAAAGAGCTCTTGGAATTTGTCCATTTGAGTAGCCCAGCTGCCTACGCCCATGCGATACGAATCACCACGGTCTCTCTTGGTAACCCAGCCTTCGATCTCAGCTACGAAGTTATCAACGCTATCTTCTGTTTTGCCATCTACTACGCCATCGTGATTAACGTCAACATTGTAGCCACCTTGACCTGGGAATCCGCTGAAGTGTGGCATTCCAGCACCGTCATAGTTTGGTGTGGAAACTTCTAATTGATCCACGTGGATAGCAACGATTCTACCATTTTTGTCGAATAAAGTGCTAGCAAATACTTGGTTGAAGCTGTAAACAGGTGTTCCAGTATCGTCGCTACCTGGTCCCATACGATGGAGACTGGATAAACCTAAACCTTTGGAAGCTGCTGACTCGATATCTAATGGAACACGATTTTCGTATGCTCTTCTAATAGCTTCGATAATATTTCCGTGAGAGTCATTCAAACTCATGGTAGCAGCAGTAACTACGTCAGCTAACATAGCTTTTTCATCATCACTTAAAGCATCATACTTTGTGGCATCAGCTTCATTGGTTGAACCTGGTTTTAATGGTCTACCATTGCGGTCGGATGTATAACGAGCAAACCATTCTTCTACTTCGTCAACGGTCATGCCAACGAAGATTTCTTGGAATTTATCCATTTGGCTAGCCCATGTTCCAACACCCATGCGATACGAATCGCCACGGTCTCTCTTTGTTTCCCAACCAGCGATTTCGTTAATAAAGTTTTCTTCAGTATCTTCTGTTTTGCCATCTACTACGCCATCATGGTCAGCATCGAGGTTGTAGCCACCTTGACCTGGGAATCCGCTGAAGTGTGGCATTCCTGCACCATCGTAGTTTGGAGTAGCTACCTCTAATTGGTCAACATAAACGGATAGAATTCTGCCCTCTTGATCAAAGAGTACATGGGCGAAAACTTGGTTAAAGCTGTAAACGGGTGTACCAGTATTGTCTGAACCAGGGCCTAAACGAGGCATGTTCGATAAACCAAACCCTTGGTATACTTTCGCTGCCGATACCGAAACAGGTTCTTTCACAACTACTTTCTCTTCACCTGGAGCTGGATAGTTCACTGGATCTAAGGCGTTATTAACAGCATACATAATTGCTTTACTGGTAACAGTCGCATTAGTAACGATATCCACATCTGTTGAATTTGCTTCAACGATAGCTTTTGGAATATTTGCCAATGCTGGTGTTCCAATACCTGGAGTTTCGGAATGTTGGATTACTTCTACAGCTGTAATCTTGTCACCGACTTTGGTAACCTTTACAACTAAAGTCTCCACCGAAACCTTTTCCCGTACCAATAAGTTCTTGGGATTCTTGTGCGCCTACAGATACAGCAATCATACCAACTAACAATAGGCACAAAACAACTGTAACTAACTTCTTCAACTGTTTCTCCTCCTTTGTTATTGAGAACATTTTCACATTATCGTGCCTATTGTACCATATAACAGGACTAAATAACATATTTTTGATATAGATTTTTGGTTAATTTTTATTGGTTTTTTATTGGTTTAAACGCATCGTTTTCCAGGATCTCCTCAACTTCTTCAAATCCAGGTAGAAATGCGAAGTTATACCGTGCTGGAAGCGCAAATACATATTTATTGTTTCGTCCTAGTTCCTTCGGACCTATCGGTGCTGCACCAATATGAAATTTTTCATCAAGTAATGCATCCCACTGCGTGAGCGTAAAAACCATGATTGGAATATCTTGGCGGGGGTTTTCCTCACTCCATAATGGATGACGAACATTTATTTGTGGCCCCGTTTCAACTATTGCATATCCACTCGACGTATTATGGGAAAAGCCTTCCCACTCCCCGCGGATAACTGAGTAACCGATCCAGCTAATAGGCAAGTATAAATAAAACCCATATTCTTGGTTTTCATATCTAATCCATTCAGCCTCCGAAAAAACGGTTTCAATTTCATTATTTAAGGCGTCGGTTTTCTCACTATGAAAGACTCCTTTATTTGCATATGCATATATTAAAGCTGTTAACAGCAAGGCAATACAAATACTGATCGGTATGCATTTTTTCATCTTGATTCCCCCATAACTCAGTGGGCTAACTCCCAAACAAATTGGACGTTCTCTTGGATAGGAGAAAGCATTGTGTTCCATTTGTTTCGCTTCATTTTTCTATCTGTAAGTTCATTACTCAGTATACAGTTTTCACTTTTTTCGGTCAAATAAATGAGAAAGGGCTAATTTGATGTTGCCCCCTAAATCCGGACACGGAATTAGGGGGTTTTGCTATGTCAAAATACTCATTTGAATTCAAACTAAATGTGGTCCTCGATTATTTAAACGGTGAAACAGGTGGTTACAAAACACTGGCTAAAAAGTATAACATAAAAAGTAAAACACAAATCGAAACCTGGGTAAATAGATACGAGCAATTTGGTGAGGAAGGTTTAAAAAGAACAGAGACTAAAAAATCTTATTCTGGAGAATTTAAGCTGGCCGTATTACAATATAGGCAAGTTAACAAATGCTCTTACAGAGAAGCTGCTAACCATTTCGGTATTGCTAACTCATCAACTATTGCTAATTGGCAAAGAAAGTACTTAGCAGAAGGCTTTGAAGGGCTAAATAAGCCCATTGGGAGGCCTGCAAGTATGTCCGAAAAAAGCAATGAAAAGGATAGATTAAAATTAACGTCATCAGAAAAAGAAGAACTTATTAGATTAAGAGAAGAAAACGAATTCTTAAAAGCGAGCTTAGCATATGAAAAAAAGCTAAAAGCCTTAGTTCAGGCCAGAGAGCAAAAAACAAAGAAAAAACGAAAGTAATACTAGAACTAAGGCAAAGATTCCCGAAAATAAGACTACAGACTTGGCTATGCATAGCCGATTTGCCGAAAAGTTCGTTTTATGAATGGATACAAAAGCTAGATAGAACAGATGAAGAGGAGCTTCGGCTAACCAACAGAATAAAGGAAATATTCGAGGAGTCTCATGAAACCTATGGTTATAGAAGAATTACTCTTGAACTGAAGAAACGCGGCATAAAAATAAATCACAAAAGGGTATATAGAATCATGAGAGAAAACGGATTCAAGTGTGTGAAGTTTACCAGAAGATCCCGGGGATACAGCTCTTTTAAAGGTGAAGTTGGCAAAATAGCAGAGAATATATTAAACAGACAATTTTGTACGGACGAGCCAAACAAAGTATGGGTAACAGATGTGACAGAATTCAAGATAAGAGGAAGCAATCACAAATTGTATCTCTCACCGATAATGGATTTGTTTAATGGGGAAATATTGGCTTACAATCTGGCTACTTCCCCTACAGTAAAATTTGCCACCGATGCGTTAGATGCAGCTCTAAAGGTATTACCAGAAGAACACGGTTTAATGATACATTCTGACCAAGGATTTCATTATCAGCATTATCAATGGGTAAATCGATTAGAAAAACGAAATATCAAACAAAGCATGTCTAGACGGGGTAACTGCCTAGATAATGCTCCCATGGAAAATTTCTTTGGCTTACTAAAGCAGGAGATGTATCATGGCGAGGAGTTCAGATCAATCCATGAGCTGAAAAGAAGAATTGTTAAATATATCCATTGGTACAATCATAAGAGAATAAAAGAGAAATTAAACGGC
>JAAYFS010000031.1 GCA_012728115.1 Bacillota bacterium | reverse complement strand
TGGTAGAGCAGAGGACTGAAAATCCTCGTGTCGCTGGTTCGATTCCGGCTCTGGGCACCATTAGTAGCTAATAATCCATTTAAAGCTGCCCCCATCGTCTAGCGGCCAAGGACACCGCCCTTTCACGGCGAAGGCAGGGGTTCAAATCCCCTTGGGGGTACCATCAATAATAGGAAGCAGTTGAGGATAATCCTTGACTGCTTTTTTGCGTTTCTTCTGAATATCCCAAGCTAACTGTGTAAATACTACCCTAAGTAAGTAAAATATTTCTAAGGCGGGACGTTATGCCAAGAAAAATCTTTGAACGGTTGTTACCTCGAAAGAAATCGAAGCATAATCATACCATTCCTAAGGCGTTAGATGTTGTAAAAAAGCAGCTCGAAGAACGATTCAAAGATTCCGACGATATTGCTATTCATGAATTTTCACTTCCGTTGAAACTAGATTTAGATACGCAAGCAGTTCTCGTGTATATAAAGGGTATGGTAAACCAAGATGCCGTATTTGAACAAGTTTTGAGGAATTTGGTACTTGGTTTGAGACAGATTTCTCATCTAGAGAAATTACCCCAAGAAAGTATAAAAATGATTAAAGACATTATTACAGTTGCCGAAGTAAGCGAAAAATCTAGTTGGGACGATGTTATTTTAGATCTTGTGTCGGGTAGTGCGCTTGTTTTTATTGACGGGCAAAAGTTCGCACTCAGTATTAACGTTGCTCAAGGGGAACGTCGGGGTGTTGAGCAACCAGTTACAGAAGCGGTAATTCGTGGCCCACGTGATAGTTTTTCAGAGACCTTAACGATTAATATTTCCCTGGTGAGACGGAGATTGAAAGATCCCAGATTAAAGGTGAAAAAATATGTTATCGGTGAAAGAAGTCGGACAGAAACAGCATTACTCTATATCGAAGATATCATTGATTCAGGAGTGTTAGAAGAGATAAAGAAAAGGCTTGAAACCATCAGAATCGATTCTTTAACTGATAGCGGATATTTAGAACAATTGATCACCGATACTTGGTGGTCTCTGTTCAATACTACTCAAGAAAGCGAACGGCCAGATGAGGTGGTCGGAGGACTGTTAGAAGGACGCTTTGCAATCCTAGTTGATAACACACCGTTTGCGATTCTAGCTCCTACAACTATCAATACGTTAATGCATTCGCCTGAAGATTATTACTTATCATGGATAGGTTCTAGCTTAGTACGTTTTGTTCGGTTTATTGGTTCGTTTATTGCCTTTATTCTTCCTGGTTTATATATCGCTCTTGTTACTTATCATCCAGAGATGATTCCTACTCAATTGGCTCTAAGCATTTCTGCGACTCGAACGGGAATACCTTTCCCTGTTGTGGTTGAGGCATTTATTATGGAATTAGCATTTGAACTTTTGCGAGAGGCAGGAATTCGATTGCCTGGTCCGATCGGACAGACCATCGGCATCGTCGGTGGAATCATAATTGGAGAAGCCGCAGTTGGAGCTGGAATCGTGAGCCCCATAATGGTTATTATTGTAGCCACCACAGCAATCGCTAGTTTCCTAATTCCAACCTACAGCCTTACTGTAACCTTGCGTACTCTCCGATTCTTTGTGATGATTCTTTCGGCGCTTTTAGGTCTTTTTGGGTTAGTATTAGGTGTTTTGATAATCGGAGGGCATTTATGCATTCTTAAAAGCTTTGGAGTGAGTATGCTTTCTCCCTGGACTCCGTTAAGAATCAGTGATTTTCAAGATTCCTTGATAAAATTACCGCTGATTGCTACCAAGAATCGACCTGTATTTGGGCGACCCCAAGATCGGCGACGCTTAGTCGATAAACGTCCAAACGATCTAAAAAGAGGGCGAACGGAATGAAAAAAGCACTTATCTTTTTGCTTCTTCTATTAACCACAGGTTGTTGGGACATGCTTGATATTGATAAGCGGGCCATGATTACAGCATTAGGCATCGATCAATATAACGTAAATGAAGCGGAGCAAGAGAATTCCGAACCATTGATGGGTGCCGCCGAACGTCCGCGATACTTAATTTCCATCGAAATTCCAAATTTGAGTGCTGTCGGTGGTACAGGTTCACAAGAAGCTGGCGGAAGTCAAAGCGCATCCTATACGCTACGAACTACAGCGACTTCTCTTGCACACGCCACAACACTCTTTGATCTGAGGCTCTGGCGCAGACCTTTTTATGGGCATACCAAGGTGGTTGTCGTTGGGGAAGAAACTGCACGTGATGGATTAAAAGATATATTCAACTTTTTTCATCATCGCCAGGATATCAATAGAGGGATGAAAATCTGTATCGCCAAAGGTGAGGCACGAGAAGTTCTGGACATAAAACCAGTACTGGAAGGTTTAACGGGGGTATACTTGAGCAATATTATTGAAATGGCAGGTATTTCGGGCCGCTTGCTAACCACAGATTTTGGTGAAGCTGCACGAGACCTTTTTACTACAGGTAATACCTTGCTCCCAAGGGTAGTGCCTGCGGATACCGAGGCCACCCTTGGTGGAAGCGCTTTAATAAAGGATTGGAAAATGGTAGGTTGGTTAGGGGAAATCGAAACTTTGGGTTCGATGCTAGTTCTTGGGAAAATTAGAGGGGGAAAGATTTTAGTAGGAAGTCCTGCAAGTCAATATGGTGAGAGAACCTTTGATATCCGTAACACCACATGTTCGATTACTACTGAGGTGATCGATAGTAAAGTACATTTTCGGATCAAACTTTTCTTAGAGGGTGATATATTCGAACAAATTGGTGGAAGCATGCATACTGTCGACTCTGGTGACTGGATCGGACCTGTCCAAGAGCTTTTAAATGTTGAAATAGAAAAAATCGTGAGAAATACGATTGAGAAAATGCAATCATTCAAGGCAGATTGTCTTCACTTTGGAAAAGTGTTGTCTGCTCAACATCCAAAGTATTGGGCAGCTAATCACGAACGGTGGAATGAAGAAATATTCCCCAACATCGAATTAGACGTTAACGCAAATGTAGTGATTCGTAGGATAGGCGTTGCGTTTTAGATAATTTTAGCGAAAAGTTGCCAAAAAGTAGGTGTTAGCATCGTTGTTAACAAATAACGACAGAATTACGTCATGGCAAATGGTCCTTGTATTTATAATGGGGATCAATGCTACTGGAATTTTGACAATGCCACGAGTTTTTTATGCAAGTACGGGTCCCGATGGATGGGTTGCTTTGATTATTCAACATGTCGCACTCTTTATTGGGATGGCGATAACGATTATCCTCGGTAGGCGTTTCCCAGATCAAACCTTTGTTGAATATAATCAGCAAATTGTCGGAAAGTTACTCGGGACAATAATAACTATCACCGCAGGTGTGTTCTGGGTCCTTATTTCCGCACGGATTGTGCGGGTATTTGCTGATATAATAAAAGTGTTTATCTTAGTTGAAACCCCTGTTGAAGTAATGATTCTATCCATGCTCTTAGTTAGTGTGTACATTACAAGACATGGGCTCGAACCGATCGCAAGAATGGCTGAACTTTTGTTCCCGCTAATGGTGATTGCAATTCTCCTCGTTACTTTCTTTGCACTTTGGAATATTGATAAACTTAATCTCCTACCAATTTTTGGGGCTGGAGTATGGCCTTCGATTGTTGCAGGGCTAAAGGCAAGTTTCTTTGATTTACAAATGAAGGTATCCTTCCTTTTACTTCTACCATTTTTACTAAAACCAAGGAATGCGTTGAAAATCTCAGCGCTTGCCTTATCAATTGATCTGGCTTTTCGGGTCACTATTTTTCTGGTTACTGTTGGGGTATTTGGGGGGTATGTTCTTGATTTTTTTTGGCCAGTTGCGATGTTAGCTAAATTTGTAGAAATACCTGGTGAAGTTTTTGCAAGATTAGAAATGATTTTTTTAGGGTTTTGGATCGGTGTTACTCTAAGTAGCTTGCTTATACATATGTACTTGGCATCGTTAAGTTTTGCGCGACTATTTAAGTTACGGGAATCATCGATGCTTACCTTACCACTCTTACCTATAATTTTTATTATTAGTTTGATTCCTCCAAATGTTATGGATGTGGAAATTCTCGATACAATCGAGGGTGTTCTCGGCGGTATTCTTTTTTGGATCGTTCCTACCATTTTATTAGTAATTGCATGGATTAGAAAAATCGATCAGCGAGTTGGTGCCAATGATTGAGATTTTTAGGATTTTTGTTCAACAAGCGAATTTAATCTATGAATTGCCAGTTATGCTCCTCGTAGTTCTAACTGGTATAACCACATTCTTTATTGATGGCGGACAGATGAAAGCAAAGAATCTTAACCGTGAAAGGATGTGGGCGCGGACAATTGGATTGATTTATATAGTCGGAGGTATATCTTTAAGACTGTTATTGATTGTACTATCCCGATACTTTTCCTTGTAGGTCTTGATTATTACAAGGTTTTTTTATTATTATTAATAGAGTAGTAGTCAAAGGAAGATTGTATGGGCAACACGAATACTCCTACGAGTAGGAACTAGTAGGATTAAGAGAGGGTGCTACAAATGAAAAGCGTGGAAAATCTGAAACAAGAGTTCCTTTCTTTTATGCAAGAACGACTGAATTCCAATGATATTGATTACATACGTAACTGGAATGAAATCACGATCGAAGAATTGGAAAAGGATCTTTTAGCACGATTTCACGATTATACTGTCTCCGATAGAAACCATAACTTGATCGATGTTGCTGTTTTAGCGATGTTTCTTTGGGTAAGAGCTATGACCAAGGAAAATAGTGGACCAGCTCATCCCACGATCGAATAAAATATTCTAAGAAAAGGGGTGTAGGCTATGACTGAAAAAGAGAGAGTTGTCGATAGCTCGAATTTTATTCGTAACATAATTGAAGAGGACATTAGTAGTAACAAGAATGACGGTAAAGTTGTCACTAGGTTTCCGCCTGAGCCAAATGGCTATCTTCATATTGGGCATGCCAAATCGATTTGCCTAAATTTTGGGTTAGCACAGCGATATAATGGCAAATGCCACCTTCGCTTTGATGATACTAATCCTGAGACAGAGAAAGTGGAGTATATCGAAGCTATTAAAGAGGACGTTAAATGGTTGGGGTTTGATTGGGGCGATAATTTATTTTATGCCTCCGATTATTTTGACAAATTATACGAGTTAGCGATCGATTTAATCAAACAAGGTAAAGCCTATGTTTGTAGTCTAGAAGCTGATCAAATTCGCGAAACGCGAGGTACTTTAACAGAACCTGGAATAGAAAGTCCTTATCGTTACCGTAGTGTTGAAGAAAACCTCGAATTGTTCGAAAGAATGAGGCAAGGTGAATTCCCTGAAGGTTCGCATGTGCTTCGAGCAAAAATCGATATGGCATCGCCAAACATGAATATGCGTGATCCTGTGATTTATCGAATTAAAAAGGTATCGCATCATCGAACTGGAGATAAATGGTGTATTTATCCGATGTATGACTATACACATTGCATTTCGGATGCTCTTGAGGGAATAACTCATTCGATCTGTACCCTTGAGTTTGAAGATCATCGACCATTGTATGATTGGGTGTTAGAGCAAGTAGATTTAGGTTGCCATCCACAACAGATTGAATTTGCTCGTTTAAACTTAAGTTATACTGTAATGAGTAAACGGAAGTTACTAAGACTAGTAGAAGGCGGATATGTTAGTGGTTGGGATGATCCGCGGATGCCTACTATAGCAGGAATCAGGCGCAGAGGATATACTCCTGAAGCAATTCGAGATTTTTGTGAAAGAATTGGAGTTGCAAAAAACAATAGCATCGTCGATATAGCCCTTTTGGAGCATTGCGTACGTGAAGACCTAAACCAAAAGGCTCCTAGAGTAATGGGAGTTCTAGAACCATTAAAAGTCGTAATCGAAAACTACCCAGAGGGACAAGTGGAGATGGTTGAGGCCCTGAATAACCCTAATGATCCAGATTCGGGAACAAGAATGGTTCCGTTTTCGCGCGAAATCTATATCGAACGCGATGATTTTATGGAAGATCCACCTAAGAAGTTTCATAGGATGTCTCCAGGTAAGGAAGTAAGATTGCGCTATGCGTACATTGTGGAATGCACCAAAGTGGTTAAGGATGAGCAAACAGGCGAAATCTTAGAGGTGCATTGTACCTATGATCCAGAGACCAGGGGTGGGGCTGCTCCTGATGGACGTAAAGTAAGAGGAACCATTCATTGGGTTTCTGCAGCAGATTGTATCGATGCTGAGGTGCGCTTATACAATAATCTCTTCACAAAAGAAAATCCTGATGAAGTAGAAGATGAAGAGGGGACCTTCTTAGATAATATCAATCCAGAATCTTTGGTGGTTCTTAAAGGCTGTAAGCTTGAAAAATCTCTACTTGAAGCCGAGATTGGAAAAGCTTATCAGTTTGAAAGACAGGGTTATTTCTGTAAGGACAAAGATTCTACTGAGGAAAGAACTGTTTTTAACAGAATTGTGCCTCTTAAGGACTCCTGGGCAAAAATTGCATCGAACAAATAATATTTATCAAATAACAGAAATGGCCTTCCTAGATTTTGGAAGGCCATTTTTTTAAAAGGTGCCAATCAGTAAGTATCCAATTAAGACTCCAGAAACTCCACCATAAATTCCAAAGTGACTATCATGTGCGTGAAAGTTAGCCTCAGGAAGAAGCTCGTCAAAGGAGATATAAAGCATCGCACCGCCCGCAAAGCCGAGCGAAAGCGTTAGTAGTGCTGGCGAAATATCACCTATCCAGGCACCAATCAATGCTCCAATTCCAACGGGAATACCTGCAAGTATGGTTGCAATAATGATGTATGCTTTCCCTTTTCCAGCAGCCCTTAAGGGTGCAGCCATGGCAATTCCTTCGGGAATATTATGCAAAGCTAAAACGATTGCTAGTCCAATTCCTAATTGAGAACCTGAGGCAAAACCAGCTCCGAGAGCAACCCCTTCAGGGAAGTTATGCAAGGCTATTCCCAGAGCTAGTAAGGAGCCCATTTTCCAGAGCTTCGCTTCTCCTTCTGGCATACCGCCATGATGTTGGTGGGGAAAGAATAGATCGAGTAGCAACAATAACCATGCTCCTAAAACAAGTCCGATCATTGCCAGTAATAAGCCGCCTTCTTGTTCTGCTTCAGGTATTAGTTCGCCAAAAACGATAGCTAGCATAATTCCTCCAGCAAAACCAAGCAGGAAACCTAATACTTTGTCGCTAGGACGCTTAAAAAAGCTAGTTATTACACCGCCTGCCCCTGTGCCGATCACACCTACTATTAATCCAATAATACAAATCGTCCATAAATTCATCTCAATACCTCCATGTGCTCTCCTTCGGTGATTTTTAATGCTGTTCCTATTTCAACGTTTTATCACGTAAATCCTTGCGCTTTTACAGTGAATATTTTAAGGCTTAGTCAAATAGTTATTAAGATGACTACTAAATTAAGGAGCGGATCTTTGTGGAATCTTCTTCGTTGCCAGTCATCTTAATAACTGGGTCAAAAGGCAATGGCAAAACAGCTCTTATGGAAACTATAATCCAAAATTCTGGAAGCAGAAAATTGGCATGTATAACAAATCCCCCCAATGTAACTAACCTAAGATACTCTAATTGCCAACGAGTAGAACTCAGTGAAGGATGTATCTGTTGTTCGTTAAGGCATGAAGTGCTTTCGGCACTAACCGAATTAATCCTGCGAAGGGATGGAGCAGACTATTTGTTGATCGAGGTACCCAGTTATGCAGATCCTGCCTCTATTATTCAAACTATCTTAAATCACAAACTTGAAGGAAGAGTTCGCCTTGATGCAGTTATAATGATAGTAGATGCGCCGAATCACTTTAATGACTGTAATGATCTAGAGATGTCTTATCTTAAACATATTGCTGCCGCGGATTTAATAATTTTGACAAACAGTACCAGGATATCTAGACAGGAGTTAACGAAGGTAAAGCAGGACCTTTTGACTATTAATCCTTACGCCAAGATTTTAGAGAGAGTTGATTTAGTCAATTCTTTAGAACTAGTCTTCGGGGTTTCGGCACATAACCCAAGCCTATCTACCTTAGAAAAGTTTGTTTTTCGAACTTCTCGACCTTTGAGTTTAAGAGCTATGCAAAAATGGGTTTCTAATATCCCAGTGAATATTCTGCGAGGATATGGTGTTTTAAATCTCAATGAGATATCAACCAAGCATAGATTCTTCTTGGTTGGCTCGCGAACCGAAATCGAATCTAGTGGACCTTGGCAACAGCCTCCATATTCTGAGTTTGTATTTTTTGGGCAAAAGCTAGATCATGTCGCTTTAAGACATCAACTTGAACGGTGTGTAATATCTCAAGTTTCACCCTGGAGTCGTTGGTTCGGCTGACTGATAGTAAAAGATTGACAGGAAACAGCTTATCAGATATAATCAGAACCATACTTTTTCGCGGGAAATCAAAATTTCTCTAAGGGGGCGAATAAAGTTGGGACTAGAAAATAAGATCTATATTATTGATGTGACAAATAGGGATGGCGTGCAAACAGCACATATTAGCCTTTCTAAATTTGAAAAAACTATGATTAATTATTATCTCAGTGAAATGGGAATTTATCAAAGTGAATTTGGTTTTCCCGCTCTGGGGCATGAGTGGAACTACATAGAAGGTAACCTGCGGCTTTCGGAAAAAGGGGCCTTTGGTGATCTTGTTTTAAGTGGATGGACAAGAGCTACGGTTGAAGATGTCCAAAAAGCGGTGAAGAATACGCGTGTTAAGCATCTTAACCTGTCCATATCCACTTCCCAGATCATGACCGAAGGTAAATTTGGCGGTAGATTAAATCGCGAAGATGTTCTTAAAATAATGGCGGAAGCGGTTGCTGCAGCTAAGGAAGCTGGCATTGAAACGATTGGGGTAAATGCTGAAGATGCATCGCGCACCGAACCATACACTCATGATCGCCGTTATGATGAGGATTATTTAATTCGTTTTGCTCAAACAGCAAAAGAACATGGTGCGGATCGAATTCGATATTGTGATACACTTGGCTACGATCGAACCATTTCCATTTATGACAGTGTAAAAAGAATAGCTGAAGCGGTAAAAATACCGATTGAACTTCACTGCCACAACGACCTTGGCTATGCGGTAGCGAATTCCGTTGAAGGAGCCATGGGTGCTTTGGATGCAGGGGTTGACGCCTATATTAATACTACAATCAATGGTATGGGTGAACGAGCTGGGAATGCGGATTTAGTTTCAGTTATTTTAGCGCTGAAAAAATCTCGCGGAATGCAGGATAAACACGTCCTTGATCCAAGGATTGATCTCACCAAGGCTTGGAAGGTTTGCAATTATGCTGCTCTAGCCTTTGGTGTTCCAATTCCTATCAACCAAGTAGGGGTAGGTTCAAATGCCTTTGCGCATGAGTCTGGAATTCATGCAGACGGGGTATTAAAAAATAGGCAGAATTATGAACTATATTCCCCAGAAGAGCTAGGAATCCATGAAGCCGAAATAAAACCACTTGGTCGAATTATTACTACGGGAGAATATGGAGGTCTTAAAGGATTACGGCACGTTTATAATTCCATGGGGTTGGAGATCGAAAATGAACGAGAGATTCTTAGGTTAGTACAATATGCCAGCCTTCACAATCAAAAGCCTCTAACAAAGGATGAACTGTGGTTCATTGCATCATATCCAGAAGAGGTTGAACGGATTCTAACCATTGATCCAAAGCTAAGCTAGATTGTTTTTGATCGTCCTTCCCTTTAAATTAAAGGGAAGGCGTTTTTGTGTAAAATACTGCAGAGAGGATGTAGCCACAATGGCAGATCTAAAAAACGTTTTCGATAGCAGAGCTTCATTTGAATTGGACGGCAAGAAGGTTAATTATTATAGAATTCGTGCCCTTGAGGAACGAGGATTAACCGAGATTGCTCGACTTCCTTATTCCATTAGAATTCTACTTGAATCGGTACTACGCCAACATGATGGAAAAAATATTACTCAAGAACATATCGAGAACTTAGCTAAATGGGGTGCGGAAAAGCTTGAAGCCAAAGATGTTCCGTTCAAACCTGCCAGAGTAATACTGCAAGATTTTACGGGAGTTCCAGCTGTTGTCGATCTTGCTTCCTTACGAAAGGCAATGACAGATTTAGGCGGAGATCCCCGAGAAATTAATCCAGAAGTACCAGTGGATTTAGTGATCGATCATTCTCTTCAAGTTGATAAATCTGGTTCACCAGAAGCAATGGCATGTAATATCGAGTTTGAATTTCAAAGAAACCAAGAAAGATATGGTTTTTTGAAATGGGCGCAAAACTCTTTTAGTTCTTTTAGAGTCGTACCTCCAGCAACAGGCATTATCCATCAAGTAAATCTTGAGTATTTAGCATCGGTTATTCAAACTATTCCAAGTCCAGAAAACGAAAGAGAAATTGAAGCATTTCCCGATACCTTGGTTGGTACTGATTCGCATACAACAATGATCAATGGCTTAGGGGTTTTAGGTTGGGGAGTGGGTGGAATAGAAGCCGAAGCGGGTATGTTAGGACAACCATCCTATTTCCCCGTTCCTGAAGTTATTGGTGTAAAATTAACTGGTTCATTACCAAACGGGGTTACTGCAACTGATCTTGCTTTAAAGGTTACTCAGGTTTTGAGACAAAAAAATGTAGTTGGAAAGTTTGTTGAGTTTTTTGGTCCTGGTTACGAAACACTTACTTTAGCGGATCGAGCGACTGTGGCTAATATGGCTCCAGAGTATGGAGCAACCTGCGGTTATTTCCCTATCGACGAGGAAACGATTAATTATTTACGTTTAACTGGGCGAGATGAGGAACAGATTCGTTTGATCGAAGAATACTGCCGCCGCAATGACTTGTTCTACTCGGGCGAGCATCCTTCCCCCAAGTATTCAGAGGTTGTGGAAGTGGATCTTTCAAATATCGGATTGAACTTAGCTGGACCAAAGCGTCCTCAGGATTTAATACCACTTAAAGTGATGAAAGAAGAAGTTAGAAAAATCGTTGGAAATTCTTTCGAAAGTACTACAGGGCTGAAACATGGCGATGTGGTGATCGCCTCGATTACAAGTTGCACCAATACCTCGAATCCGTTTGTAATGCTCGGTGCTGGATTGTTAGCAAAGAAAGCGGTCGAAAAGGGTTTGAAGGTTTCTAGGCATGTTAAAACTAGCCTTGCTCCAGGATCGCGGGTAGTGACAAGTTATCTTAAAAAGGCTGGACTACAAGAATATCTCGATCATTTAGGTTTCCATCTTGTTGGATACGGATGTGCGACTTGCATCGGAAATAGCGGACCACTTAAACCAGAGATTGAAGAAGAGATTAGACAAAAAGACCTTGTTGTGGCTTCTATAGTCAGTGGAAATCGAAATTTTGAAGGTAGGATTCATCCGCTAGTTAAAGCAAATTACCTTGCTTCACCACCGCTGGTTGTAGCTTATGCATTAACTGGAACAGTTGATTTTGACTTTGAAACAGAACCATTAGGATATGACCAAGAAGGTACACCAGTTTTTCTCTCTGATATTTGGCCTTCAACGGATGAGTTAAACAGTTTAATCTCTGATGTTTTAAAGCCCGAGTTGTTTAAACTAGAATATGAAAACGTCTTTAAGAAAAACAATGCTTGGAATGAGATCCAAGTAAATGCTAATCCGATCTATACTTGGGATGAAAAATCCACTTATATTCAAAACCCTCCGTTCTTTGAAAATTTGTCGCCAGAACCAAGGAAAATTGAGCCATTCAAGGATCTAAGAGTGCTGGCTAAGCTTGGAGATTCGGTAACAACCGACCATATTTCGCCAGCAGGTAGTATTGCTAAGAACTCCCCAGCAGGAGAGTATTTAATGAATAATGGTATTCAACCCCATGAGTTTAATTCCTATGGTTCTCGCAGAGGTAATCATGAAGTGATGATGAGGGGTACCTTTGCTAATATTCGAATAAAAAACCAGTTAGCACCAGGTACCGAGGGCGGACTTACTACCCATATCCCTTCTCAGCAAGTTACTTCAATCTTTGATGCAGCTATGAAGTATAAAGACGAAGGAACAGAATTGATTGTGATTGCAGGTAAGGATTATGGAATGGGAAGCAGTAGGGATTGGGCAGCAAAGGGACCAGCTCTTCTAGGAGTAAAAGCTGTTATCGCTGAGAGTTTTGAAAGAATTCACCGTAGTAACCTAGTTATGATGGGAATTTTACCGCTTCAGTTTGTGGAAGGCGAGAATGCTGAGAGTCTTGGTTTAACTGGCTTTGAGCTTTATGATATTCTTATTGATGATTCGGTAAAACCAGGAGATTCAGTAAAAGTTATGGCACTTTCGCAACAAGGGTTGAAAGAGTTCTCTGTTATTGCTCGCTTTGACAGCGAAGTAGAGATCGATTACTTCCGTAATGGTGGTATTCTTTCCATGGTATTAAGAAAGAAAATTCAATAATAACACAAAGCAGAACGAGGTAGTCTCACACTTAGACTACCTCGTTTTCGCTTGCCATTTTAACCTAATTAAGCCTTAATTTTGCGCTTGAGAATAGTTTTGCCACTTTTGATTGAGGCTTGAATCACTGAGGGTTTCCATCAAGTATGCACTAAATTCGGAATTTGTAGCGCCATTGGAACGACCTGTAACCACAATTTTCTTTTCATACTGGCCGCAGATATCTAATGCCATTTCTAAAGCTTTGGCTTTTTCGCCAAAATTTATGTGCTGGAGTAACATCACTACCGCCCTCATCATGCTACTTGGGTCGGCATATTGTGCCCGACCTTCCTCGACCATTCGAGGAGCAGAGCCGTGAATCGCTTCAAACATCGCATATTTTTTCCCGATATTTGCACTACCAGCTGTTCCAACTCCTCCTTGGAATTGGGCAGCTTCATCGGTGAGAATATCGCCATATAAGTTCGGTAGTACCATTACATCGAATGAAGAACGTCGACTTTCGTCAATTAACTTTGCGGTCATAATATCGATGTACCAGTCATCGAATTCTATTTCTGGATATTCTTTCGCTATTTCTTGAGCGATGCGAAGAAATTTTCCATCGGTGGTCTTGATCACATTCGCTTTGGTTACTGCGGTGACTCGTTTCCTATTATTTTTACGGGCAAACTCAAAGGCTGCCCTAACGATCCGTTCAGTTCCTTCGGTGGTAGTGGCAGTAAAATCGATAGCTAGTTCATCGGACACTTCGATTCCTTTGCTACCCAGTATGTAAGCCCCTTCGGTGTTTTCGCGGAAAAATACCCAATCTATATTCTCGGAAGGGACTTTAACAGGTCTAACATTGGCAAAAAGGTCTAGCGCACGTCGCATCGCGACATTGGCACTTTCAATATTTGGCCAAGGGTCGCCTTTGCGTGGTGTTGTGGTTGGCCCTTTTAAAATCACATCACATTTCTTAATTTCTTCCAAGACATCATCGGGGATCGCCTGGTTATGCTTTGCTCTATTTTCGATGGTCAAACCTTCGATATTTCTTAGTTCAACTTTTCCTGCTTTGATTTCATCTTGAAGTAAAAAACTCAAGATTTTCTCGGACTCTTTTGCGATAAATGGTCCGATTCCGTCACCACCAACAATTCCAATGATGATCTTATCCAGTTTACTATAATCGACAAAATCTTTGTCTTTTTTCATTCGCTCAATTCGGGCGAACTCTTCTTCGAGTAATCGAGCGAAATGTTGCTTAGCTCTTTCAATGTCATTTAACAGCAATGCTACTGCCTCCTTTGGTTCAAGAGTCCTTCATACTAATTTTCTTCATTATCAAGCTAACTCCTGCCATTATTATCTTCGTCATCAGTATTGGCGATTTAGGAGTTAAAACATTTGCAATTGTTTGGAAGGAGATTGGTAGACTGCTGGTCAAATATATAGTAATTATCGGCACTTCTTAGGAAGGAGAAAGTGTAAGTGAAGCATGAACCCATCATTCAGAAAAAACCGAAGAAACGTCCCCGCAGAACATCATATAATCAGTTTGGCCTAATAGTCTTCACACTGATCATAATCTTAGCTATCTCCTTTTTTGCGTATCGATTGCTGGTTCCACCTGAAGAAAGGTTTGTTTTGGACTTTTATCGATACTCAATAGTTACCACGCGTGATTTTTTTGAAACCGTTGCGGTGATGGGAGAAGTAACACCCCAGGAGTTTGCAGCGATCAGATCATCAATAAACGGAGAAGTTTTGGAACTTTTTGTTAGCGAAGGCCAAGACGTTCAAAAAGGGGATTCTATTATTCGCCTTTTTTCGGATAGCTTGTATAGTCAGCGAGAACAAGCTGTAAAAAGTTTAGATAATCTAAGACGTTCTTTAGATGAAACCAAATTAGAAGCAGAAATTGATTTGGAGAAAAAAGAATATACCGTTCAAACTGCAAAGTTAAACGTTGAAGATAAAAAAAGAAATTTAGAATTAAACGAGCTTCTGTATGAATATGGGGCAATTTCCCAAAAAGACCTTGAAGCGGCTAGACAAACAGTAGAAGGCGCAGAGCGTGAATTAGAACATGCCCAATGGCAATTGGAATTAAGTATCAAACGGCATCAGTTACTGTGCGAGGAAGCAATGGAGAAGGTGTTAGAAGCAGAACAAGAATTAGCAAAGATCGATGCCTTAATTGCAGCCCAAGAAATTGTAGCCCCTTTTAATGGAAGGATCTTGTCAATAGAGGTTAAACCAAATGACGTAATCAAACAAAATGATTTACTCATTGAGATGGCTAATGTAACCGACCAGATAGTAGTTGCTAAAATTCCCGCTACTCAAGCAAACAAAGTAGTTGCTGGTCAAAAGGCGGAGATCAGCTCAGGTTCGCTGTTATTTGAAGGGGAAGTCATCTATGTTGCTCCACAAGCACGCCAAAGCACCGAAGGGGTTACCGTTCGGGTAGAGATAGCAAGCAAGGAGCCAACAACAAATTTACGTCCCTATAGTGGAGTGAATGTAAGCATTGAAACTGGCGTATTTAAAAATAGTCTGAGTTTACCACGTGGGACATATCTTACTAGTGGACAGCATCTATTTGTTTACGTAATTGAAGATGGAAAAGCGGTAAAGAGAGATGTCCAATTTGGTATGTATCAAGGTAACTATGTTCAAGTCTTACGCGGTCTAGAGGAAGGCGAAAAAGTTATAACTAGTTCTTACGACCAATTTCGGCAGTTATCCGAGATCGAGATTGTTCCTGAAGGAGGAATGGAATTATGATTCGACTTGAGAAGATTAGCAAGGAGTACTTTATGGGCGAAGTTGAGATAAAAGCACTTGATAGCGTTGATTTAGCTATTCAACGAGGTGAGTTTATATCGATTATGGGGCCTTCAGGCTCAGGGAAATCAACAATGCTACATATCCTGGGTGCCCTAGATCAACCTTCTTCGGGATGCTACTATCTTGAGGATGTAGCGATCACTGAACTAAGTGATCAAGAACTGTCAAGAATCCGTAATAAACATTTTGGGTTCATTTTCCAAAGTTATAATTTATTTAATGAGTTAACCGCGCTCGAAAATGTGACAGTGCCCATGATGTACGCGAAATTTCCCAAGAGAGAACGTAACGAGCTTGCAAGAACACTACTCGAGCGTGTAGGAATGGGCCATCGAGTATCACATTACCCCAATCAGCTTTCTGGCGGAGAGCAACAAAGGGTTGCTATCGCACGAGCTTTGGCAAATAACCCAACGTTGATTCTCGCTGATGAGCCTACGGGAAATCTAGCAACCGATCAAGGCGAAGAGATTTTGCGGATCCTAAGCGAATTAAATGAGCAAGGGACCACAGTAGTTATCGTCACTCATGATTCCAAAGTGGCGCAATCGGCGAAGCGACTGATTCAATTACGGGATGGCCGAATAGTAAACGATGCACCTATCCAAAAAGCGATTAGTTAGGAGGCAGACTATGCTATTTACTGACAAGATTCGCTGGGCTTTTCGTCATAGTCGTCGACGATTCTTTGAATCGTTATTAATAGTATTGACTATCGGACTCGGGATTTCTGTAGTCGTTGCCATTTTGGGTTTGTTCAGTCACGTAACTCAACAACAAAGTGCGTGGATGAATGATAAACATTTTCGGACGGTCCAACTTTATTCCGCTGATAGTTTTCGGGCGCATGATGGAAGCCCATTGAAAGTGGTACCTATGATTGAAAGAGAAAAAGTTGACTTTACTCTAGATGATTTAGCGGAGTTAAAAAATTCACTTCCTGAGGGGCTCTTCGTTTATATACAAGAGAACACAATGCTGCGTTCGAAACTATTAGCTGGTGATGAAAGTGAAGTAACAATCTCTAATATTAGTGGTTCGGGCGGAGTTGAGTTTGGTGGCAGTTTCTCGGTAACCATGCAGGTTAGTGAGGAAATTACTGAAGTGACTACGGAAGAGATTATTGAAGAGCGCCCGAGTAGTTTAACTAGTTTTGAGGATATTTTTGAAACTCATATAGCGATTAATCAAATTACTTCCGATTTTATTACATTCAACGAATTGGAATTAGAATCGGGGACGTGGTTTACAGATAAAGATGTAGATGATGGAAATAAGGTTATTGTTTTGGGTAGTAAACTGGCGACTCAATTATTCGAAGATCAAGATCCTATCGGTAAGGTAGTCCCTTTAACTTCACATACAGGAGTGGAATACGATTTTATTGTGATCGGTGTGGTTGCATTAATACATGATGATCTTGATGAATCTTTCTCTGGGATGGGATTTCGTTCGGAAGATTATAGTGCTTACGTACCCTTAACTGCTGTTGAGCGAAGCTATTTTGAAAGCGATGAACTAACTTTTCATTCCATTTCTATTGGAGTGTCCTTTGAATGGGATCTTGGAAAAGCAATTGAAGTAATTGAAACCGAAGTTAATCGTTATTTTGGTGGAGCAGTAGTAGTTTCAAGTTCTTATGCTAGCCAAAAAGAGACAGAGCAAATGAGTAAAAAAATCGGTTTAGTAATCGGTTTGTTTGCTTCTGTCGGCTTAGTTATTGCAACAATCAATATTCTCAATTTGATGCTAGCTAGGGTGTTAACACGAACAAAATCCGTGGGAATAATGATTGCTTTAGGAGGAAATAGCGCGTCTATTTTTAGTGAATTTCTCCTGGAAGCAATTATCTTAGGATTATTTGGAGCATTATTGGGCATTATTTTATCATTTGGTTTGGCCAAAATTCTTCAATTGCTAGTGCTTATTTCCATCTCAATAAAACTACCTCAGCTCCTTATTGGTATCGGATTGGGCTTAGTTGTGAGCCTACTTTTCGGGGTTTATCCTGCCTATCAAGCTGCTAAAATCAATCCAGTAGATGCTCTGCGAATAGAGTAATCTAATATTGGGGAGGAGAAAGATGTTAGATAACTTACGGTTTACTTTCCGAGTGATGTTACGCAGACCCTTAAGAACCCTTCTAACAATACTGCAGGTAGGCTTAGGGGTATGGATAGTTACAATAATCTTAAGCATAAACTTTCAAGCAAATGATCGATTCGACGAATGGCTTACTTCTTATGGAGAAGACCTCGCCAGTATTAGAATTTCTATTATTGAGGAATTTGAGTATGGTAGAAGTGAATCTATAATGAGCGAATTTCGCTTAGATGATATAGAATTGATTAAAGAGTCTAGTGCTAATGTTAAATCAGCCTTTATTTTTGAACAAGTTTATTCAGCTGATATTATTCATGGTGGAATTCGCTATCAATTAGGCGGGTTAGGAGCGACAACTGAGAGCTTTGCTGATGCAATGAACTTACAAGTTTTAGAGGGTTCTTTCTTTACAACTACCGATGTGATAGATAAAAACAAGGTTATTCTGATTTCGGAAGTAATCAAAGAGCAGCTCTTTCCAGATTCTTCCCCGATCGGGCAGACCCTTGCTGTAAGCACCTGGAGTACAGATGAGTTTTCTGATTATGAGATCATTGGTGTTTATAAACAGGTCGACCCGATTATGAACATGTTGTTAATGGAAAGTCATGTGCTTATACCATTGGAATCTCACAACCCCTACCACGGAAGCTATTATTCAGAAATATACATAAAATCATTGCCAGGGAGAGTAACAGATGCAGTTGGTGATGTGAGGAATTTATTTGCCTACCGTGCTCAGAACGATGCTACAGTTAATCCAACGTATATGAGTGAGAACATCACATGGATGAAAGAATCGATTAGGTTAGTGTCTCTGTTCTTAGGTGGTTTCGCCTTTATTGCGATCGTTATCAGTTCGATCGGAATCTTAAGTATTATGTTGGTCAGTGTAGTTGAAAGAACAAGAGAGATAGGGATTCGAAGAGCTTTAGGGGCTTCTAAGTTATCAATCATTGGGCAAGTGATCAATGAATCTATTATACTTTCGTTAATTGGGGCAGGGTTAGGCATCCTTGCGGCAGCAGTCCTTGAAAAATATATGATACAAGATTTGATTGTCAGTATTTTTTATATGGAAATTCTTGACGGCCTTGGCGGTCTTCATCCTTTCGCTGTGCTTATCTCATTGTTGTTGACCGTTTGTGTTGGAGCTCTTTTCGGTTTGTATCCCGCTATTAGAGCTGCTCAAATGTCTCCAGTAGATGCATTAAAAGAAGGAAAGATATAAGTGAAAAAACTAGTTATTGCCTGTAAAGTGCTATATTACGAGATTAATACCATTTTGGCTACTATTAAGATGGATACAACGATTGACATCTGTTTTTTACCTCAAAGCATTCATAACCTTCCGTCTCAAGAAGCGATGAGAGAACAACTCCAAAAGGTGATCGATAGGTTCGAGCAACGCAACAATTATGAAACAATTATTTTGGGATATGGGCTTTGTGGAGGTGGAATTGAGGGGTTAGTTAGTAAACGAGCTTTCTTAGTAGTACCCAAAGCCCATGATTGTATCGAGTTATTGCTAGGAAAAAGTAAAAGACTGCAACGGGCGTATTTTTTAAATAGCGGTTGGATCGACTTTGGTGATGATGCATATAAGCAGTATAGACATTTGATTTGTAATGGGGAAATTGCCGCTACAAACGAGACTGTAGAAAGTGTTTTGGCAGAAGGATTAAAAATGTATCATGAGATTGTTTTAATTGATAACGATACTCTTGAACCTAAACATCATCTGTATGCTTTGGATTTGGTGAAATTTCTAAACTCATTAGTATCGAGAAAGCAGTTTGAGTTGAAAGTACTACGCTCGGATCTGGATTATTTTCGCAACATACTAACTTCCGAAAAGCAATCAGAAAATGAGTCGAACCAAATAGCGATTTTTAAACCAGGCGAGCCTGTGAGTCTGTTTAGAATTCTATCAGAATGATTGTTTAGATAATTGACTTAAAGGAGATATTCTTTATTAATTTTGAAAATTCTACAAGGAAATTATGTAGCTGTGCAGAACTAGTGTTATGAAGGTTAAGGAAGAGAGGTGAAAAGGATGGTAATTTCTACCAAAGAAGAATTATTTGAATTATTAGGGAAGATAGAGCCGTTTGAAGGAAAAAGAGTAAAGACGACGATGTGGGGACACAAAGTGGACTATGTCTTTGCAGACGACTTAAGTTATGAAATGGGATTTGAGTATTTCTCTCAGTTTCTTAACCCTGATCTAGAATCGGAAGCCAATCTAACTCTTTATATCGATGGTGGACAAGTCTCCGTTGATGAGGAGCTTTGCCTAAATTACCACGGAATTAAACACGAGGGCCGAGAAATTCTTTTAACCCCATTTTGTTGCGGGTCAATTGGTGAAAACGTAGGTACGGTTGTTATTGTTCCTGGAGATGAGCTTACTTTGACAGCACTTTTTAGATCGATTTCAGCTAACCTGACACGCCGAATGAGAGGTATAGTTCTTCACAGTTCTGGTGTGGTTTACAAAGACAAATGTTTTCTCTTCCTAGGAGAATCTGGCTCTGGTAAATCCACCGTGGTAAAACTATCTGGCTCACTAATAACTTTATCGGACGAGGCAATTTTAATAACAGAAAGTGAAAATGGTTTCCGCTGTTGGGGTAGCCCTTATGGTGCGGAACATCCAGGAACGAATCTTAATGTTGAATTAGCAGGATGTTTATTTTTAGTTCAAGATAAAGAAACCTATCTTGAGAAACTTGATGGTCAAGAAGTTGTTTTAAGAATTGCCCAGCAGATTTGGAGTGACTTAAGCGTAATTCGTTTTGACCCGAATAACTTAAGCCTTTGCATGAAAATAGCAAGCACTGTTCCTTGCTACAACATGCATTTTGAATTGAATGACAGTTTTTGGTTGGCTATCGACAAAGAGTTTTTTGGAGGTGCCTTAGATGAATGCAGAAGCAGGCGAGCTTAACCTTCTAGGGTATGTTTTTCAACTATATGATCGAGAAAAACGACCAACGGTTGCGACGCTAGAGTTGACCAGTGGCTGTAATCTGAAATGTGTTCACTGTTATATACCTGGTTACCGTAGTAAGAGCGGAAATAAAGGTCAGTTAAGTTTTAACGAAATAACTCGGGTGATCGATGAACTAGCCGACTTGGGTGTGATTCGCCTAATCCTAACTGGTGGCGAAGCATTAAGCCGCCCTGATTGGTTTGAGATAGCGAAATATGCTAGAGGAAGAGGGTTTATCCTATCTCTTTTTTCTAATGCCACATTGATTGATGCAGAGGTTGCGGATCGGATTAAAGAGCTGGAAGTAGAACATATGGAAGTCAGTCTTTATGGATCTAAACCTGAGGTTTATGAACTAGTGACTGCGATCAAAGGCTCTTTTGCCAAATTTTTGGGCGGTATCCAAGAATTAAAGAAACGAGAAATTCCCGTATGGATTAAACCAGTAATACTAAAACAAAACCTATCAGATTTAGACGAAATGCTTGCGTTTCCAGAGAAAGTCGGATTACCATTGAAATTTGATCAATGCCAATTACTCCTACCGAGATTAGACAAAGACTACGACCAGTTAGATTACTTTTTGACCGATGAAGAAATGATTGAAGTAATAACAAGACAGAACCATGTATTAAAAAGTAGCGATAATTTCGGTATCTGCACGATCGCATCTAACTCATTAACCATTTCGGCGAACGGTGATGTAAGACCATGTGTGATACATCCTGGGGTCGCGGGGAATGTTACAAAGACTTCTTTAAAGGATATTTGGCGCAATTCTATGCTGTTTAATCAGTTGAGAACTGTTTCGGTTGAAGATTTGGTTGAGTGTAAGGACTGTGACTTGAAACCATTTTGTACTCCTTGCATAGCCTTAAATGTGTTAGAAACAGGTGATTTGACGAAATCCAAGGAAAACTGTCGGATCGCTAGAAACACTAAAAAAGCAATGCAGTTAAAAGGAATTATTTAAAAATCTAATGGTTGGTGATATACATGAGCTCACCTTCGACGATATCAGTGTACCGAAGATTTTCCAAATACGTAATCAGATATTGGTATTTAATGATATTGATCATAATCGGTGCACTATTGCTTTCGACACTCTATCCCCTGTTCGCTGATGCAAGTCGGAAAATAGTGATCAGTATTGAAGAAAAAGAACCGAATGCCATTTTGACCTTTTCGTTAGTCGCTATCCTTGTTTTTATTGGACGTAGTATTGTTCAATTAATGAATGGTTATCTGATGACTTTGTTTGGCGGGAAGGTATGTTTAGATATTCAATCAGATTTGATAAACCACATTAATTCGGTTCCCTATGAATACTTCCAGAAGAATCATTCTGGGGATATTATTGCGCGATTATTAAACGATGTTCAAGGTATTGGTGGAGTGCTGTCATATTCGGGCATAAGTCTGATTCAGATACCACTTAATGCTACTGCATCTATTATTTATGGTCTAACTTTGAGTCCTATTATGACTATCGGGTTGATGTTAATCGGCCCGATACCACTGGTTTTTAATAAAATTTTCGGGGATCGACTTCGTGCACTAGCTAACGAAGCGCGGAAGGTTTGGGCAGGAATTTATGGATTAACAACTGATATCCTCAAAGGAAGCGATGTTGTTA
>JAAYFS010000030.1 GCA_012728115.1 Bacillota bacterium | reverse complement strand
GTGTTTTACCGCAGTAACATTGATCGAGAACTCAGACCAGCAATGATGGTTGCCTAAGAAAAGAGCAATCATGCGATAGTTGAAACATTAAGCAGATATTCTCCATAATTCGGGGGTCAAACCGCTTAATTTTTATCTCCTCCTTTGCCGGGAGCCAAATTAAATGCTAAGGAGATAGCCAAAAAGAGAGGCATGTAAATCATAAATGAGGCCAAGAATTAGTAGTTCACTTGCTACATCGGCGAGACTTTGTCCATTCACAGAGTACTTAATGAGAATGGACAAAATGATCAAGTAGATGGAGAGTAGGTAGGCTTGCCTCCAACTTTGCTACGCAGATTCTCTAAACGTTCGTCCTTGACTTTCAATGTAATTCCTACCTCGGATTGTTTGATTCCGATTAAACGTATATATGTCAAAATGTCAACTTAATAGGATAAGGTTCCATATAAATATTTTGAAGAGAGGTTTGGACGAAGCGTAGAGAGCTAAAAGATACAAAACAGAAAAGGATGACGGATTTTTCCGCCATCCCTCCATCTACTATGAGCGTGGAAAGCCTTTACCAAACACCAGCTGCGACACCTGCTTCTCGAGCGATGCTTGTATTATCAACGGTTCTGTCTCTCAGTTCCTTTACTGGATGTGGAACAGATTTACTACGATAATCGGTAGTGAACTGTTCTTGGTGACGCTGTATAACTATATGGCTCGGTACGCTGTTAACTTCATGATTTACTTTATTTTGGTAGAAGTAGAATTCATGATCCTTGGGTAAATCTTGAATGTTAACGTAGTTTTCGCGATTAGCAGTTAGCTGGATCTGTTCTCCTAATACTGTTCGCACATAGTCTCGTGTATCGTGGAAATGGAGTAATTTAGGGAATCTACCATCAGGTATTACTTGCTGCCAATCCTTATTTTCATATTTAGCCAAGAGCTCTGCGGCTTTTTGAAGATGAGCAATTTCTTGCTCAAAGTGCCATTCCCAAACTGATTTAGTGTTGGGGCAAACCTCGTCTTGTAAGAAAGAGTAGTAGAGGTAGCACTCCATGTACTCGTGTAACAATAAGTTTTCTAGTGGAGTACAATTAGGATCTAGAAGCGAACCATAGTGGGTAACGTGTTGCTCTTCAATCATCGCAATTTCTTGATAGAGTTGTCGACCCAAGTCATTGTAATAGTAAGGACCGAGATTCATGTAGAAATTCATCGTCTGTTGCTCGGCTGCTACAATTATTAAGGCATTCAGTTTTGTTTGGTTGTCAGCTGTCTTAAAATCTAAGGGATTTCGTACAGAATCAAACGGGTAGCGATGCTCCGCAATGGTTGGTCGCCCAGGGATGATGTCAACATACTTCATCACCAAGTTTTCTGCTGGAATTTGCTCGTCTAAATCTAGTAGATTGGCGAACCGATAAAGGTGGTCAAAATCTTCCAGGAGAGCAAAATCCAGTGCTTGTTTGGCATAAGGATCAAGTTCGTTCATAGCCAACCAGGCTGTAAGATCTGTAGCTAGATGTTCATACCCTATAGCTGTTTCAATAACCTTTTCATCAATAGGTTTAAGCCAGTTAATTACCTTTTGTTGCTGTTGTTCGATGCGGCGAGTCAGGGCGAGCGCTCTCCGCAAGTCATTATTCTGGCACATCCGATGGAAATTGTGCTTAAAAACGATGGCTTCCGCTTCAATACCATTCATTAAAATTATTCTGGTTTTAGTGTAAGGGTCAACAGTTTGCTTGTCGTATGGTTTGGGATAAAGTCTAGCCCAATCGACGAAGCTATCATCGATTTTCATCGGTTTTTGTTCAAATGGATTCATCCAATTATCGCCTCCTGTGAATTTTTGCTTTTTGTAGTATAACCGACCAACGAGGAAATATCCCATGAGATGATTAGCTTAAGTTGTTTTCACATTGGTTTTATAAAGGAATTCCTGTCATTACTAGTTTTTTAAACGGGGTAAACCATTCTGCAACTAAAAATGCTGGAACTTTGGTGCTCCCAAAATGTCAAGTCTTTTTGTTTCACTTTATCCATCGTAGTGTTAATATAATATTAAGGGACTCGTGATACCGCACATCCTCAGCGCACCAAATATTTGATTTAGGAAGTCTGAAAAAACTTTGAGAGGAAGTGTTGCTACGTGCGTTGGCTTGTGTTAATTTTCTTTGCAAGTGTACTGGCGTTGTCGTATGCAGGTATAAACTTCTACTCAGTAAAGAAAATAGACGAAGGCACTCATGCCATGAAAGATATTGCATCCCGCATTCGCACGGGAGCGGTAACTTTCTTGAAATATGAGTTCCGAATTATCGTAATAATCACTTTGGTTGTTGCGTTGTTAATGGGTGTGGTGGTTGGTTGGTATGTAGGTGTAGCTTTTATGATCGGCGCTATCATGAGTTCGCTGGCGGCAGTGGTAGGTATGCGGATCGCCACCTATGCCAATGTGCGGGTATCAAATACTGCTAGGATAACTAGAAGGCTCGGTCAAACCTTAAAAGTTGCTTTTAAGGGCGGTTCGGTTATGGGTCTTTGTGTAAGTGGGTTTGCTCTCCTGGGTCTCTTCATCGTCTATATTGTCTTTGGTATTTTGTTTAAACAGCTCTCCATTGATAACGTTTATCTAGTAAGAAACTGGTTGGGGATAGAGTTTTCATCCTTTACAATGACCGTTTCAGGCTATGCTCTTGGTTGTTCAATTATCGCCATGTTTTTCCGTGTCGGAGGGGGTATATACACCAAAGCTGCTGATATGGGAGCGGATTTGGTTGGTAAAGTGGAAGTTGGTATTCCAGAAGATGACCCTCGGAATCCAGCGGTTATTGCCGACAACGTTGGAGATAATGTGGGGGATGTGGCTGGTTTAGGATCAGACCTATTGGAGAGTTATGTGGGAGCCATTGCTTCTGCAGTGATTTTAGCATTTCACCTTTATCTTTCTAGTGAAGCAAAAAGCGGTGGGATATCCCAGTCTGCATTTGAAAATTTGTTTATGTATCCAATAGTCCTTGCTGGTTTCGGTGTAATTGCGTGTATCGTTGGTATTGCGTATGTACTTCTAAAAGAGTTATCTGAAGATCCCCGCCGTGAGCTAAATATCTCTACTTGGGTATCAGCAGGCATCACAATTGTTCTTGCTGGATTTGCAAGTTGGTTAATGTTCAAAGGAGAGGACTTAGCTGGTCTCAATTTTAGGCTAGGAGCATTATCACCTTGGATAGCTTCTGTTCTAGGGATTATTGCAGGGGTTGCAATAGGTTTTATTGCTGAGTACTATACTAGCTATGATTATGAACCAACCCGAAGCATTGCCGCAGCTAGTACTGAAGGTCCTGCTTTAACGGTAGCACAGGGGATGTCTGTAGGTATGATGTCGACAATGGCACCTGTACTAGTACTGGGAGCAACTGTAATTACTGCGTTTGGAACGGCGGGAATGTATGGGATTGCGATGGCTGCTATTGGTATGCTCTCTTTCGTAACTACCACTGTGACTGTAGATACCTATGGTCCAATTTCTGACAATGCTGGTGGTATTGCCGAGATGAGTAAGTTGGAAGATGAGGTTCGAGACATCACCGACAAGCTTGATTCGGTTGGGAATACAACTGCCGCGATTGGTAAGGGATTTGCTATAGGTTCGGCAGCTTTAGCAGCCACATCCTTAATGATCGCATATATTTTCTCCTTTTCACCGCCAGAGATAGACCCCATCCTCGATATTATTAATCCCATGACTTTAGTAGGCGCGATGGTTGGTACCGCAATACCATACCTATTCTCTGGTATCCTTATCGAGTCTGTAACAAAAGCTGCCCGCAAAATGGTTGACGAGGTTCGTCGTCAGTTTAAGGAGGAACCTGGAATATTGGATGGAACAGTGGAGCCTGATTTCAATTCTTGTATAGCGATTGCCTCTGAGGGGGCATTACATGAAATGAAGCTACCTTTGTATATGGCGGTTGTATTTCCTCTGTTGGGAGGATTTATGTTTGGAGCTAATTTTGTTGGTGGAGTTTTGATCGGTGCTATTCTATCAGCTATTATGTTGGCTTTGTACACAGGAAACGCGGGTGGTGCTTGGGATAACGCTAAGAAATATATAGAATCGGGTGCAATGGAAGGTTACAGTAGAGGTGATGCAACTCATGCTGCTGCAGTTGTCGGCGATACCGTGGGTGATCCTCTCAAGGACACTGTTGGACCTTCGCTGGACATTTTGATCAAAATTATGTCAACTTTATCTTTAATTGCTGTTGCGATTTTTTCAAGATATAATTTATTGAGTTGGTTGATCAGTTTATTTTAGCACAACTTACAGATTTCTATTTAGATTTCTTCGACGTCAGTGTTGAAAATGAATAATATTGCTGAATCTCAATTCGATGACGTTGGAGTTGATAGTCTAATAAGAAAACCTACTGAGAGTTGATAAACGCGAAAAACCCAGTATATCTGGGTTTTTTCATCAAAGACTATCAAATTTTTATCCGATGTCTAGTCTTTTAGTTAGTGTTGCTGAATTGTTCATGATCTAAGATAATCGAAATTCCTTAGACACTGTGTCGATTTTGCGTATGGTGTCTTTTTAAGCCTGATATTTTTCAATTAATGCTACGAAGGCATCCACAAACGAACGGAGGAATTTAACTGTTCCATCGTTGGTTATCTGCCCATTTTCATCAAATAAACTAGGGGAATTACCTAGATATACTTCTGGTTGTTGCAGAGTTGGCATATCCAAAAATGTTAATACTTGTCGTAAATGGTGGTTGGCACCAAACCCTGCTAAGGCACCAATTGATTGACTAATGATCGCAGCTGGTTTACCAGCCCAAGCGCTTTGTCCATAAGGTCTAGAACCAACATCAATGGCGTTTTTTAAGACACCTGGTATAGAACGGTTATATTCAGGTGTGACAAATAAGATAGCATCAAATTCTCGCAATTTAGATCGAAAGGCGGTGTATTCAGCTGGAGGATTTTCATCATACTCCTCGCTATATAATGGTAAATTGCCAAATTCGATCATCTCTGTTGTGTAGCCTTCTGGAAACAGTTTTGCTACATTGTCGGCGATTTTCTTGGAAAAAGACTCTTTACGTAGACTTCCTGCTACAATACCTACTTTTGACATAATAATCATTCCTTTCTCTGTAAACGTTTTTAGTGTTTAACCAAGACTGGAAAACTATACAGACCATTTCGGCTAGCAACCACAGTACTTCTAGATCAAATAGCAGAAAAGGAATGAACTTGGAGATTTAAAAGATATTCTGATTAATGGATGGTTCGTAGTTGTATTGATGGAGCTAGCACAAGTTCTTTAAAAGTGCGCTTTTCCAGTCCTGAAAACGCTCAGTTTTTAAAACAAGAATGTCTTCTTCCGCATGTTGATAGATATTAGCGATATTAATTACTATTTCTTTATATCTTGAAAAAAACCTTTTAATGGTATTATTTTGAGAAGAATATTTGAATTCTTGGCTTGCTAGTTTTATTTAAGAGTCGATGATCTTTATTTCGAAAGTTTAGGGTGTTTGGTAACGTCACGGAAGAACGTAGTTTTCGAGGAATTCTCTTTTAAAAAATAAACTGTTGGTTGAGGACAGGTTAACTAACCAGTTATTGTAAATGCTGATGTAGACGATTAAAATAGGGGCTAGAGATTATCCATTAGTTCAGTGGTGGACGACACTGAAGACGCTATCTACTATCTTGAGTCGGCAAGAAAATTGTTTGAGCTTATGTTTGAGGATAGTGATTACTTGTTTTTTAATCATCGGCTCAGAGATTTATGCATAGACTGAGCCAGAAGTCATTTGAAGTTAGGGAACAAAACTGATGCTGTTGCTGAAATTTCAAATGCAGTGAGACATGCTGTTGCTTGTGACATACTTCCGTCTACAAAGACGTACACATCACGCTGCTTCAATCGCTTAGTGTTTAACCGTAAGACAACTTCAAAAAACTATTCCGAAACCTATTCAAAACTTCTGTATAGGGACTTGCAAGATAGGATTTGTGATTCAATTCGTAAGGATGAACAGTTTAGGACAATATTAGGTGAATTACAAGCTGGGAGCAGATCGGATTGAACTGGTAGCGGTAGGGTTTCTTTACACAGAAACAGTCCCCAAACCTATGCCTGGGGACTGTTCGTATGCTAACGATATTCTTATATTATTCATCAAAAGCCCATACTTTTTGCACTACTATATTGCCTCGGATTTCTACTGGGTAGGAATGGAAACCATAGCCAGCAAAAATGGGTGATTCTTCAAGTGGAATGCCATTACTATCACTCAGGTAGAAGGTGTCCACCTTGTTCCAGGAGCTATACAAATACATATCATGATCATTAGGGTTGATAAAACTCCAAGTTCTAGTCACAGTTGTCTCTTCTTCTATCTTAATCGAGGTATTTATTCGCTCACTAATCTCATAAGTAAGAGTGGTTTCAATCTGACCCCATCCCCAGCCTACTGTAGCATTGGTTTCAGATGAAAGACGTTGGGATAGCTCTTTGGATTCTTCGAAAGTGGTTCCTTTGCGATTAGAAACGGATCTTTCGAAGTTCGTTCCTCGTGCTAGTATTTGTGAATCCAATAATTCAAAGTGCACACGATGACTGAGGCGAGGGATTTCAGGTAGCTCTTTATAATGCATCGGATTCGCAAAAGTTGCTGGACGTGGATCATCAGGTATCATGATTTCTCCCTCCCAAACGAATCGGGCCCATCCTTTCATGTAATTGCCTAGGTGTTTGAGGTAGATCATATCGTTAAAATATTCAACTGGTTCTCAAATTGTAACTACTGTGCTTCCCGTCACATAAGGAAGCATATCCCAAGGTGAACTTGGTTTTGGGAAAGGATCAAGCATCTCTCCGAGCAATCCATCAATAGTGACGGTAACCTCTGCAGAGACACCGTTGTAGGT
Organism: Bacillota bacterium; assembly: GCA_012728115.1. Taxonomy (GTDB): domain Bacteria; phylum Bacillota; class Limnochordia; order Darwinibacteriales; family JAAYFS01; genus JAAYFS01. The sequence goes on along the minus strand of JAAYFS010000030.1, from coordinate 9,094 downwards.
AGCTTTTAAAACTACATCGCCTTCATAATCCCAATCCGACGCTTGGAATTCTGAATCCCCTAAGGTACCCGCTCCAGCTACGATCTCCCATTCAGGAACAACTGAAACTACTTTTCCGTTCTCGGTTACCCCATGGGCACTTAATTCAACTGTATCGCCAAAACTAATTGAACTCGCACTTGTTTCCAATTCAAGAGAGGTTATTTTTCGCCCGCCAAACAAACAGCCAGACAAAAACAATGACAAAACAACCATGACCGCTAAAGAAACACGCAGTAAACGTCCGCTCATAAACGACCTCCTTTAGGAACAGATTCATAGTCTTAGTCTAACAAAGCGGACTATTATGTCAATTTCACTTGGGTACAGTTTTCCCAAGGTCATGTTCCCACGCCCAGGCTACAACTTGGGCGTGGTTAGATAGCTGTAGGGCTTCTTTGATCTTTCCCATATGATATTTTACTGTGCGTTCACTGATAAAAAGCCGTCTTCCCACTTCCACATATTCAAACCCTTGGGCAACCAAATCTAAAACTTCGATTTGTCTTTGGTTAAGAATTTCACTACAGATCTCCAACTTAGAATGGTCGTGTTGGGACCGAAACTCTTGTAGGATTTGGTTTTCTAAGCCAGGGGAAAATGGGTTCCTACCTTTTTCTAACTCGTAGAGGCCCGCAATAATGTCGGTGTTTCCAAGGTTCTTTAGTAAGTACCCTACTGCACCTGCCCTGATAGCGCGAAAAAGAGTATCGGTTTCGCCAAAACTAGTCAACATTAAGATTTTAGTCTCTGGATGTTCTGCGATAATAGCTCTGGTAGCAGCGATACCATCCAAAACGGGCATGTTAACATCCATTAGGATTACATCAGGTTTAGTTAGACAAGCCTGTTTTATGGCTTCCTCACCCGTAGAAACCGTGCTTACTATTTCAAAGTCAGCACTTAAGAGATTAACTAAACCCTCTACATAGAGGCAATGATCGTCAGCAATCATTATGCGCATGGATGGTTTCTTCCTTTCGAGGAAATTCAACGCGAATTACGGTTTTGCCTGGATTAGAATCGATCTGTAGATAGCCCCCAAGTAGGCGAGCTCGTTCTTCCATAATCGATAACCCTGAAGCACCCTGGCTGAAACTAAGAGTAGAGTTAGGTTCAAATCCCACTCCGTTATCGGTGATTGCTAAAACCCAGTTATTATTCGCAAGACGAAAGCTTATCTTAACAGCATTTGCCCTAGAGTGTTTACGAATGTTGTTCAGCGCTTCTTTTACAATACCTAAGATTTGGATCTTGGATTCTACTGAAAATTCGCATGTGGCTATATCCAAATGAACCTCGTAATCTTGATATTCTTTTAAACGGGTTATTTCTTTATTGACAAGTGCGGTCAATCTAGTCCGTTCAAATTCCCGCGTTCGTATTCCATGAACGTAGGAACGCATTTCGTGTTGTGCTTCACTGAGAACCTCACCAAGGCGACGAAGGTAGATGTCTGCTAACTCGCGGTTTTCCCGACCGAGCTCTCGCTCAATTGCCCTTAGCTGTACGCTACAAAATCCGAGAATTTGACCAAGGTTATCATGGAGGTCTTGGGTAAAACGCGTTCGTTCCGCGGCAACAGCTAGTTCTTGGTGTTCGATACTAAGTCTCTCATGGGTAATTTTTAGCTGGGTTATATCATTGATCGCCAAAACTCTGCCTTGGACGTTAGCATAAATATCTTTAATTTCCGATATAAGTACCTCATAGTAGCGGTTTTCTCCCTGGACGTTTCGCGCTACTTCCTGATGCTTACCTTTATTTAAGGTTAAATCAGTGCTTAGGGTTGCTAATTCCGTGGAGATCTCTTCTAAAGACATCCCAAGAGGTGATGTTTTAATATTCTGCTCAAACATGCGACAAAAGGCGGGATTTGCATCCACAACTTGACCACTGTTTTTAACAACAACCACCGCAGTATCCATTGCTTCGATCACTTTTTCCCAAGCAATCGGTACCAGTTGAAATAGATGACAGCTATAGATACCCCAGAACATCAAAGCCGAAACAAACGAAAACACAATGGGGGTGACATCATAATCTGTAACGGGACTAAGACCTAGTACGTAAAGGAGGTTAGTAATCACTACCATACTAACGCATGTTAAGAGAAAGAATGCTTGTCGTTTGTAGATATTGCTCTTATTAGTTAAAACTTGAGTAAGTAAAAAAATAGAGAGAAAGTTTAACGAATAAGAGTGAGTGAAATGAACCCAAAACCATGGTCCATATTGCTTATCTAAAACATAGAATGGACCTGTTGTATCCAATTGAAAACCAGCCCGTACCAAACCCCACCAAGGATCTATCCAAACCAAGATGATCGTAATCGCTGGGATAATTATTAAAGCTAAAACATACTTGTGTCTCAGCCAGTGTGTTTTTCCTGTGAATTGACAAGAAGTAAAAAGCCAGGCGACAGGACCAAGAGCATACGCTACATACTGTAAATTAGCCCAAAACAATTTGTGTTCAAAGGTCAAAGCCGAGAGTTCGAGGGTATTCGCACAAGACCATAACGTACCTATGGCCATACAAATTCCAAGGATATTCGTTCCTAAGGTCTGTCGATGTCTGGTTCCATAAACCGCTAGGGCAAAGGTCATGATTGCTGATGCCATAAGGAATATGGTATAGGGTACGAACTGATAAGGCATGCCTCTCACTCCCACAAATTTCAAGTGATCTGGAATTCCATACAAAAAAAGAGGATTCCTTTTGGAAATTCCTCTTTGCTCAACTTTTTATGTTAATTGATCTGACCCTGACACAGAGTGATTAACTTAAATAAAAAACCTGCTACTAGCCTTTGTTTATATTAAGCCATGAATCTTATGATTAGAGCTTGAAGGACCAGTGCCACAATAACGACAGATGTATCAATCACTACACCTGCGACTGCTGGTTTCACGCCGACTCCAGCCACTTCTATAAAGCTGGTTTTCATCCCGATCGCTCCTAAAGCAGTGGCTAAAAGAAACTTGGCTAATTTAGCAATCATATTCACCGCAGGTCCTGGAAGTAAACCTGTGCTTCTTACCCCTACCACCATCAGAAAGCCCAAGATAAACCATGGAAAGATTTTCGAGATTTTTACTTTGGTCTTTTCCTGGATGCTATTGCTTTGCATTTGTTTTTTGGTATAAATCCATGAAAAAATAAGCGTAATAGGAACGATAAACAATGTACGCGTGAGTTTTACTATTGTAGCGAGTGCCCCAGCAGGGTCTGAAAAGGCATATCCTGCTGCGATCACAGAAGAAGTGTCGTTTACTGAGGTTCCAACCCATAAACCATAGCCTGTATCGCTAAGACCTAAAGCCATGCCGATCCAAGGAAAGGCGATTACGGTTAAAAGGTCAAAGATAAAGGTAGCAGATAATGCATAGGCAATTTCCTTGTCCTCGGCTTTGATCACGGGACCAACTGTGGCAACAGCAGTACCACCGCAGATAGCGGTGCTAACTGATAGCAAACTAGAGAGCTTCCAATTAATTTTAAAAACCTTGCTACAGAGGTAACCCACCCCAAAAGCAGTTGCGAGAGTGAAACATAAAAGGAGTAAAGCATACTTTCCCGCTTGAACTACTTGAACAAAACTTAAAGAAATACCAGTAAGAATAATTCCAGCTCGTAATAATCTTTTTGAAGTCCAATTAACACCTTCGGCAAAAGCTGTGTACTTCGAAATGATTGGATTAAGCATCATTCCCAACAACAATGAAATCAAGGCGATACCAAGTAGATCAACTGGTAGGACGTTGTTAATTATGACCGCAGCAATGGCAACGGCCAAACAGAGCATAATTCCTGGTAGAGATTCTCCGTATCTTGTCATATCTAATTCCTCCTCATCGACCTTGATTCTACCATTTAATATGTATAAAATGAAATTATTGCTTTTTATATACCGATAAAACAACCTTATGGATGGTGTTAACTTTGATCGATTTTAGGCATAGAACCTTTTTAGTGTTATGTTCAATAGGAAACTATACAAAAACAGCTGAGTATCTTCACATAACTCAGCCTGCTGTTACTCAACATATTCAATATCTTGAAGAGAAATATAACTGCAAGTTGTTATTATACGAGAATAAAAAACTAGTTCTTACACAAGAAGGGGAGGAGTTACGAAGGCTCCTTACAAGAATCACAGCAGATATAAACCATTTTGAGCGAGAGATGGGGAATAGAGAAAGTTTTCGTGAGGATGTGTTTTTCGGCGCCACTCTTTCGATCGGGGAGTACCTGATGCCGCAAGTAATTACTAGAGTTTTGCAGGAAAATCCTAAGCTAAACATTCACATGGAAGTAGCAAATAGCAAAGTTCTTTTAGAAAAATTACAAGCTGGTGAGTTGGAGTTTGCTTTAATTGAAGGCATGATTGACAAATCAAAATATCACTCGCTTGTTTTTAGTCACGAAAGATTTATTCCAGTTTGTTCACCAAATTCAACGTTGGTTAATCAAACCTTCGATTTTAGCGCCATTCTGGACTCTACAATAGTCTTGCGGGAAAAGGGTTCAGGTACGCGGGAAATCTTTGAAAATATCTTGAAGCAATATAATTATTCATTTGATAGTTTCCGAAATGTGATAGAGATCGGGAACATGGCGGCCATAAAGAAACTAGTGGCGAGTAATCTAGGTATCACATTTTTGTATAAGATAGTGGCTGAAAAGGAAATAGAGCAGGGCGAACTGGCAATTATCGACCTAGCTGGGTTTGAGATAACTAGGGAGTTTAATTTTGTGTTTCTAAAAGATAGTGCCTTTATCGATAAATATATGGAGTATTTTCAAATGTTCAAAGGAGCAAAAGAATAATAGGACAATCTTTTGCAGGTAATAAATGGATAATGGAGAAAATACAAACCAACATTATTAACGGGCAAAGATAACTTGAGAGGAGGATAAAGATGCAATATGATGTCCAGAGTCCTGATGAGTATCTTGAGGTTCTCGAAGATGATTGGCGAAAGGACAAACTCCTTGAGATCCGACGGTTCATACTTTCCCATGGTCCAGAACTTAAAGAAAGTATTAAGTATAAAATGTTGAGTTATGGCAGTAAAGATGAAGGAGTATTCGGCCTTAATGCTCAAAAAGGGTACGTTAGTTTATATGTTGGTACAATCGACAAAATTGATAATGCCAGCACTTTGCTGAAAGGATTCGACGCTGGTAAAGGATGTATTCGTATTAGGAAATCTGTTGATATCCCTAGTACTGGTTTGGAAGAGTTCATTAAAGCGACCATCGATCATTGGAGAAGCGGTAGGGATATCTCCTGCTAAGTTTGGGAGGTATAGAAGAGCACGGCAAATGATCGACTAAAGGAGGGGCATTAAATTGTCCAAAGAAATCTTAGAGATTTTACGGACTCGTTTTGAGGAAAATTTGCAGCGTCACCCTGGATTGGATTGGAACGAGATTCGGGCTAGATTGGAAGCAAATCCAAGAAAACTCTGGTCACTTCAGGAAATGGAGCGGACTGGTGGAGAACCTGATGTGATCGGAAAAGACCCTGCAACGGGAGAGTATATCTTCTGTGATTGTTCAGCGGAAACCCCCGCGGGTAGAAGGAATGTGTGTTTTGATAGGAAAGGTCAGGATGCTCGGGAGAAGAAGGGAGTTTATCCCCTAGGCAATGCTTTGGATATGGCAGAGGAAATTGGGATTCAACTTTTAACTCCAGAGCAATATCGGGAGCTACAAAAGCTTGGTTCTTTCGATCAGAAAACGTCCAGTTGGTTGCAAACACCAGAAGATATCCGCGAGTTAGGTGGGGCATTGTTTGGTGACCGTCGTTATGGGCATGTGTTTATTTATCACAATGGCGCCCAGTCGTTTTATAGTGTCCGAGGATTTAGGGGAATATTGCGTGTGTGATTTCAAGTGCCCGTTGGGCACTTTTTTTATAGAATTAGTTTGAACAAAATACGTTGCGTTGAAGGAAGCAAAATCGAAGGTGTCTTAGAGTACTGATCTGTTTAAAAAATCCACGAAAAAGAGAAAGGAAAAATTTTTTTGATATGGAAGACAAAAATGTTTCTTGTTATAATGTGCGATTGTGTGAGTATAGGCAGTCTTCCCGTTTTTTCTCGAGTTGGGTATCGGTTTCCTTAAAAGAAGTTTGCTGGTCAAAGGTGCGTACGGTGCTTGCTGAGAGCAAGGTTACTAATGTTAAGGTGTAATTATTGGAGTGTAATTTTCATAAAAGAAAAGGTTAAGGGAGTTTGTACGATGGACTGGACAAAGGATTATAGGATAGCGTGGTTTGGGGAGTTCATCGATAAGCGTCTTGAAGATGAATATTTGGCTGAAAGCTTGGATGCATCCCGAAAAATAACTGCATACATTGCCCTTGTTTTCGGGTCAATACTGGCTCTTTTTCTGGTGCAGAGCTATATTACGGAGGGAGAAACAGTATTATTTACGAGAATTACGCTTATCCGGTTACCTTTCATCATTGTTTCCATGGTTATGTTTTACACTGCACGCAATATCACCAAACACAAGAATCTTGTGTGGATGATCTCCAGCTACCAGGCCATGATGGCCATTACCTATCTGCTTACATTAAAACAATATGATTCGCTCAATTTCTTCAGCATTATCGGTTTTCTGATAGTCACCTTGGCAATGTATCTTTTACCGAATAAAACTGTTTTTTCACAGTTTATATCCCTCATTTTCAGCTTTTTGTTTTTTCTCTATCCAACACGAAAGTTAGAGGGGTTACAGAGTTATGTTTTTTTTAGGAGTGTTGCTTACCAGGCTATAATGCTTATGTATTGCAATATAAATAATTGCTGGACGGAAAGGGTTAAAAGGAAAGCATTTATAGCAAACCGCGAGCTACTTGACTTATCCTCTAAAGATTCTTTGACTGGCATTTATAATCGGAAAAAGTTTGATGACGCCTTGGATCAGTGGATAAGTTTTTCTCAGCGATATAACCATCCCCTAGCTCTGATTCTCTTTGATATCGATGATTTCAAGCAAGTGAACGACAAACATGGGCATATTGTAGGAGATCGGGTATTACAGGAGATATCGGACAATGTTAAGCAGTTTATTCGAGAGGCTGATATTTTTGCGCGCTGGGGCGGTGACGAGTTCGCAATTCTGCTACCAAATACAGACCTTAAACAAGCGGAAAAACTGGCTGAGCGGATAAAAAGCAATATTGCGAAGCATAATCCGTTAACCGATCCAAAGAAAATAACCTGCAGTTTTGGAGTAGCAGAGTATGCACCGAATGATACTAAGCAATCTTTATTACGAAAGACAGATGATCTACTCTTAAAAGCTAAAACTGGTGGTAAGGATAAAGTGGTAAGTTGTTTTAGCAACCTTGGATCGTAGAAGGGCGTCATGAGAGATCCTAATAACGACCAAAATTGCATTCGGTGTTTTGCCTGCCTATCTGATTATCCAGCTGATGCAAAGGATAGTAATTAGTGTCTTTAGCGGAACAGATGTTGAGTAAATGGGAAGGACATGGCGATTGCATGTGGAAATAATTATTAATCGCTAAAAATATGACAAGGGGAAATGCTACAAGATTATGACTCGAAAACATAAAAACCAGATCTTAACTATCCCGAATTTACTTTCTGTTTTTCGCCTCTGCCTCATTCCAGTTTTTATCTGGTTATATAGGGTGGAGCAAAGTTTTTTGTGTGCAGGGGGTGTCCTTCTTTTATCTGGATTAACGGATGTCTTGGACGGGCACATTGCCAGAAGATATAATTCGATAACTAATTTTGGGAAAGCCCTAGATCCAGTTGCAGATAAGCTTACACAGGGGGTTGTACTCTTTTGCCTTATTGCCCGGTTTCCATTTATGATATGGCCACTTTTAGTGTTAGTCCTGAAAGAAATGTTTGCTGGAATCACAGGGCTCTTAGTTATCCGCAAGACAGGAAAGGTAATTGGGGCGGATTGGCATGGAAAGGTGTCAACTTTTCTGCTCTATGCTCTGATGGTTATTCATGTGGTGTGGTACGATATTTCGGTTGGGTTCTCAGATTTTCTAATTGTTATTAATATCGCCATGATGATTGCATCCTTTGTTCTTTATGCGATCCGCAACATCAGTGTGTTGCTAAGCGCCAAGCCTAATGGCGATTAAGTTGACAATCCATAGAGCGCCAAGCATGGAGCAAAACTCGGTGGTGAAAGTCAGTTATGTAGGGATGGTAGTAGGTAACATTATTCAGAAGTAGTTTAGAAAGATATTGATATCAAAATATCAGCTGTTTTGGTTGGTGCGCTAGCGGGTATTTTTTAGGTAGTGTGGTATGTAGGAGGCATATTATCATATGACATTTGTCACGTGATAATATGCCTCTCTTCACTATGAAGTCCTTGGTAAAGAGAGTATGCTTATATCAGAAAAGGTGCTTCATTCTTGAAACGTAGCGATAAGATTCAGAGCGCCTAGAAGGAGATGTGTAGCATGATAGTCATAACAGAAAGGCTAGTGATCACAGAATTTGATGAAAGTATGGCCGAATGTGTTCATCTGAACTCTCTGGATGAGGATAATCGTAGATTTGTACCAGACGAGGTTTTTGAGACCACGCAGGAGGCATTGGATACGATTCAATTCTTAATTGGATGTTATAAAGGTACTGATGGTCCTTATGTCTATCCAGTTCTACTTAAGACTGGTGAGTATATCGGATATGTTCAGGCTGTAGCTATTGGAAATGAGTGGGAAGTAGGCTACCATATAGCTACCAATTTTAGGGGAAACGGTTATGCAACGGAAGCGTTGATGGCTTTTGTCCCGATCATCATGAAACAAATTAGTATCAAACAGATTTGGGGCTTATGTCATGGGGACAATCTGGGTCTATGTTAAAATTCCGGACATGATGATAAGATAGTACTATAAGAAAAAAGGAGATTAATCATGTCCAAGATCAGACAACGTTATGACGAGGAATTCCGCAAAAATGCGGTTAAGCTCAGTTACGCCACGACCAAAACCATAAAGGAATTCTGCGAAGACCTCGGTATTCATCCTAGCTTGCTT